>CAZLPP010000011.1:37315-39831 GCA_964561465.1 uncultured Dehalococcoidales bacterium
TTCTGCGTCTGCTGCAGGTACTCCTCCAGGTGGGGTATGTCCGGTCGCGCCTTCTTCCACGCGTCGAACGCCTTGCCGCCCGCGTCGAAGGACGGCCTCTCGGCCTCCCACTTCTTGTACCGCTCGAGCTGAGCGCGCGTGACGCGGCCTTCCTTGAATAGCTTTTCCAGCGTCTCCAGAACGCTCGGCCGGGGCGGGGCGGTGGGTGCGGCGGGGCCGCCGGCGGCATCGTCTATGGGTCGGAACGGTCCGGCCGCCGGGGTTGCCGGCCGCGGCGCGGGAGTGCTGGCCGGAACCTCCATGGGCGGCAGACCCGGGAAGGTCGGCCGGCCCGACATCCAGGTTCGCATCGCCGCCGCGCCCGCATCGGGCGCGGGTCTGGCTGATTCCCAGATCCTGTACTGGGCCGCCTGACCTGAGGATATCTTCCCCTCCCTCATCAACCTGCCAAGCATGGCCGCCGTGTCTTCTTGTGCCGGGATGCCCGTCTGTGCAGCCGGACGTGCCGGTCGTTGAGGCATCAGCATCGTCTCTCCCCTCCTTCTTTCACCGAGACATTGCTTCGCCGGCCTTGCCGGCCGGTCTTCTACCGTAGTACGTCATTCCGCGTGGTTCGTCAAGTCATTCGCGCCATGTGCCGGCGCCTGGAGGGGTGTCCACGCCGCTCGTTCGGACTCATCAGCCCTGCAGCACGCGCTCTACCCGGAAGCGGCGTGAGGAGCAGTCTAGGACCTTCACGCCGGCGCACCCCCCGTCGTGAATCGGACACTTGCCCGCGACTCGAGCGGACGCTACAATGCTCTGAGGATACCCTGGTGAAAGAGATACTCCTCCCAATCCATATCGAGTTGCTGCCTGAGGGCGGTTTCCTCGCGACAAGCGACGACCTGCCGGGGCTCGTGGCGCAGGGGCGAACGGCTGCCGAGGCGATGGAGATTGCCCAGGATGTCGCCCGGAAGCTAGTCGAGTCCTATCTTGAGCACGGAGACGCCCTGCCACCCGCACTCCGCGCCGCCATGCCGCCAGATGGTGACGTCCGCATCCCTGTGAGCGTGTCCTGATGGGCAGGCTCTCTGGCTTCACCGCCGACGATGTCCTCGCCAAGCTGAGACGCGCGGGATTCGTCTTCGACCGCCAAGCGAAGGGAAGTCACGAGATCTGGTGGCACCCGGTCACCCGCGCTCGGACCACCGTGCCACATCACCCGGGAGACCTGCCGGAAGGCACATTGCGCGCAATCCTGCGCCAAGCCGGTCTGAGCCCGGAGGACTTTCTGAGACTCTGAGATACTTCTCTCCGGCGTCACACTGCCCCGGTGGCTGCCCCTATTCCACGTAGTACTCCACGATGAGCCTCGGCATGAAGTCGCGCTGCCAGTGCAACATGTCCCGCACGTCGTCGTAGTCAGATTCCCTCTCGGCGAACTGCAGCCGGAACTGGAAGACGTTCTCTCCGACCCTTCGCTGCAGCGCCCTCTTGAAGCCCAGTTGCTCGGCCGGCGTGTTGAGCGATGGCAGGTCGCACCACACCGCCATCGGGGAGGACACGTCATCACCCATCCAGTACGCGCCGTACAGCGTGGTGTAGCTTTGCAGGTACGCTCCGAGGCACCCCATCTGCGGGAACGGAGAGTCGTACGGCAGGTCGTAGTCGGACATATCCACGATGACACGCTCGATGACAGCACCTTCGGGGATGCGCGAGATCCTGTAGGTGAGGAAGCCCTGGATACCCCTGTTGGACTGGTCATCTCCCACGTAGATGCCCACCGTCCTGTAGATACCGCTCCAGCGGACGTAGCCGCTCATGTCGGTATCAGCAGTCAGGGTGATTCGCCGCAGCGCCTGACTCACCGTGACCGTCAGACCCGCGGTGGCCGCCGGGCCGGCGCCCAAAGCCGTGAGAGTGTAGGTGGTTGTCACCTCCGGCGTGACCTGCACCGAGCCGGAAGGCGGGACGGCCCCGATGCCCTGGTCGATGCTCACCGACGTGGCATTTGCGACGGTCCATGACAGCGTCGTGCTCTTGCCGCGCTCGACGGTCGCAGGCGTCGCCGTGAACGATGTCACGCTCACGGGAACCGCGGCAACTACCGTGACTGACTCCTTGACCTCTGCGGACCAGGCGTCGTTATTGTCCTGTACCTTAAGGTAGACCACGTGCTCGCCCTTCGAGAGCGTGGTGGTCTGGAAGGTAGACATCCGGCTCAGTTCGCCGTCGAGGCTGGAGCGCCAGAGGTACCCGACCACTTCGCCATCGGAATCGGTTCCTCCACCGACGAACGTGACGGACTGTCCCTCGGGCACCACCTTCGGCGAGATGGAGGTTATTCGGGCTTCCGGTGGCTCATTCGCCCGAGTTGAAACGGGGTAGCACCCCGACAGTAACAGCAACACAGACGCAAGCAGCAGCGCTTTCCTCATCTCCACACCCCCGACGGCAAGCGTTGTCGGTCCTCTGCCACTATAACGTCCCGCCGTCCGGGAGGTAAAGCGCAGCGACGTCAGCCCGTACAA
>CAZLPP010000011.1:39931-44045 GCA_964561465.1 uncultured Dehalococcoidales bacterium
GCCGAAGAGATAGAGGTCGTGAAGGTGCCGGTGGCCGAGGCCGACCGCTTCATGCTGAACCTGCCCGCGGGCGTCGAGCTGGACCTCCGCGTCCCGGGCATCCTCTGGTTCATGCGGCAGAAGGGGCTCATCTGAGCGGCGCGGACCGGAAGGGACCGCCCGAAGGAGCTACTCCTTCCCGGCGATGATGCCGTATATCTGCTCCGCCGCTGCGTAGGGACTGAGCTTGCCGTCGTTCATGTCGCGCAGGTACTCGGCGAGACGCCGGTCGGCTCCCACGGCCTTCATGAACTCCTGGACGACCATTTTCTCGAGCACCGTGGTCAACTCGTTCGCCCGCTGGCGCGCCCGCCGCTCCTCCAGGCTGCCGGTGTCGATGCCCATCTGCCGGTGCTCCTGTATCCGCCGGTATAGCTCCTCGACGCCGATGTTGTTCTCCGCCTGGGTCGCCAGCACCGGCACCTTCCACTCGCCCTGGGGCATGACGAGGTTCAGCATGCTCTTGATGGCGACCACCATGCTGTCCGCTCCGGCGCGGTCGGCCTTGTTGACCACGAAGATGTCCGCTATCTCCATCAGGCCGGCCTTCATCGCCTGAACGTCGTCCCCGGCCTCCGGAACCAGCGTGACCACGACCGTGTCCACGCTATCCATGACGTCCAACTCCATCTGGCCGACGCCGACCGTCTCCACCAGGATGAGGTCCTTGCCGTACGCCTCCATCAGCTTGATGACGCCGTGGACGGTGGCCGGCAGGCCGCCGAGGCTGCCGCGGAGCGACATGCTCCTGATGTGGACGCCCTCGTCCATGTAGTGCTGCTGCATCCTGACGCGGTCGCCCAGGACGGCGCCGCCGCTGAACGGGCTGCTCGGGTCGGCGCAGATGATGCCGACGCGAAGCTCGTCCTGTCTCGCATACGAGGTCAGCCGGTTGACGAGCGTGCTCTTGCCCGCGCCGGGGGGACCGGTGACGCCGACGCGGTGCGCCCTGCCCGATGGCGTGATGTGCCGCAGGACCTGGTAGCTCTCCTCGTCGTCCCGCTCCACGATGGTGATGAGCCGCGCCAGGGCGCGCGTGCTGCCCTGCAGCATGTCCCCTATCAGCGTTGCCGTCTCACGGCTCAGCGAGTTGCCTGTCGCCACTCTGAGGTCTCTCTTTCCGTACCCGGGCGCGCTGGAGCGCCGCCGGCGCCGCGCTTCTCAGCGCTCGATGCCGTCGCGGGCCATGACACCCTTCCGGTAGTAGTGCTTGATCTCGGCCATCTCGGTCACGAGGTCGGCAGCGTCGATGACTTCCTTCGGCGCGTACCGGCCGGTGAACACGACCTCCACGTGCTCGGGCTTCATTCTCACCAGCTCGAGCATCTCGTCGATGGAGATGAGGTGGAAGGCATGCGCGGTGAGTATCTCGTCGAAGACGACGATGTCGTACTCGCCTGAGAGCATCGCCTGTCGCGCCCTGACGAGGCCGTTCGCCGCCCGGTCGACGTCCTCCTGCTCCGGCGGATTCTGGACGTGGACGAAGCCCTCACGGCCGAACTGCTCGATGGTTATGTAGGGCTGCACCATCCGGGCCGACTCCAGCTCGCCGTACTGCTGTCCCTTCATGAACTGGCCAATGTACGTCCTGAAGCCTCTGCCCATGGCGCGGAACGCCAGGCCGAGGGCTGCGGTCGTCTTGCCCTTGCAGTTCCCCGTATAGACCTGGACGTAGCCTTTCTCCAGGCGTGCCGTTCTCTCGCTTCCCATGTCCCCCGTGCTCTCCGTTCGTCTCTGCTCTGCGGGCAGCCCCGTCCCTATGCCTTCGCGGCAGTCGCCTTCTTCGCGTTCTCGACCGTCTTCCTGATGTGGTCGATGACGGTCGGCAGCGGCGTTCCGGGACCGAAGTTGCCGGTGACGCCGAGCTTCTCGAGGTAGGGCAGGTCCTTCCTGGCGATGAGTCCGCCGGCGATGACCGGGATGTCCTCGCCCTTGTACTTCTTCAGCGACTCCATCATCTGGTCGGCGATGTAGCGCATGCTGCCGGTGTGGTCGCTCAACGCGATGATGCTCGCATCCTCGTCGACAGCCGTCCTGGCGATAGCATCGGCGGTCTGGAACCTGCCGAGGTAGATTACCTCCATGCCCGCATCTCTGAACGCGCGGGCCAGCACCAGGGCGCCTCTCTCATGGATGTCGCACCCTATCTTGCCGATGACGACGCGGATGATGTCCTCTTTGACTGCCATTCCTACTTGCCTCCAAGCAGACTCTCGATGAACTCGGGGGTCGGTATCTGGTTCAGCGGGTCGTAGCCATATCCGTAGGCCATGCGGATAACACCCACCGTCTCCCCCACCGTCACGCCTGCCTTCGAGGCCTCGATCGTGGCACGGACGACGTTCCGCCCTTCCTTCGTGGCGTTGTAGAGCTCCACCAGCGCGGCGTTCGTCTTCTCCGGGTCGCGCGTCGCCCTGACGCGCTTTATGTCAGCTATCGTCTTGAGCCGCATCTGCTTCGACGGCACCTTGTAGGCGCAGTTCTCGATGGCCCTGTTGATGGGGCCTTCTTCGCCCTGGAAGGCGTTGACGCCGACGATGAGGCGCTTCTCCTCGTTTATCTCCGCCTGCACCCGCATCCTGCTGGAGTCAATCATCTGCCGCAGGTAGCCGGACTCGAGACACCGCCACATGCCGCCGTTCGCCTCTATCTCGTTCAGTATCTGATTGGCCTCGTCCTCCAGCTTGCTGGTCAGCCATTCGACGTAGTAGGAGCCGCCCAGCGGGTCGGCCACCAGCGGCACGTTCGCCTCGTGGGTGATGATGTGCTGCGCGTCCAGGTTGAACAGCCGCGCCTCTCGGGACGGCAGGCCGATGGCCTCGTCGATGCTGGAGGCGTCCAGCGAGTTGACGCCGCCGAGCACGCAGCTCAGTATCTGCAGGGTGACGCGGGCCGCGTTGTTCAGCGGTTTCTGCGTCTGCAGCGAGAGCCCGGAGGTCCGGATGCCGATGCGCAGGCTCTGGGCGCGGGCGGTGGTGGCGCCGAGCTTCTCCTTCGCTATCTTCGCCCACATCCGCCGGGTCGCCCTGAACTTGCACAGCGTCTCGAAGAAGTCGGACTCGGCATCCATGGAGAAGACGGTCGGACCCACCTCATCCATGCTTATCTTCCGCTCGTTGATGAGGTCGGTGTACACGGCGGTCGCCACGCCGAGCACCTCGGCCATCTCCTGCGGCGCTACCATGCCGGACTGCTGGGGGTCGACCCCGTTCGGCGCATACGACTTCCACTTGGGCGTGTTGCGGACGGCGAACTCGATGAGGTCGAGAGTTATCCGGCGGTCAATCACCGTCGGGAAGTCCGGGCAGGCGTAGACGATCTTCGACCGGAACGGGTCGTTGATGGCTGAGCCGCGCAAGGTCGATATCGGGATGCCGCGCTTCTCCATCATCGCCACGAGGTAGGCGTAGAAGCAGAGGAAGCTGGACATGCCCATGTGCGCCAGCTCGTAGTCGACGTTCGCGAGGGGCAGGCCGTCGAGCATCCGCTCGTACGTCTCGAGGGCGCAGGAGGAGATGCCGCCGCACATCATGCTGTTCCAGGAGGCGGGATGGTCGGGGTCGATGCCGGACTGCGTCGGCAGGTCGCAGAGGAGGCGAAGCCCCGTCTGGCCGCTGGCGACGTACTCCTTGAAGGCCTTGTTGGTGTCCTCGGGCGTGCTGTAGCTGACGATGAAGGTCTTGAGCCAGAGCCGTTCGCGGTACATCCGGGGATAGATGCCCCGGGTGAACGGATAGCATCCCGGGTTGGACAGGTCGCGCTCGTAGTCGAGGTCCTTGACGTCCTCGGGCCGGTAGAACTCCTTAAGCGGGATGAAGCTCTGGGTGGCATCCCGGATGATCTCGCCGAGTGAGCGATTGAAGGCGACGCCCTGGGCGTCGGCGCATCCACATTCGGCGGAGGGTTGAGCGACCGAAGGGCTGCACGTGGTGCACGCGCAGTCAGCATCCTTGCCCGCCTTGCGGAGTTGCTCTTCCAGCGAGCTGCTGCAGGCGGCTGCCTTGCTGTCGCCGCCGGTCCGTTTCGTCTTTCCTGCCAACTGAGTCTCCTCCTTGTGTGGTCGCATCCGGCTGCG
>CAZLPP010000012.1:0-43983 GCA_964561465.1 uncultured Dehalococcoidales bacterium
GAGCGCGTCACGAGTTGACAGTTGCGGCCAATCCACCCCAGCCCGGCGCGCGTCGCGACCGTCTTCTGCGGGAACTCCCCGGCGATGCGCACCCGGTCGACGCGCTGGGAGGCGGCCAGCGGCCTGGCGCTGAAGCCGCGCTGCACCAGTTCCGCCGCGAGCGCGGCGCCGAGCCGGTCGATGCGGCTGTTCAGCCGGACGTACTCTGCCGCGTACGGATGGGTGGGGCCGTTGCGGACGGTCGCCATGATGTCGGGGTTCACCGGCAGGGCGAACGAGACGCCGTACGGGAACGGAGAGCCGGCCTCCGACAGGGGCGCCGCCAGTCCCCGGAGGTCCGCCACGCCCCAGAGGGTGATGCCCTCCGCGCCCATCCAGGCCACCAGCCACTCGGGCACTGCCGAAGAGCACTCGGACATCTCGCACCCCAAACGGCGGTTCCGGGGAGGCCATGACCCGCAGTCCGCACCCGCGCGGCGTCCCACTCACGGCAGGGACACCGAGAGGCCGCGGCAGTCGCCGCGGTTGCGTGGGCGGGATGACGTCCCCGGAAGACCGCTGTCTTTGCCTGCTACTTGTCCACCATCGCCCAGATCTCAACCTCGAGGAGCCACTCCTCGCGGGCGAGGTCTTTCACGACCAGCAGTGTCGTGGGTGGGTAGGGGGGCTTCAGGTACTCGGCGCGGATGCCCTTGAAGATGGCGAAGTCCTCCCGGTTCTTCAGGAAGATCATCAGCTTGATGGCGTCCGCGAACGTCGCTCCGGCGGAGGCCAGCATGTTCTTCAGGTTCTCGAACACCTGCCGCGCCTGCGCCGCGAAGTCGCCTTTCCCGACCAGGTTCCCCTGGGTATCCCAGGCCACCTGCCCGGAGATGACCACCAGCGCTCCACCCTTGATCTTGAGACCCTGGGAGTAGTCTCCCGCCGGCTTGGGAACGTTCGTCGGCTGCAGATAGGTCTTCTCCATATGTCCCTCCTTGCGTCGACGGCCAGCCTGAAGGTGCTGCGCCTGCCGCGCACTCATCATACAGGTTTCATCTGCCCGCCCGGCAGTGCTGTCGCCCGCGCCTGACGCATGGTAGTATGGTCGGCGATAGCTGCTGCGGCTGGAGGGGGGCAACGTGAAAGCTACGCAGGGTTCAGTCGGGCGTGTCTTTGTGCTGAGGCTGGAGGACGGCGACGTCGTGCCGGAGTGCATCGAGCGGTTCGCCTCCGAGCAGAAGCTCCTCGTGGGGCAGGTGCTGCTGCTCGGCGCGTTCGACGAGGGCGCCGTCGTGGCCGGGCCGCGCGACTCGAACACGGTGCCGAGGAAGCCTATCCTGCTGCCCGTGGATGGTGTGCACGAGACCATCGGCGTGGGACTCATCGCGCCGGACGAGACCGGCGCCCCGCGGCTGCACATGCACGGTGCGCTCGGCCGCTCCGGCTCTACCCTCACCGGCTGCCTCCGCGCCGGCGTCGGCACGTGGCTGGTCGCGGAAGCCGTCATCACGGAACTCATCACCGACTCCGTCAGGCGCCTCCCGGACGCCGCGAGCGGCATCTCTCTGCTGACGCTCGAACCGTAGTGCCCCGGACGGTAGTTCGAAGGTTGAAAGGTGGGGGCGCGCCCACCCTGCCGGGCAGGCGTGGGAGTCTGGCCCCAACGCCAGAATGCCCGTCCACTCTGTCCACCTGGTCCATGCGGTCCATCGCGATGCGATGGCCGCGCGGGCGTCCGTCAGGGGGATGGCGGGCGAGGCATGCCTCGCCCCTACCTGAGAATCGATTGGTGCGCTCTGAGGAACACCGGGATACCCAAACCCGCCTCCGGAACCCCGCCCGCCCGATGGCGTCTCTGCATTTCGCGGGGCGGGCGTGATAGCGTGCCGCTTCGCCGGGTGCAGTGTTCCAGGTGAGACGGCGGAATGTTCCGAACCGCGGGCTGGCGTTCCCGCATTCTCGCGCGGGGGCGGTCCGGACGGAACGGCGCCGTTGCGCGCCGCTCCGCTCCGTGCGATAATCGCGGCTTCAGGCGCCTGCCTTCTTCACGGACCGAGACACACATGCACACGACGCTCCCACGCCCCGGCTACCGCACCATCTTCGCGCTGGCCTTCGTCATCGCGTTTCTGGTGCACCTGCTGCTGTTCTGTCTCTCTCCCATGGTCGGCGTGCTCATGGAGGAGATGCGCCTCAGCCACGCCCAGTTCGGCTTCGTCTTCTCCGTGGCGATGATCAGCCTCATCCTCTTCCGGCTTCCGTGGGGACTGCTGGCCGACCGGCGTGGCTACGTCGGCGTCATGCGGGTGGCGCTCGTCCTCTCCGCGCTGGCGGCGGGCTTCAGAGGAGTGTCCCAGGGCTACACCGGGCTGCTGGTGAGCCAGTTCTTCGTCGGCCTCGGCCTTGCCGCGGTGATGCCCTGCCTCTCGCTGATGGTCAAGGCCTGGGCGGCCGACAGGCCGGGACTGGGCACCGGCATCTACTTCTCGGGCTTCGCGGTCGGCAACGCCTCGGCGCTCGCGGTGACCCCGCGGCTGCTCGAGGTCATGTCGTGGCGGCAGGTCTTCTTGGTCTATGCCGCCGTCGCCGGAGCCGTCTGCATCCTCTGGTTCCTGCTGGGCCGGGGTGGCGGCTCGGTCAGCTCCAGCTTCCGATTAGGCGACATAAAACTCGTCATGCGCGAGCGGCTCGTCTGGGTGCTGCTCATCCTGCTCGTCGGCTCGATGGGCTGCTACGACACGCTGGCAAGCTGGATGCCGCGGGTGCTGCAGATGAAGGGGCTGGCGCCCGAGTTCGCTTCCGTGCTGCCGGCGGGCTTTTTCGCCGCGGGACCGGTGACGGGGCTACTGCTGGACCGTTTCCGCAACCGCAGAACGCTCGTCCTCCTGCTCGGCGTCGCCGCGGCGGCCGCGATTGCCCTGACCATCTCGGCGCCCCTGCCGCTGCTGCTGGTCTGCTTCTTTGCCATCGGTTTCACGACCACGGGCGTCAGCGTCGTCAGCCTTACGATGCCAGTTGAGGAGAAGCGGCTCTCGCCCTACGCCGGCACGGTGGTGGGGTTTGTCACCTCGGTGTCGAACGTCGGGCCGCTGGCGGTGCCGGTGGTCTTCGGGTACCTCATCGATGTGACCGGTTACTACGCCGCCTCGCTCGCCGCCGTCGCCGCCCTGGCCGTGGTCATCTTCGTCGGCTGCTCCCGGCTGATGCGCTGAACCCTGACGGCGCCGTCGCGCTGTGAAGGAAGGTTGCGCCACGCCGGGACTATGCCAGCAGGCCGAGGTCGCCCATCACCTGTCGAAGCTGCATCCGGGCGTCCTGGCTGAGCGGGCCGACCGGTCGCCGGCATGGACCGGCGTCCAGCCCTGCCATGAGCAGCGCCTCCTTGATGACGGCCGGGAAGGTGCCGAGCGAGAAGGCGGCTCGGAGCGGGGCAATCTCGGTCTGAGCCTTTTTGGCTCCCTCCATGTCGCCAGCCACAAATGCATCGTAGATGCGCACAAGGTGCCTGGCCGCCACGTTGCCGGATGCCGCCACCGCTCCGGCGCCGCCGTAGAGCAGCGTGGCGAAGACGAGCGTGTCCCGTCCCGCCAGCACCCGGAACGACTCAGGCGTCTCGTTGATGAACGACGCGGTGGTCGTGAGGTCGCCGCTGCTGTCCTTGATGCCGACCACGTTGTCGAGCTCGGCCAGCCGCGCCGCCAGCCGCACGGAGATGTTCACTCCCGTCCGCCCCGGGTTGCTGTAGAGCAGCACCGGCAACCGCGTGCAGGACGCCACCGCCCGGTAATACTCGTACAGCTCGTCCTGGCTCGGGGAGATGAAGCTCGGGGTGAGGACCGAGACGGCGTCCGCGCCGGCCCGCTCCGCCATCTGTGTGAGCTGGACCGCATCGCGCGTCGTGTTGGCGCCGGTGCCGGCGTAGACGGGGACACGACCCCGCGCCGCTGCGACCGTGACCTCGATGGCCCGCCGCTTCTCTTCGGCGTCGAGCGCGTAGTATTCGCCCTGGCTTCCGAGCACGAAGACCCCGTGGACGCCGTCGGTGATGAGCCGCTCCACCAGCATGGCGAGCGCGCTCTCGTTCAGTTGCTCGCTGGAGTCGAAGGGCGTTACCATGGCGGGTATGATGCCGTGCGGCGCGAACTTCATGTCGTGCTCCTTGCTGCCGGATTTCGCGTAGTGTAGGCTGCGCGGCTGCGCCGTTCAACACCGTCGCCCGCGCGCTGAGGAGGAGATGTGACCAGGAAAGCCCGACAGATAGTCAGGATAGATGAGGAGAAGTGCGACGGCTGCGGCGCCTGCGTGCCGGCCTGCGCCGAAGGCGCACTGCGCATAGTCGACGGCAAGGCCCGGCTCGTGAGCGAGACCTACTGCGATGGCCTGGGCGCATGTCTCGGCAACTGCCCCCGCGGCGCAATCTCGATAGAGGAGCGGCCGGCGGAGTCCTTCGATGAAGAGGCTGCGCGCCGTCACGTGGAGCGGTCCTCCCGGGCGGACGCGCCTGCTGCCGAGGAGGCGTCGTGCTGCCCGGTCGTTCAGCCAGTTCGGGTCGCGCATCCCGCGAAGGCCCCGGACGGAGCCTTACCGCCCCTCCCCCCACTGCCGAACTTCCCGATACAGCTCGGCCTCATCGGCCCCGCGGCCCCGTTCCTGCGCGATGCAGACGTTCTGCTGGCTGCCGACTGCGCCGGCTACGTCTTCCCCGGCCTGCGCCGGTTCCTGGACGGTCGCGTGCTCATCATCGCCTGTCCGAAGCTGGACGATGCCGGGGCGCACCTCCAGAAGCTGACCGAGATTCTGAAGCGCTCGACCGTGAAGAGCATCACGGTGGTGCGCACCGAGGTGCCCTGCTGCTCGGGCCTCGTGCGCCTGGCCGAGGCGGCGGCCGCTGCCAGCGGCCGGGATGTGCCGGTAGATGTCGTGGTTGTCCGCATCGACGGCGAGGTGAAGGAGCTGTGACTCTGACCGGCGCCGCCCCGAAAGTGCTGTTCATCTGTCTCGGCAATCTCTGCCGCTCGCCCATGGCGATGGCGCTGCTGCGCCACCGGCTCGACGGGTGCGCTGAGAACGCCGGTGTGTGCGTCGATTCGGCCGGCTACTACGACTGGGGGCCGTTCCCGCGGGAGGCGCACCCGTTCGCGCGGCGCGCTGTGGAGCGACTCTGCGGCTCCGACCTCCTGGCCGACCACATCGCGAAACAGTGGACTCCGGCCATGGTTGAGGACGCGACCTGCATCGTGGTGGCTGAAGAGCACATGCGCGCCGACTTCCCCGCCGGCAAGGTGGTGACGCTGCGCGAGCTGGGCGGCGAGACCGGCGACATTGCAGACCCGTACGGCGGCGACCTCGCAACCTACGTCGACTGCGCCCGCGACATCGACCGGCTCATCCTGAAGGGGTGGCCGTTGCTGCTCGGCGACCGCCGATGACGTCGACAAGTCGGAATTCCCCTTCGGATTCTGCGCTTGTCACTCGTGATGTGCGCCACTGACCATGGTACTATGGCGCATCAACAGCCTGAGGGGGTGGGGAGTCCTTGCCCGGCTGGCTTTCTTCATATCTGCGCCTTGCCTGGGATCTGCGGTCGTTCCTGCGGGAGCCCGCGACACCTGAGCGCGGCCGCGAGTTCATCCGGCAGACTCTCCGCAACAGAGACTCCGCTTTTCTGAGCCTGGTGCGTCGCGCGGTCTACGGCAACTCATCGAGCCCATACCTTCCGCTGCTGCAGTACACCGGCTGCGAGTACGGCGACCTCGAGCGCATGGTTCGCGCCGACGGCCTCGAGCCGGCGCTGCGGCGCCTTAGCGAGGGGGGCGTCCACCTGACGCAGGAGGAGGTCAAGGGCAGGCAGCCGGTCGTCCGCGGCGGACGGACATTCCCTTTTGATGTTGCCAGCCTGAACAATCCCCTGGTGACCGGAGGCGTCCGGGTCAGCAGCAGCGGCAGCCGGAGCCCGCGAACCTCCACCATGCTGCGCCTGGACAGGGTGGCTTTCATGTCTCAATGCCAGGCCGTGGTGTTCTCGGCACATGGACTCCTCGGGCGGCCAACGCTCCTGTGGATGCCCGGCATGCCGTCCGGGGCCGGGCTCACTCAACTGCTGCAGTTCGCCAGGATGGGCGTGCCGCCGCGGAGGTGGTTCTCGCCGGCCGGGGCCGGAGCAGTCAAGCCGTCGCTCTTGAAGCGGCTGGCAGCTCTCTACATCGTCCATGCCGGCAGGCTCTTCGGTTCTCGCATGCCCTCGCCTGAGTACGTCAGTGGCGAGCAGGTCGAGGCGGTCCTCGCCTCCCTGCAGGAGGTCCTTAGGCTCGGGCGGGGGTGTGTCGTCTCGTGCTCTCCGAGCGCTGCGGTCAGGCTCTGTCAGGCGGCGCAGACGGCGGGAGTCGGCCTTGAACAGGTCGCCTTCTCGACCGGAGGTGAGCCGCTGACTCCGGCCAAGGCCGCCGAGATCCGGCGCGCGGGGGCCGGCATGGTGAACGTCTATGCTTCGTCCGACGTCGGCATCATCGGCTTCAGCTGTGCCGGAGAGAAGTCGGCGTGTGACGACGTCCACCTCCAGCAGGGCACGCTGGCCGCGATTCAGCATCGCCGAGAGACGCCCTTCGGGGGCGGACCGGTGGATGCCTTCCTCTTCACCTCCGTCATGGACAGGCCGTCCAGGGTGCTGCTGAACGTCGAGAGCGGCGACTACGGCGTCCTCGAGACCCGCGAGTGCGGCTGCGAGCTGGGCGCTCTCGGCTGGAAGCAGCACCTGCACAGCATCCGGAGCTTCGACAAGCTCACCGGCTGGGGCATGACGTTCGTGGGCACCAACCTGGTGCACATCGTCGAAGCGGTGCTGCCGGCACGGTTCGGTGGGGCCTCGACTGACTACCGACGGAGGAGGCCGGCGGCAGAACGCGCCTGGATGTCTTCGTGAGCCCGGATGTCGGTCCGGTCGATGAAGAAGAGGTCGTCCGCATCGTCCTTGCCGAGCTGAGCAAGGGCGGAGATACGAACCGCATGATGGCCGAGGTGTGGCGACAGGGTGACGTGCTGCGGGTGAGGCGGGAGCGACCACGACTGACGCCGGGCGGCAAGCAACTCTCGCTCCACATGGCGCGCGATGAGAAACGATGACACCATGCTGGCGTCCCCGTACACGGGAACAGCATTGCGGCAATCGCAGCGGGAGGTGAACCAGTCATGAACCTGAGAGCCCGGCATCTGTGTGTACTTGCGGTGGTTGCCGCTTTGCTCTGCGGCTGCTCCGCGCCGCGGGCGGCCGAACCGCAGGAGACATCCTCTGCCGGCGTTAGTCTCACGCTTTTCGGCATCGGAGCGGGCAGCACCATGCAATTGAAGGCGAATGCCGTCGCCGAGGCGATTCGCCTGGAGCACCCGGGGTGGCAGGTGACGTCGATGGCGGCGGGCGGCGAGGCCCGGCTCATCGAGAAGCGCATGGCCGGTGAGGCCGACCTCTACTTCAGCAACAGCCTCCGGAGCCTCGAGCTCGAGGTGTTCACGCCACTGCATCCGGGGATCGACTTCGGGCAGGCGACGGCCTACCGCCTCGTCATGCCGTCGTCTCCGGCATACGTGCAGCTCTTCGCTCGGGGGGACACAAGGCTTGCGACGCCGGCCGACATCGTGGAGCGGAGGTACCCGTTCGTCATGGGCAGCGGCGCCGGCATCACAAGGCAACTCTTCGACCGCATCCTGCGGTACTATGGGGCGAGTGTGGCTGAGTCGGAAGCATGGGGCGCGAGGTACGAGACCATGATCAGCGTCGGCCAGGAGGGCGTCGAAGCGCTGCAGTCGGGCCGGACCAACATGGGCTTCACCTGCGGCCCCGTGCCCGCCGCCGCGCTGATGGGGGTGACGTTCGACCTGAGGCTGCTGCCGCTGTCAGACCCCGGACTCGTGGACATGCTGGGCGAGTTCGGATGCGTACCGGCGACGATACGAGCAGGCACCTTCCCCTTCGTAACGGCGGATGTCGCCACCGTCATGTCCACCGAGTCGCTGGTGGCCCGGCCGGGGCTGCCGGACAACGTCATCTACGGCGTGTGCGAAGCGGTGTTCAATCACCTCGACGTCCTTGTTGCGGCGCATGCCCCGACGGCCGGGATGCTGACGCCCGAAGCCATCGCCGGCGCCGTCGCCATCGCCGGGCAGAGCGGACTGCAGTATCACCCCGGGGCCCTGGCGTACTACCGGGACCGGGGCTGGATACCCTGAGACCCTGCTGCGTTGCCCGAGGTCTGGAAGGCCGCATCCATGCGGTCCGCCGGCGCTGTGCCTGCATGATAGAATGTCGCGCCGCTTCGTGCGACGAAGGTACTATGTCTCTCGGAACCCGAACCGCCGCATACGTTCGCTACGCGTGGAGCCTGAGGTCCTTCCTCCGGGAGCCCGTAACGCCCGCCTTCGGCCGGGAGGTCATACGCCGGAGGCTCGACGGCCGGCCCGGCAGCTTCCTGGCCCTGATGCGGCAGACCGTCTACGGCAACCCTGCCAGCCCGTATCTGCCGCTGCTTCGCTTTGCCGGCTGCGAGTACGGCGACCTGGAGCGATTGGTCCTTACCGGCGGCCTGGAGCCGTCTCTGCAGCGGCTTTACGAGGCGGGGGTCTACCTGTCGGTCGAGGAGGTCAAAGGCAAGACGGAGGTCGTCCGCGGGAATCGTGCGTTCACCTTCAGTCCTCAGGCGTTCAATAACCCCCTGTTGCCGGGCGGCGTACAGGCGAGCAGCAGCGGCAGCCGCAGCACGGGGACAGTGACGACGTTGAACCTCGACCGCTCGGCTTACCATTCCTGCTGCATCGCTGTGGCTTTCTCCGCGCACGGCATGCTCGGCCGGCCAACGCTGCTGTGGATGCCCATTCTGCCCTCCGCCGCAGGGCTGGCGATACTGGTGCAGCTCTGCAAGATGGGAGCCACGCCGCTGCGGTGGTTCTCGCCGGTCGCGGCCGCCGCCATCCGGCCGTCACTCGTGAAGCGGCTGGCGACGCTCTACATCATCCACGCGGGCAGGCTGTTCGGTTCGCCCATCCCTTCGCCGGAGTTCGTGAACGGCGAACAGTTGCCACGGGTGGCGGATGCTCTCGGAGAGGCGCTCTCCGGGGGGCAGGGGTGTGTTGTCGCCTGCTCTCCCAGCTCGGCAGCCAGACTGGCCCGGTTCGCGATTGACGCGCACATGGATCTCTCGGCGGTCACGTTCATGACGAGCGGCGAACCGCTCACGCCGGCGAAGTGGGCGGAGGTACGGCTGGCCGGCGCGGATGCGTTGAACCTCTACGCCTTCGCCGAGGGAGGCGTGGTGGGTCTCGGTTGCGCCGGGGCGAAGCCGGAGTGTGACGACGTCCATCTGCTCGAGGGGTCGCAGGCGGTCATCCAGCGAAAGCGAGGCGTCGCGTTCGGCGGCGGACAGGTCGATGCATTCCTCTTCACCACGCTGCACGAGCGCACGGCGAAGATACTGCTGAACGTCGAGAGCGGCGACTTCGGCGTGAGCGAGGTGCGGCACTGCGGCTGCGGGCTGGAAGCGGCCGGGTTGACGCGGCATCTGCACAGCATCAGGAGCTTCGACAAGCTGACCGGCGAGGGCATGACGTTTGTTGGCACCGACCTCGTCCGCGTCATCGAGGAGACCCTGCCGGCGCGGTTCGGGGGTTCACCGACCGATTACCAGATGCTCGAGACGGAGGACGCGGCCGGCCGGACCCGCATCGACGTCCTTGTCAGTCCGGACGTGGGTGCAGTCGATGAAGACGAGGTGAGCCGGCTTGTGCTCTCCGAGTTGAGCCGTGGTGGGGAGACGAATCGCATGATGGCCGAAGTCTGGAGGCAAGGCGGCGTGCTGCGCGTCCGTCGTGAACGGCCTCGTATCACCGCCGGCGGCAAGCTACTGTCGCTCCACATCGTGAAAGAGAGGGCCGGCTAAGCGATGCCGGGCGGTCGTGCCAGGCGCGATGCGCCCCCACGGTGCCACCACGGAGGAGAGTGGAGTGAAGTGAAGCGAACGTTGACATTCCCGTTGCTGTATTCGTTCATGCTGCTTGCGGTTGCGACTGGATGCGCGGCTCAGCAGCCGGTTGCCCCGGCAGGGGTTGATGGGAAGGACGTAACGCTGACCCTCGTCGGTTTCACCGCCGGCAGTTCCGTCCAGCTCCGAGCGGACGCCATGGCCGAGGCGATACGCCTGGAGCAGCCCGGCTGGAACGTGGTCTCCATGGCGGCCGGCGGCGAGGCGCGACTCATCAGCAAGCGGCTGGCGGGAGAGGCGGACCTCTACTTCCCCACTTCGCCGCGCGCGGTGGAACTGGCGGTGCAGGTCCCGCTGCATCCCGGCGTGGAGTATGAGGCGCTGACCGACTACCGCATCGTCATGCCATCGGGCCTCCTTGTGCTCCAGTTGCTCGTCCGCGAGGACAGCGGATTCCTCGAACCCTCGGACCTCGTGCTGCGGCGCCGGCCGTACGTCGCCGGCTGCGGCGCGGGAACCATGACGTTGCTGTTGTCGCGCATGTTCGAGTACTACGGCTCAAGCCTGGATGAGGCCGCCGCATGGGGGCTCAGGCTGGAGCCGATACTCGTCCCGAGCGCCGAAGGCGTCGACGCTCTCGTGTCCGGCCGTATCGACGTCGGGATGACTTGGTCCGGGATACCGAACAGCCAGTTCCTCGGTCTCACGTCGGGTGTCCGGCTGCTGCAGATCGCGGATGCCGGCCTGGTGCAGATGTTCCGCGACCTGGGCTGCGTCCCTGCTGTCGTTCCTGCAGGAACATACCCGTTCGTGCGCGAGGATGTGGCCACCGTCGGAGCGATTCAACCGTTGGTCGCCCGGGCCGACCTGGACGAGGACGTGGTCTACGCTGTCGCCCGCGCCGTCTTCGACCACGCAGACCTGATCACGGCGGCATATCCGGGCGGGGCGGCCTATCTGACGCCGGCGGCCGTGGCCGAGGCGGTCGACCTCAGCCGGGAGACCGGCGTTCCGTTTCACCCCGGCGCACTGCGGTTCTACAGGGAGATGGGTTGGGTGATCTAGCGTCAGATGCGAGTGGCGCAGGCCATGTGTGGTCACGCCTGCGACCGGCCGCGGCGTCCTTCCTCCGGCCGGCGTTGAGGCGCAGGCTGCAGCAGGGCCGCTTTCGCAACGGCGTCGCGGTCGCCTCGGTGCTCCTGGCGTTGTACCACGTCATCAGCCCGCTGACGGGTCGCCTGCCGCTCGACGCCCACCTCATGGTACATCTCTGCGCCGTCCTCGCGCTCACCTTCGTGCTGTTCGAAGGGCCCGGCCGGAGCCGCGCCGTGCCGGGATGGCCGGACGTTGCGCTTGTCGTTGTGTGTGTCCTGGAGGGGTTCTACTTCCTGGGCAGCATCGATGAGCTGCTGCTGCGCGCCCTCGTCATCACGCCGCTCGCGCGGCCCGATGTCCTTGTGGCGGGCCTGCTGGTGCTCCTGCTGCTCGAAGGCGCCCGGAGAGCGGTCGGGATGCCGTTCGTTGTCATTATCTGCTGCTTCCTGCTCCTCATGTACGCGGGACCCTACCTGCCGGGCATGTGGGCTCATCCCGGGATGGATATCGTCGAGATGCTCGATGTCACCGTCTGGTCACGTTTGCAGGGCATCTGGGGCATCCCCCTGAGGATGTCGGCCACCCTCATCTCGCTCTTCCTCATCTTCGGGAAGCTGATGCAGTACTCCGGGCTGGGAGAGCTGTTCACTTCGGTCTGTGAGGCCCTTGCCGGCGGCTCCAGAGGCGGCCCGGCCAAGGTTGCCGTCATCGGCAGCGCCCTGGTCGGCAGCGTCACGGCGGGCCCGGTGACGAACATGGTGATGACGGGGAGCATGACCATCCCCATGATGAAGAAGGCCGGCTACAAGCCGCACTTCGCGGCTGCGGTCGAGGCGGCCGCATCGACCGGCGCGGCCATAGTGCCGCCGGTCATGACGGGCCTCGTGTTCATCATGGCCGAGCTGACCGGTACGCCCTACATTCGCATCATGTTGCTCGCGGTCACGCCGGCGCTGCTGTACTACACCTGCATCCTGCTTCAGGTGCACTTCCAGGCGGTCAAGACCGGGATGCGCCCGAGCGGCCAGGGTAGAGACGTGGCAAGGGTGCGGCGTGAATTCGCCGCCCGCGGGCACCTGCTCGCGCCCGTTGTCGTCCTGATAGGGCTGCTCATCGATGGCTACTATCCGGCCACGGCGGTGCTGTGGGCCATTCCGTGCGTTCCGGCGGCTGCGGCGCTGCGCCGCAGCACGCGAATGAGCCTGCGGCGCATCCTCCGGGCGCTCGCCGAGGCCTCGCAGGAGCTGGTGCGCGTGGCGCCGGTGTGCGCCCTCAGCGGCATCGTCATCATCGCTCTGTTCCAGACAGGCCTGGGGAGCACATTCAGCCATGTGGTCAGCGCGGCAGCCGGCCAGTCCATGCTGCTGCTCATCATCATGGGGGGCGCCGCCTGTCTTGTTCTCGGCCTCGGAGTTCCTCCGACCGCCTCCTACCTGATGACCGTGCTCATCGTGGCGCCTCTGATGGTGAAGTCCGGTCTGCCCGTCGAGGTGGCGCACTTCTTCTCCCTGTACTACGCCATCCTCGCCTTCATCACGCCGCCGGATGCTGTCGGGGCGCTCGTTGCGGCGGGCATGGCCGGGGCGGGCTTCTGGCCGACGAGCTTCACCGCGATGCGCCTGGCGACGGTCGGATTCGTCGTCCCGGTGGTGTTCGTCTACCGCCCCGCCCTGCTGCTGCTCGGCGGTCCTCTCGAGATACTGTGGGCGCTCGCCGCTTCACTGCTCCTGGTGGTTTGTCTCGCTGCGACGTTTGAGGGGTGGCTGCTGGTGCGCCTGTCTCGACCGGAGAGACTCGCCTTGCTCGGGGCCGGCGTTGCGCTGATACCGCCCGTTGCGCTCGCCAATCTCGTTGCGCTGGCCGTCGCCGCCGCCGTCCTGGCAACGAATCTGACCCGTCGCGCTTCGACTCCAGGTGCTCCTCCCCATCCGTGACGTATACTGACGTGTCCGGACAGCGGCCTCAGGTGAATCACGGGCCGCGCTGCTCCGGCCGCCGTTTGGTATGAACGCTTACGGCATCTTCATCCTCCTGGCGCTGCTCGTGGAGTACGTGCTCCACTGTGTGGCCGATGTGCTGAACGTCAGGGCGCTCGAGGGAGCACCGCCTGAGCAGGTAGTGCCGCTCTACGCAGGCGGAGAGGACGAGCGCGCGCGGCGCTACGTGCGGACCGCGACGTTCGCCGGCTGCATCGAGAGGTCCGCTGCCCTGCTGGCCGTCCTTGCCTTCTGGTTCGCCGGCGGTTTCGGCTGGCTGGATGGGATTGTGCGACTGTGCCTCTCCGGCGAGGTCGCCCGGGGACTGGCGTATATCGGACTGCTTGCGCTCGCCTACACGGCGCTCGGCATCCCCTTCGACGTGCACCGCACGTTCGGCGTCGAGGCGCGCTTCGGGTTCAATCGCACGACCTGGCGCACCTTCGTCACGGACCGGCTGAAGGGACTGGCGCTGGCGGCGCTCATCGGTGGGCCGCTGCTGGCGGGAGTTCTGCTGCTCTTCCTCAGGGCCGGGGAGAGCGCATGGCTGCTCTGCTGGGTCGTGGTGGTCGCTTTCTCGCTGGTGACGCAGTGGCTCGGGCCGGCGCTCATCCTCCCGCTGTTCAACCGGTTCGACCCCATGCCCGAGGGCGAGCTGCGGCAGGGCATCCTGGCCTATGCGAGTTCCGTGCGCTTTCCTGTGCAGAACCTGTACGTCGTGGACGGCTCGCGCCGCACATCGAAGGCCAATGCGTACTTCACAGGGCTGGGCCGCAGGCGGCGCATCGCCCTGTTCGATACACTCATCAATCGGCACTCTGTGGGCGAAGTCGTCGCCGTGCTGGCGCACGAGGTGGGTCACTACAAGCGCCGGCACGTGTTGCAGGGCCTGCTGCTCGCCTCGGCCCACGCGGGGCTGGCCCTCTTCCTGCTCAACTACTTCCTGGGGCGGCCGGGCCTGTACGAAGCCCTGTTCTACCAGCAGCCGTCAGTGTACGCTGGCCTGGTCGCCTTCGCTCTGCTGTACACGCCGGTCGAGTCCTTCCTTTCGGTGCTTGTCAACGGCATCTCCCGGCGTCAGGAGTTCGAGGCCGACCGCTACGCGGTTTCTACGGCGCCGCAGCCGGCGGAGCTCGGCGCGGCGTTGCGGACGTTGTCGGTGACCAGCCTCGCGCACCCCAACCCTCACCCGTTCTACGTGGTGCTGAACTACACGCATCCTCCGCTCGCCCGCCGGCTGGAGGCCATCGAGGCAGCGTTGCGGGGGCGCGCGGTGGGGCGCGAGTCACGAGTGCGGCCATGAGACGCAGAGCCTTCCTTGTGTACGCTCTGGCGACGTCGCTCCTGGAGATGGCGGTGCTCCTGACCGTTCTGCTCTGGGTGCTGCCCTCGGCTGGCGTGGTCGTGCCGCCGGTCTTCACCATTGCGGCGGTCTCGGTTCTGGCGACCACCTCACTCGTGCTGACGCACCTCAACCTGAAAGCCATCGCTAGACGGCCGGTGCGCTCGCCGGACGTCGGCGTTCGCGCCGTGGTGGTGAGGCCGCTGGCGCCGAAGGGCTACGTGCGTGTGGGGAACGAACTCTGGCCGGCGCTGTGCGAGACCTCGCATGTCGAGAGAGGCAGCGAGGTTACTGTCGTCCGCATGGATGGTCTCCGCCTTGTTGTGGCGCCGGTGGATGAATCGCCGTCGCCGTAGTGACGCGCTCGTGACTGCTCGCTGCCCCGGTGGTTGACGCAGTCGGTCGTGACCACTAGACTGGCGCTCTCTCAACGTGGCGCGAAGCGGGAGGTCAGAGATGGAGCAGAAGCGAAGGGTGCGGATCGTGGTGGGGACGGCGGCGGCATACGCCGAGCTGAACGGCACAAAGGTTGCCTCGGCGGTCTGGGCAGCCCTCCCGCTCGACTTCCGGGTGCAGAGGTGGGGCGACGAGTTCTATGGCTCCGTGCCGCTCGACCTGGTCCAGGAAACCCCCCAGGAGGTGGTCGAGCGGGGCGCCCTCGCGTGGTGGCCGCCCGGTCATGCCATCTGCCTCTTCTTCGGTCCCACGCCGGCCAGCGTGGCAGACGAACCAAGGGCCGCGAGCGACGTGACCGTGTTCGGCAGCATAGAGGGAGACCCGACGGTGTTCAGGTCCATCTCCGGGAGCGCCCGGATGCGCATCGAGCAGGACCGGGTCTAGCGGCAACCGCCGGCTGAACGAAGAGCGCTGCGTGCCGTGTCGTCTACCAGGCGTCGATGTTGGCGCGGAAGAAGACGGTCGCGCACAGCTCAATGACGAATCCGTACACCGGACCAAGGATGAGTATCCACCAGAATCCGAGGCCGTAGCTGTGCGTGAAGAGAGAGAGCACCAGCCCGAACAGCAGCCCGATGAGGGCGCCGTGCGTC
Organism: uncultured Dehalococcoidales bacterium; assembly: GCA_964561465.1. Taxonomy (GTDB): domain Bacteria; phylum Chloroflexota; class Dehalococcoidia; order GIF9; family AB-539-J10; genus SKVJ01. Next base: position 15,410 of record CAZLPP010000012.1, read on the forward strand.
ATCCAGTGGTACCGGAGCGAACTGATGCCAATGGTGAAGCCCATGAGTGCGTTGGTGAACACGATGAGTATGGCCTGATGCCATTGCACCTCGAGCCCCATCCCCTTGGAGCATATCGCCCACGAGGCGAGTCCGCACGCAGTGCCAAGCACGGTCGTCACGGACACGCGGCGTTCGTTCAGCAACAGTAACCTCCTTCCCCGCGGGTGCAGCTATGCGGGGCGCAGGATGACATCTCCATCCTGTATAACGCACGGGAGGGGAATCGGATTACTGCTGAACGGCGGTTGGACCAGGTTCACCGGCTACTGAGGCAGGAGGAGAGGCACCAGGTAGATGACCTCGAGCGCTTCGTAGACCGCCGAAACCGCGAGGACGGCCGCCACGAGGATGTAGAGGGTCAGGGCCTGCTTCAGGCCGATGCCGTAGCCCTGCAACCACCTCGTGGCACCGACGCTCGAAGGCGAGACGAAGGCGCGACCGAGGACGAAGGCCGCCAGGATGGCGAGGATATAGCCCTGCCCCTCGAGGATGAGCGTTCCCATGTGGGGAATCATCGCCACCCTGAGCTCCGGAGTCGTCGGCGCCAGCAGCAGTCCCCACAGCACGGCGCGGATGGCGCCCATGCCCACGCCGGCGAAGGGGATGAGCATCGAGGGCAGCATGAGGACCACGAAGCTGCCCAGGAAGAAGTTGACAAGAAACGTCAGCAGCATGGCCTGGAGCACCGCGCCGTTCGCGTATGCCGCTGCCACCTGAGCCATCGTCCCCTGGGAGAACCCCTCCAGCACCGATTGCGTCAGCATCTCCTGCACCTCGGGGTGCGAGGCGACCGCGATCATGGCGATGCCGACCATCGCGTAGTAGCAGATGTTCAACACCAGGTAGGCCCGCCGGTGCAGACGGACGAGGGCGATTGCCTTGCGAAATAGTCCCTTCATGCGGTACGCCTTCGGTTCAGCAACTGACGGCCTCAGACCTTCGCATGCTCGCATCCGCGGCGGTTGCCGTCAAGTGCGTCGCGTACGGCGTTGTCGGCTTCGGCCTTGTGGTATAGTGCCACGTCAGCAGAGACGCGCCCGCCGGCGACCGCGCCGGGCGGATCGGAAAGGAGTTCACATGGCGAAGAAACCATACCTGTGGCTTGTCTGGACACGCTGCGCCCCCGATCTGGATACCGAGTTCAACAAGTGGTACGACGAGATACACCTCCCGATGCTGAACAAGGGCGGTCACATCAAGGCAGTGACGCGCTACAAGCTTTCTCCCGAGGCGCCCTCGGAGCAGCCGCCGTACCTGGCCGTCTACGAGTTCAAGGACGCGGCCACCTTCAAGGCATGGCTGTCGAGTGACGCGCTCGCCGAAGCGCGCAAGGAGATGAAGGGAACGTGGGGCGGGCGCGACATGGAGATCAAGGCCCGCGCCTTCTACGAGCCTATCGGAAAGTAGCCCCTCACGCCTGCGGCGCTTTCGGCTGCCACCGGCATGTTGCTGACTGCGGGGCCGATGCCCCCTGAGCGGGGGCGGCCCCGGTCAGGCATTCGTGCTCCCTCTTCATGCAGCGGTCCATGACGACCATCAGGCCGGCTTCCCGCGCCCGCCGGGCGGCGCCGGGGTTCACCACACCGAGCTGCAGCCAGACCGCCTTCGCCTTCGCGGCGATGGCGTCTTCAACTATCTCGGGAGCGAACTCCGCCCTCCTGAAGACGTCCACCACGTCGGGCGGCTGCGGCAGGTCGCGCAGGCTCGCGTAGGCCTTGCGGCCCAGTATCTGGTCGGCGCTCGGGTTGATGGGAATCACATCGTAGCCGTGGTCGATGAGATACTGCGCCACGCGGTAGCTGTCCTGCTCGGGTCTGGCCGAGAGCCCGACCATCGCCACGGTCTTGCTTCCTCTCAGTATCTTCCTGACCGGGTACGCCATTCCGTCTTTCTCCTTCGCCTTGCCCGGCGCGGTGCGATGCGCGCTGCAGGGCGCTCTAGTCGAGTTGCACCTCATCGCGGTAGCCGGGTATGACCACGTCCCAGCCGCGCTTCTCCGCCACGAGCGCTGCGAAGTCGTGCGACGACTCCTTCTCCCCGTGGACGACAAAGACCTTCCTCGGCGTGTTCTTGACGGTGGAGAGCCAGCGCATCAGCTCGTTCTGGTCGGCGTGGGATGAGAACCCCTGGATCTGCTCTACCCGTGCGTTGACGGCGTGAGTCTCGTTGTAGATGCGTACCTCTTTGGCGCCGTCGACTATCTGGCGGCCGAGCGTCCCGACTGCCTGGTAGCCCACGAAGAGGATGGTCGACTCCGGCCGCGAAATGTTGTTGACCAGATGGTGCTTGATGCGGCCTCCGGTGCACATGCCGGACCCCGCGATTATCATGCCCGTGCCCCCGAGGTAGTTGAGCGCCTTCGAGTGTTCGCTGCTCTCGACCGCCATCAGGCTGGGGAAGTCGAACAGGCTCTTGTGCAGGGCGATGGTCTCCTGAGCCTCTTCATCGAACAGCTCCGTGTGCTTTCTGAACACGTCCGTCACCTTGATGGCCATCGGGCTGTCGAGGAAGACGAGGATATGAGGGATGCGGTTGGCCCTGAGCAGCTCGGTCATGTGGTAGAGCAGTTCCTGCGCCCTCTCGATGGCGAAGGAGGGCACGATGATGTTGCCGCGGCGCTCGACGGCGGCCTTGATGACACTCTCGAGCTGGTCGTCGACCGCGTCGACGGCCTCGTGTGTGCGGTTGCCGTAGGTCGACTCGACGAGGATGTAGTCCGCCTGCTCGAAGGTGCTCGGGTCGCGCAGGATGGGCCTGTCCCAGCGGCCGACATCGCCGGAGAAGATGATGCGCCGGCTCTCGCCGTTGAGATGAAGGTCGAGCGCAATCATCGTGGACCCGAGTATGTGGCCGGCGTCGTACAGGCTGGCTGTCACACCGTTTGCCACCTCGGTCGGCTTCATACAGCGGATTGGCTTGAAGAGGTTGAAGCAGGCCTCCGCATCTTCGGCCGTGTAGAGCGGCTGTTCCGGGTATGGGCCGGTCCGCCCCTCCCGCTCGTGCCGCTTCTGCTTCTGTTCGGCGTCCGATTCCTGCAGGTTGGCGGAGTCGAGCAGCGAGATGCGCATGATCTCGGCGGTAGCCGGCGTGCAGTAGACCGGTCCCTTGAAGCCGTCGCGAGCAAGCCTTGGCAGGAAGCCGCAGTGGTCCAGGTGTGCGTGCGTGATGAGCACGGCATCGATGGAGGAAGGCGGGACCGGGAAGGGGTCCCAGTCGCGTTGCCGCAGCTCACGTTCCTGGTGCATGCCGCAGTCGACGAGGAGTCGCTGTCCATCGGCCTCGAGCAGGAACCGCGAACCGGTCACGTTCTCTGCTGCGCCGAGGAACCTGAGCCTGAAGTTCATGCTTCGCTCCTTCCGTTCGGGCTGACGCTGGGGAGGAGGCACGCGGCCTCGGGTGCGGGCGACGCACCGGCCGGCGTCTCGACGGCACTCGCGCTGCTGATTCTACCATTCAGGGCCGGGTGCGCCAATGCTTGCTCCCCGCCTGCGGCGCTCCATGCTCCCTGCCGTGACCGGCTCCTCGCCGGCACTCACGGCCCGGCTCCACTTGTCGGGCGGCTGCGACCGAGTACTGGTACTATTCCTTGCTCCCTGCGCCGTCTCGTTTGTCCTCATCCTCGTGACGCGGCGTGCCTCCGTGCGCTGAACCGCCCGCGAGCCTTCCACTTTACGCATCCCTTGCTCGGCGCATATACTTGGGTCGGTTGGGTCTGGGGCTTTGCGGCGCCTGACGAAGGCAGTAGGATGACTTTGCTGCTCTTCCTGGCGGGCGGCGCAGCCGTCGGGCCGTGTGTGTCGGTTTGACCGCGCTGACCGCGATGAACAGGATTGTGGCGAGGGTTGTGTCTCAGCACGGAAGCTGCGAGGCCGGACATCGTGTCGGCGACGAGTTCGTCATGGGGCAGACGACGCCTCCCGGAATGTGCTCCTGGGCCTTCCATGTCCTGTTCCCGGCCTCTCAGGTTCTGGAGTTCGACGGGTCATTTCCGTGGGAACCCGAGCGCGATGTGGCGCGTGTGGCTTGCCCCGACGCCGACAACCCGGTCGTGTTTGAGCTCAGGAGGGTGCAGGTTCCCGCGCCGTAGCGCACCGTGCCGCGGCGGCGCGGCCGGACTGCCGGCGCGATGAGTCAGCCCTATGAAGGCACCTGAATCCGGGTCTCAACCCAGACGGCCTCGCCCCGGTCTGATGACGCTCATCAGAACTCTGACCCGGAAGCGTTCGGGAGATGGCGGCGGCCCCGGCGCGGCCGGCGCGGATGCCGGCTCCAACTACCGGCCAGACATCTTTCGTTCGGGTCTCGACGCGCTGTTCAGCGGCTCCGCGTGGACGCACCTGGGCAAGCGCGTTCGCTCGCACTTCCTCGCAGGGCTCCTCGTCGTCACCCCCCTTCTGGCGACGTTACTTATCCTCAAGTGGCTCTTCGAGTGGGTCGACGACATCCTGCAGCCGGTTATCCGGGGCGTCTTCGGCCGGCCGCTCTACGGCGTCGGCTTCCTCAGCACGGTCGTCCTGGTCTACATCGCCGGCTTCGTCACCACGCATTTCGGCGGTCGGCGGATGGTGCTGTTCGGCGAGTCGCTGCTGGCCCGTGTCCCCATCGTACGGCAGGTGTACAATGGCATCAAGCAGATAGTCGAGAGCTTCGCCGCCCCGCGTGGGGCCGGGTTCATCGAGGTGGTGCTGGTCGAGTTCCCCAGAAAGGGCATGTACATGCTTGGCTTCGTTACCAACGAAGAGTTGGACAGCGCCGGACGGCGGATGGCGAACGTCTTTGTCCCCACGGCGCCGAACCCCACCTCCGGCTTTCTCCAGATACTGCCCGCCGAGGACCTGATTCGGACCACCATCCCGGTTGATGATGCCCTCAAGATGGTCGTCTCCGCCGGGCGTGTTGCGCTGAAACGTGGGGACATCGAGCGGCTGGCCCGGTCCGCCGACGTCTACCGCCCGAAGGATTTGTTCGGTAGCTAGGACGTCGTTGCGGCCCGTGCGTGGCGGTGCTTCCCCCCATCGAGATTCAGGAGGCTAGGGATGGATTTGTCCAGACACGAAGTGGCGCCCGAGAAGCTGCGCTGGCAGTGTGACCCCGCCCAGTTCGATTTCGATTGCACCGCGGACCTCGCGCCACTGCACGAGTTCATCGGCCAGGACCGGGCCATACGAGCCATCGAGTTCGGCTTGTCGATGCAGCACGACGGCTTCAACGTCTTCCTTGCCGGCCTGACCGGCACCGGCAAGACATCCGTCGCCAAGACGTACATCCAGAAGCTCATCTCGGAGCGCGAGTCCCGCGGCGAAGCCTATCGCGTGAGCGACTGGTGCTACATCCACAACTTCGTTCACACCGACCGGCCGCGGATGGTGGAGTTGCCTCGAGGCAAAGGCCGCGAGTTTAGGGAGGACCTCGCCGGACTGTTGCAGCACTTGAAGAAGGACCTGACGCGCGCCTTCTCCAGCGAGGAGTACAAGGACCAGCGCAAGGCGCTCATTGAGGAGGGACAGACGCGGCAGCAGGAGATGTTCAACCGGCTGCGCACCGCCGCCCAGAAGAAGGGTTTCCTCATCCAGATGACGCAGGTCGGAGCGGCCCTCATCCCGCTGAAGAACGGCAAGGCGCTCTCTCAAGAGGAGTTCATGGCGCTCGACGAGAAGGACCGCAACGCCATCGAGGAGACGCGCAACAGCCTGCGCAAGGACCTTGAAGAGCTATTCGAGGGGGCCCAGAGCATCGAGCGCGTCACCGCCGAGAAGCTCCAGGAATCGGACCGCACTGTTGCCGAGTTCACCATGTCCCGCGTCTACGACGCACTCGAGAAGAAGTATGCAGAGTTGCCCGATATCGTCCAGTACCTGAAGGAGCTGCGCGGCTACACGCTCGACCATGTGGACAGCTTCAAGGGTGCGGAAGAGGCGAAACCGGAAGGCCTAATCGCGCTCGCCTCCGAGGGTGCGCGCGCCGGCGACGTCTTTCTTCCCTTTCAGGTGAACGTCTTCGTTGACAACGGCGCCACCCAGGGTCCGCCCATCGTCACCGAGACCAACCCCAACTACGTCAACCTGTTCGGCAAGATTGAGCGGCGCTTCGTCCTCGGCGGCTACGTCAGCGACCACACGATGCTGAAGCCGGGTGCGCTTCACCTCGCCAACGGCGGCTATCTGCTGCTCAGCGCGGTCGACGTGCTGTCCAATCCGGCCGTCTGGCCCGCGTTGAAGCGCGCGCTCAAGACTCGGGAGTTGGGCATCGAGGAGCCATTCGAGCAGATGGGCCTTATTGCGCCCCAGGGGCTGCGGCCGCTGCCTGCGCCCATCGACGTGAAAGTCATCCTCATCGGCGATTCCAACCTGTACCACCTCCTCTCCGCCTACGACGAGGACTTCTGGGAGATATTCAAGGTCAAGGCGGACTTCGATTACGAGGTAGCCCGGACCCCGGAGAACATGCTTTCCTACGCCGCATTCATCGCCGGTTGCTGCAAGGACTGCCAGTTGCGGCCCTTCGACCGCACCGGCGTGGCCCACGTCGTCGAGTACGCCTCCCGCATGGTATCCGACCAGCGGAAGCTGTCCTCCCGTTTCGCCTTCATCAAGGAGCTCATCGAGGAGGCGGAGTACTGGGCGCGCCGGGACGGCTCGGAGTTGGTGAGCGAGCGGCACGTGCAGAAGGCCATCGATGAGCGCCGCTTCCGGCACAACCTCTCGGATGTGCGCCTGCGGGACATGATTGCCGACGGCACCATCCTCATCGATACCGAGGGCTCGGTCGTGGGGCAGGTCAACGGTCTCAGCGTGTACAGCCTGGGTGACATCGTCTTCGGCAAGCCCTCGCGCATCACGTGCCGCACCTTCCTCGGCAAGGACGGCGTCGTCAACATCGAGCGCGAGTCGAACCTGAGCGGCAGCTCGCACGACAAGGGCGTGCTCATCATGGGTGGTTACCTCGGCTCGAAGTACGCGCAGGACGCGCCACTGTCGCTGTCCGCGACTCTCTGCTTCGAGCAGTCCTATGGTGGTGTGGATGGGGACAGCGCCTCGTGCGCCGAGCTGTACGCCTTGCTCTCGAGTCTGGCGGAGGCGCCGCTGCGGCAGGACATCGCGGTGACCGGCTCGGTCAACCAGCGCGGCGAGGTCCAGCCCATCGGCGGCGTGAACCAGAAGATCGAAGGCTTCTTCCAGGTCTGCCAGGCGAAGGGGATCACCGGGACGCAGGGCGTCATGATTCCCCGGCGCAATCTCTACAACCTCTCTCTCCGCGAGGAGGTCGTCCAGGCGGTCCGGGACGGGAAGTTCCACGTCTACGCCGTGGACAGCGTTGACGAGGGTATCGAAATACTGAGCGGCGTGTCGGCGGGCCGCATGCGCAAGGACGGGACCTATCCCGCGCGCTCGCTGAATGGGCGCGTGGTGAGTCGCCTTCAGGCCATGGCCGGCAGACTGAAGGAGTTTCAGTCGGCCAGTTCGGACGGCTCCCGCCAGCCGGGGACGGGCTGCAGCGCCTGCGACGCCTCGAAGCGCTGACCGTTATCCGGTCCGCACAGGTTCGTGAGCACTGCTGTGATGCGTCGGATGCCGGTGCTGCTGGCAGGCGTGGCCGCCATCTCCTGCGCGGCGGTGCTCGTGCGCCTTGCCGGGGCGCCGTCGCTGGTCGTGGCTGCCGGTCGACTCGTCATTGCGTCAGCCTTTCTCCTGCCGGTCTGCCTGGTGTCGGCCCGGCGGGAGCTCGCTGTCCTGCTGCGTTCTCGCTGGCGCCCTGTGCTGCTGGCGGGCGCCCTGCTCGCGGCACACTTCGCTCTCTGGACAGCCTCGCTCTCCTATACGACCGTCGCCAGTTCGGTCGTTCTCGTCACGACCACCCCGTTCATCGTCGCACTGATGTCGTACGTCTTCTTCGGTGAGCGACTGAGACGTGTGACGTTCGCGGGCATGGGAATCTGCCTTGCCGGGGCGGCGCTCATCGGCTACGTGGGCTGGAGACAGGGAGGGACGGCGCTGTCAGGGAATGCGCTGGCCTTCTGCGGGGCGCTGGCAATGGCCGGCTACCTGCTGGTCGGAAGACGATTGCGGCGCGACACGAGCCTGCTTCCGTACTCCACTGCGGTGTTCACTGTTGCCGGCGTGATGCTTGCTCTCGCGGTCACCGTTACGGGCCCCGAGGTCAGAGGCTACCTGCCGCACACGTGGGCTGCAATCGTCACCCTTGCGCTCGTGCCGCAACTCGTCGGTCACATGTCGCTCAACTGGGCGCTCCGCTTCATGCCGGCCACGATGGTCACCGTTGCGGTCCTGGGTGAGCCGGTCGGCGCCTCCATCCTCGCCGTGCTCGTGCTGCACGAGACGCCTGCTTTGCTGGAGGTTATGGGCGCTGTACTGATACTGGCAGGGATAGCCATCGCGTTCCTGCGCGGGGGCGCGGCGAGGTGAAGTACGCCCGGCCCGGCGCAGGCCCCGGCGCCGGAGCCCCGTCTTAGAAGCGGATGACGGGAGCCACGGACTCGAGCGTCCCGGTGTTGACCGAGCCGCTCTCGAACGCGACTGCCACGGGACCCATCGTCCGGGCGTCGGTTGCCGTGACGGCGGTCACCGTCAGCGGGGTTGGCTTGATCACGATATGGTCGACCCGGAACCTCAGCAGCACGATTGCCCCTGAGCCTGACATACCGGTCACGTCCGAAACGACAAGGGTCATCTTCCCCGGCGTCTCGAGGTCGAAGTCGACGGCGGCGGCGGCGGAGAGCGGGCCGTTCGATGCTCCCAGGCCGGTGAGCACGGCGGTATCGTACTCGACGGTCATCTCGAGTCTGCCGACCCTGTCGGCGTCCGCCGCGAGCACCGGCACGTACAGTTCTCCCTTGCCGAGGGGGCTGTGGTCGCTGCCAGGGTTCGTTGCACCCGAGATGAGGGTGACGGCAAGGACGACAAGCGTGATACCCGCCACAACGATCGAGCTGATGAGGATGGACCGCCGTGAGTCGGTCTTCTTCGCCTCTTTGAACAGCATCATGAGGCGCTCGGGCACGGAAGCGCCGGGCCAGTCGATAGTGGTCACCTGAGTGTAGCGGCGCAGCGCCGGGTCCTGCATGATGTCGGCGGTTCCCCTGTCGCGACCAGGCACGACTGAGACGACAGCGGGGATGTCGTCCGGCGACCGGGCGGAGACACCCTTCTCCATCCGCGCCAGCCGCTGCGCGAGCTTCTCCAGGCGTTCGCGCAGCCGCGACTCCTCCTTGCCCGCGGTACCGGCCGCTTCCGGCGCTGCCAGGGAAGAAAGCTCCTCCACCAGGGCAACCTTCTCTGCCTCAGCTTTCTCCTTCTCCGAGATCAGCTTCGCCCGGAGGGCCTCAACCTCACGGTCCTTCTCGGCGATGTCTTCCTGCTGCCTGCGTATCTCGGCGGCCACGGTCTTCGGCTGTCGCTGGGCGCGCTTCGTATCACCTTCGAGGTCGCGCAGCTTCGCGCGGGCGTCGTCGCGGACCACCAGTGCATCCCGGAGCCGTGTTACTGTGTCCAATCCGGTCACCATCCCTGTGTCGTGAAGTTGAAACTCCGTATTGTACCCGACTACACTGAGAATAGTCCCGCCCGGGGAGGCGGAACGACGGTCCGACAGAGGTGCTCGAATGACAGGGCGTTTCATCCTGCCGATGTTGCTGGCAGTGCTGCTGTTGCCGCTTGCGTCACCTGCCGGCCTCTCGGCTGCTGACGGCGCAGAGACCGATTCCTCTCAATATCTCACCGACGCCGAGAAGACGTACGTGGCAAAGCTGACCGCGGCATATGCCGCTTCGCGCGCGGCCCTCGACGAACTCAGCGGCCAGGTCGACAGCGCCGTAGGAGGCGCGGTCATAGCTTTTCTCGGTGGTGGGGCGTCCGGGCCCAGCCCCCTCGAGATGGTTGGCAGCGTCGCCGCCTGTGCCGGTGCGCTCGCCGCCCAGGCCCCCGCGTTCCAGGAAGCGCCACCCGATTCCCTCGCCAGCCTCGCGTCGGTCAACACGGCTATCGCGGCGCGGCTCCAGGGGAGTTTCGGCCCGACCATGGGCCTGGTCGTCGAGGAAGGCAAGAAGCGGGCGTTGGAGGCTGCGCGCGAGAAGTTCGGTGACGTGTTTGCAGGACTGCTTGGCGCGGGGCCGAAGCCGGACAAGTCGGACAGCACCGTCTTCAAGGCGCGTTTCGTGTCGAGCGTCAAGACTGAGATTGCCGACATCAGGGCGCTGCTCGATGCCGGGCAGGGGGCGTTGAACGCGAAGCTGGGGGAGATAGTCGAGGACGCCAAGGCTGGCTCGGAGTTGCTTGAGTGGCTGTTGGGCGAGGACTGCTTCATCGCCACCGCCGCCTACGGCACGAGCGCGGCCGGCGAGATAGACGTGTTGCGCACCTTCCGGGACGAGGTGCTGCGGCAGAGTCCGGCCGGGCGAGACTACATCGGCTTCTACTATGGCGCCAGTCCACCGATAGCGGAGTTCATCGCACGGCACGAGATGCTGCGCACCGCTGTGCGGGAAGGGATCGTGGATCCCATCGTCCGTGTTGTGTCCCTCCTTGAACCTCTCTGGGAGCCGGTGTGACAGGACTGGCGTATGCTGCCGTGCGGTGCGTCATGCACTCCGGCTGTGTTGCACTTGACGCCGCTACCCTCTGTTCACATACTGGATATCAGACCCTGTACTGAGATGGTGGCGGCATGAAACGCATTGTCTCGGTGCTTCTGCTCTGCTCCCTGTTGCTTTCCCTGTCTTGGGGCTCCGTCCGGGCCGCAGACGGCGAAGAGCAACTCGGTGAAGAGCAGCTCGACGAAGAGGAAATCAAGCTCTTCCGAGAGCATCTCAACCAGGATGAGTTAGCCTACCTTCAAGCCATGGCTGTCGCGTATGGCGATGCGGAGGCCGCGCTCGAAGGCATCTGCGACGCTTTTGATGACTTGCTGTTTCCGAGTTTCGTACCCCGCGACGAGACTGATATCACCATGGCGTGGTTGGATGCGGTGAGAAAGGCGAGCGGTCAGTGCACGGCTGTGGCTGGCGAACTGCGCCTGGCCCCGCCTTCGTCACTGTCGAAGGCCGCCGCCAGGCAGAACATGGTCGCGGAGACGCTCGACGGCGCGTTCTCGTCGTGCATGCCGTTGCTGAAAGGAGAGGTGAGGTGAGGTCTCGCGGGCCTGTTCGTGGACCCCGGCGACCCGCTTGGCGGCGCATTCGTGACGCATCGACCCAGCGAGCTTGCGAAGGCTGTTGCCTGCGTGCAGGAAGAGGCTGTCGAGCTTGCGGACGTGCTCGCCGTCGGCCAGGACGCCCTCTATGAGGTGGCCCTTGAAGTCGCCAAGAACCGCGAAGCGGAGGAGCAAGAAGAAGAGGCCATGTGGGACTTCCTTCTCGGCGACTGCTTCATTGCCACGGCCGCCTACGGAACGGGCACGGCAGCCGAGATAGACGTGCTGCGCACGTTCCGTGACGAGGTGCTGCGCCAGAGCCCGGCCGGGCGCGACTACATTGGCTTTTACTATTCGGCTAGCCCGCCGGTAGCCGCCTTCATCGCCCGGCACGAAGGTGTGCGCACGCTCGTGCGGGAGTGCGTCGTGGACCCCATCGTGCACCTCGTCTCGTGGGTCGAGCCGCTCTGGCAACCCGCCTGATGGCTCTGCTCAGGCGCGCCGCAGCTGGATGATGCCGAGAACGGCGAGCGCGGCCGCCGCGGCGATGTACAGGTAGAACCCCTCGCGCATGACGACCAGCTCCCGGAAGTAGCTGTTCAGCAGGGGTATCTCCTCAAGAAGAACGGCTGCGACGAGCGCGGCCAGAGCGACGAGCCCCGCCAGCGGCAGCAGAGCGCCGCGGAGTCGCCTCCTGGGGATGAAGGCGAAGCCGATTGCGGCGACGCCGCACACGAGGCCGGCCAGCCCGGCAAGGAAAGTAACGATGACTCCCGGGTCGGCGCCCAGGTTCGCTCCCAGCGCCTTCGTTGGGGCGACCCAGGCGAGAAAGATGCTGAGAAGCAGCAGCGCGCCGGCCACCAGGGATGCGATGCGCAGCGGCGACCGAGGAAGGGCTCCTTCCTTGACCTCGGGCGCCTCGAAATCCGGCGCCCTGTACTCCGGCGCCTCGCGGACCCGTGCTGGTTCCGCGCGACGCTCAGGCGCACCGGACCGCTGCCGCGGTGTCTCCTCTATCACGGGGGCGGCCGCCGCCGCGGCCTGCCCTTCCAGCCCTTCGGCCGATTCGGCGTCGACCAGGGCGCGGAGCTGCTTCTCCTGCTCCTGCAGAGTGCGGATGGCCCTGCGATGCTGCACTCCATCGCTCTGCAGCTTCGTCAGCGGTATCTCCTGCACCTTGAAGCGGGCTTCGAGCTTGCCGAGCTCCGACCGGTGCGACGCGAGGGTGCGTTGCACCTCGTCGAGTTGCTCCTGTACCTGCTGTCTCAACTCCTCGACGCGGCTCGTGGCTGCCTCTATGCGCTGGGAGTAGTCGGCCTGCGCCGTGTCGTGCTGCTCCGCGGTTATGGACCCTTCGTCCTGCAATCCCTGCAGCCTGGACAGGTACCCGCGCACGCGGTCGCGCTCAACCAGTGCTGCGAGCATCTCTGCGGAAAGGTCATCAGGCATCAGGCATCTCCCTGGGCGTGCGGCGCAACCGCGGCGCGCTCTCGATAGTTGACAAGGTACTGCCTCCGGCAGCGAGCGTCAAGATGAGCCGTGGACTTCACTGCGCCATTCGCCGGGAGCCGCTTCAGCCGGCCTCCGTTTGCGGTTTGCCGGTCGTGGCCTGCAGCGCCGCCACCACGCCGGGCAACTCGGCCAGCGAAGTGACGCGCCGGTACTCTTCGACGCCGGTCCAGACGCCATGACGATCGATGACGACCGGAGTGATGCCCACCGCCTCTGCGCCCTTGCCGTCTGAGAAAGGCTCGTCACCAACGTGCACTGTCTCCTCCGGCTTCGTTCCCGCGCGCTTCAGCGCCTCGAGGAATATCGGCGCCGCCGGCTTGCTCGCACCGCCGGCGTCCAGTGGCGTGACGGTGAAGTCCAGCAGTCCGCTCAGCCCCGCCGCATCGACTATCGGCTGCATCGGGCGCGGCATGTTTGAGACCAGCCCGGTGACGATGCCGCGCTGCCTCAGGGCGAGCAACGCGGGCCGCACATCGTCGAAGGCGACGAACCGGTAGTCCCTGAACCGCTCGCTAAGGCGCCTGAGCAGCGCCACGGCGGTGTTCCGGTCGGGGGCCGGAATGCCCGCCTCCGCCAGGACGCGGTTGTTGTAGCGGAGGTTTGCCTCGATGTCTCCCTGCACCATGCGATTCTGCGCTCCGCTCCGGAGGGCCTCCTCGTCGGCGGCGTAGATGCCGCGCAAGGCGTCTCGTTCGCTCAGCGGTATGCCGAACTCGCGGCACACCTCCGCCGAAAGGACGTGCCGGTCGGGCTCCATGCGCACCAGCGTGTTGACCCAATCGAAGAACACCGCGCGTACCATCATCTTGCCTCCAGTTCTGTACCGGCCGGTTGCGGCCCGCCTGACCCAGGTTCGACTTGACAGTCGCATCCGACCATGCTAGGTTAATGCTGGCTCCGAGTAATCAAGCTGAGCCGGGCGACAGCCGGCGAAAGCCGGGCTGATGTGGTGGTGAGGTTACTCGGAGCTCTTCTGTTTTCTGCCGTGACCCGGCCTCGGGCCGGTCGCGGAAAAGCAGAGGCAGCGTATTCTAGCCTGAAGGCCGGTGACCGTAAACTCCATCCATCACGTCGCCGGCTCCTGCCGTCGCTGCACCGGCGCCGGACGAGCTTCCACTGTTGCACACTACCGGCGAACCCGGAAAGCTGGTTGGCGCTGCGGGCGGGTGACACGCCGCCTCCTCTATGCACATCCGCGGCAGCCCCCTATCGAGAAGAGACTGTGATGCAAGTGGATCAGGGGGACACGCATCCCGCAATAGGAGCATGGCGGACGGAGCGCGTCGGGCCGCGCTTTCCGGGCTGTCCGGTCCGGCCCCCGTGGCGCTTCTGGTCCGACCAGCGGCCGGTGGACAATGGCCGGAATACCAGCGGCGAGCGTGTGGCGGACTTCGTTCGAAAACTGTAGTCTGTATTGGCGTCTTTCGTCAGGAGGGTGCGGAGAGTGAGCCGGAATAAGCAGCAATGGCAGAATACGACGCTGGCTTCAGTGCTGAAGGGGTACCCCGAACGCAAAGCAAGCTTTGCGACGACTTCGGACATCGGGGTTGAGGCCGTCTACGCGCCGGACGACCTTTCCGAGTTCGACTACGAAGCTCAGTCGGGCTATCCAGGGGAGTACCCGTTCACCCGAGGCGTCCAGCCGAACATGTATCGGGGCCGGCTGTGGACCATCAGGCAGTACGCCGGCTTTGGTACGGCTGAGGATACGAACCGGCGGTTCAAGAAGCTGCTTGCAGAGGGCCAGACCGGCCTCTCCGTTGCTTTCCATCTACCCACTCAGATGGGCTACGACTCGGACCATCCGCTCGTCAGGGGAGAGGTGGGGAAAGTAGGCGTGGCCATCGACAGCCTGAAGGACATGGAGATCCTGTTTGAGGGTATCCCCCTCGACAGGGTGACGACGTCGATGACCATCAACGCAACTGCTCCCATCCTGCTCGCGATGTATATCGTCCTCGGCAAGAAGCAGGGGGTCGAGCAGTCGAAACTTGCGGGGACGGTCCAGAATGATCCCCTGAAAGACTACATGGCCAGGGGCACCTACATCTTCCCTCCGCGTCCGTCGATGCGCCTGACCACCGACATCATTGCCTACTGCGCTGCCAACGTGCCGCGCTGGAATTCCATCAGCATCAGCGGGTACCACATCCGCGAGGCCGGCGCTACGGCTGTGCAGGAGGTTGCCTTCACACTGGCCAACGGCATCGCCTACGTGGACGACGTTCTTCGGGCAGGGCTCGCGGTGGATGCCTTCGCACCCCGCCTGTCCTTCTTCTTCAGCAGCCATATCAACTTCCTCGAGGAGGTCGGCAAGTTCCGGGCGGCCCGCCGCCTCTGGGCGAAACTCATGAGGCAGAGGTTCGGCGCCACCGACCTGCGTTCGATGATGCTGAGGTTCCACACGCAGACCGCAGGTGTGACCCTCATGGCGCAGCAACCGCTGAACAACCTGATGAGAGCCACGATGGAGAGCCTGGCCGCCGTCCTCGGTGGGACCCAGTCCTTGCATACGGATTCGTACGACGAAGCCTACGCCACGCCGACGGAGGAATCAGCAACCCTGGCGGTGCGGACGCAGCAGCTCATCGCCTACGAAAGCGGGGTGGCGGATGTCGTGGACCCCCTGGGCGGTTCCTACTACATCGAGTACCTCACGGACAGGATTGAACAGGGGGCCCGGCAGTACCTCGACAAGATTGACGGACTGGGTGGCGCGGTCTCCGCCATTGAGCAGGGCTTTCCGCAGACGGAGATTCAGGAAGCATCGTACCGGTACCAGCGGATGATTGAAGAGAAGCAGCAGGTGATAGTCGGAGTGAACGATTTCGTCTCGGAGTACGCCGGGATAGCCGACGTACTCAAGTTCAATCCTGAAGTTGAAGGCAGACAGAAGGCGCGCCTGGCCATGGTCAGGCAGGAGAGGGACGGTGCGAAGGTCGCGGAAGGGCTGGAGCGGCTGGAAGCAGCGGCACGGAGTGACGGTAGCATCATTCCCGCGTTGATCGATTGCGTCGAAGCGTACGCCACGGTCGGGGAGATGACTGACACTCTGCGGAAGGTCTTCGGGACGCAGAAGGAGTTCCACACCATCTAGCTGTTGTCCTGACACCTCACAACAAGTGACGGACGCAGTGTCAGCAAGTACGGGTGAAGGGAGAGCCTGATGATTCTGGGAGTTGGTCATATCGGCATCCTCGTGCGAGACCTTGAACAGAGTGCCGGGCTCTATCAGAAGATGTTCGGCGCCGTCCTGCGTGAGGTGAAGGTCGTGGAAGAGCAGGGTGTGAAGGTCGGTATGCTGGGCTTCCCGCAGGGGCCCCACCTCGAGCTGCTGGAACCGCTGCCCGGGAGCAGGATGGCCGCGGTGCTGGAGAAGCGGGGCGAGGGGATTCAGCACATCTCGTTCGACGTCGATGACATCGAGCAGGACCTCTCGGCGCTCAAGGACAAGCAGGTGGACCTGATTGACCAGACGCCGCGTCAGGGAGTGGAGGGGAAGGTCGTGTTCCTCCATCCTCGTTCGGTCAATGGCGTGCTCGTTGAGCTGTGTCAGAAGGAGCAGGTGAGGTGAGCTACGCCCAGCACAAGAGGCCGATACGCGTACTGGTTGCCAAGCCCGGCCTGGACGGGCATGACCGCGGGGCGAAGTTCATCGCGCGGGCGCTGCGCGATGCGGGCATGGAGGTTATCTACACCGGGATCCGGCAGACCCCCGAGGCCATAGTCTCCGTAGCGGTTCAGGAGGATGTGGATGTCGTGGGACTCAGCATCCACTCCGGCGCCCACATGGAGCTTTTCCCGGTCGTTATACAGGGGCTGAAGGATGCCGGCAAGGGTGACGCTCTGATAGTGGCAGGTGGCATCATCCCCGCGGACGATGTGGTGGAGCTGAAGCGGATGGGCGTCGCAGAGGTATTTGGCCCGGGGACGTTCTCATCTCACGTGGTCGACTTCATCCGCCAGCGCCTGCCGAGCTAGCTTAGGAAGTGCAATCTTGCCGGTCGGTGCTGCGCGAGGTTGCCCCGTCGTCCTGTTTGCGGAGTAGAGTTGCACGCGTCCGGACCATCCACAGTGGTCAGCGGCCGCGGAGGCCGGCACAAGAAAGCCCGTTCCGTTCGGACCGGGGCGCTCGCGGACACTATCAGGCGACTCGATACGTGCGCTTCCCCTGCTCGTAGAGGTCTCCGCCGTAGATGTCGTTTATCACCGTGACCGGGAAGTCCTGAACCTCGAGCCGCAGAAGCGCTTCGGCGCCAAGGTCGCCGTAGGCCACGACCTCTGCCTTGCGAATGCTTCTGGCGACGACGGCGCCGGCCCCGCCGATCGCGCCCATGTAGACGGCCTTGTGTTTCACCATCGCGTCCAGTACTTCTCTGGAACGCAACCCCTTGCCGATCATGCCCTTGAGGCCTTGCTCTATCAGGCGCGGCGAGTAGGCGTCCATCCTTCCGCTGGTTGTGGGTCCGGCCGAGCCGATAGGTCTCCCCGGCCGCGCGGGTGAAGGACCCATGAAGTAGATGGTCTGTCCCTTGATATCGATCGGCAGCGGCTTGCCCTGGTCCAGGGCTTCGATCATCCGCTTGTGGGCCGCGTCTCTACCGACATACACCACGCCGTTGAGCAGCAGGCTGTCGCCGGCCCGAAGGCCGGCCAGCGTCTCGTCCGTCAGCGGCAGTACGATTCTTCTTGGCTCCGGCATGGTCTTCCCCTCCTCTATACTCGCAAGCCGCGCAAGACGTCCCTTGCGATGATGTCGCGCTGAAGCTGGAGAGACTCGTCCGTCAGGCTTCCCGCGACGGCGCTGCGGCAGAATCGCTCCAGAGGCAGGCCGGCCACGTACGCCGGTCCGTTGAAGATGTGAGCTGCGCTATCGGACACGAAGTGGATCATCTCGGTGGCAAGCAGCTTGGCCATCGCCGCCTCCCGCCGTACCGGTTGCCCCTGATCAACCTTCCACGCGGCCTCGTACACCGCCAGTCTCGTCGCGTGGATACGGGCTGCGATGTCTCCAAGAGAGGCGCGTACGCCTGGCTTTGCCGAGATGGACTTTCCGAAGGATATCCAGGTCTGGACCTGGACAATGCACTCGTCCAGTACTCGTAGCGCGGCGCCGACCGAGCGTGCGGCCCTGACTATCCTCCGCCCGGGCAGCCACTCCCTCGCAAGCTGAAAGGCCTTGCCTTCCTCCCCCAGAAGCTTGTCTGCACCGACCCTGCAGTGGTCGAGGCGCAGCAGTGCGGGCCGCCTCACGCGGGCCTCCCAACCTGTTCTCTCCGCATCTCCTGTCAGGCGGCAACCCGGGGTGTCCTGGTCGACGAAGAAGCAGCTCACGCCGTCACGCAGTCGCGCTCCCGCATCCGTGACGGCAAAGACGACTGCAAACCAGCGGTCGCCGATTCTGGAAAGAGTCAGCTTCTCTCCGGTCAGCTCGTAGCAGCCATCCTTCTTCTCGGCCTTCGTACGGATGTCTTCGACGCCGGACCTGCCTCCGGGCTCCATGAGTGCGACCAGAGGGAACTTCTCCCGGTCGAGCGCCGGGCGAAGGTAGTCCTGCCGCTGTTGTTCGCTGCATTGAAACAGCACGGCCGGAACGTCACCAAGCGTGAACGGCACCACCGTCTGGGCCAGTTCCTCCTCGACGAGGCACGTCCCCAGTGTTCCCAGGCCGGCTCCCCCCAACTGTTCGGGCACGCCTATGCCCCAGAGTCCCATGTCCCTGGCCAGGCCGATCAGTTCCCGTTCCTTCTCGGCCGGCAGGAACATCACCGCGTCGCTGAGGTCCGCGGCGCGACCCAGGAGCATCCTCTCCAGCGGCTTCAGTTGCTCAGTCACGAACTGACGCACCGCGGTCTGGACCATCTCGAGCTCTTCGGGTTTCTCAAACTCCATCACTGCACCTTCCAGTCACATGGCGCGACAGGCAGCGGCCTGTGAAGCGTCACTCTGCGATTGCCTCTTCCACGTAGAGGTCCAGATCGAGGTCGTCCTCATCGCCGATCCTTTGCTCCAGGCGAGACATGACATCCACCATGCGGTGATTGATGACGTAGTTCTTGATGGTGGTATCGACCTGCGGACATGCCAGCACGCAGGCATCGCACTGATCGCAGTCCGCGCCCACGATTGTCTCCAGCGCCATCGATGTGCGCTGCTCGGTACGCTCCCGGCGCGACGGCTCCCTGAACAGGAAGGGACAGGCGTCCACACAGCAGCCGCAGGCCAGGCATTCCTTGTGACCCGCGATGTCTTCGACTATGTTGAGCGCGTGGCCGGGGTTGAACCCGCTGGAGAGTAGCCTGCACCGCGCGACCGGCGGGCACTTGGCATTGAGGATCTGGTTGAGAACGGTCTCAACTTCGCCCCGTACTTCCGTCTGCTCTCGCTGTGGCATGTCACTCTCCTAGATCCAGCGGACTGCCCTGTTGCCGAAGGGCGTGTAGCTGCTCGCCTGTCCCAGCGGCCGGAAGCCCGGAGTGGGACGCTCTTGCCTCGCGTAGTTCGGGAGCAGCATGGGCGACACCGGCAGAGCCTCAAGCCCGGACTCGCGGAGCTGCTGTTGCCACTTGCGCACATGGTCCAGGGTCAGGTCAGCCAGCTTCGCTTCCTTCGCATGCGCTGCCGCCGCAATGCCGGCCCGGCGGCCGAAGACGAACAGGTCGAGCGTCGAGTTGCCGATGAGGCGATTTCGCCCGTGGACTCCTCCCGAGACTTCACCGGCGGCGAAGAGGCCGGGTATCGCGGTGGCGGCATCCACGCCTATCTTGATGCCCCCGTTCTGATAGTGCAGTGTCGGGTATATGAGCATGGGCTCTTTCGTGATGTCGATGTCGAAGCGGCCGAACTGCCGGACCATCGCCGGCAGCTCTGCCTTGATGGTGCCTTCGCCCCGCAGGATGTCGATCATGGGGGAATCGAGCCATACGCCCACCTCTCCCGTGGGTGTCGCGATGCCCTTGCCACGTTCCTGGCATTCGCGAATCGCGGCTGATGCCTCTGTGTCACGGGCCTCGAGCGGATGGACGAACTGCTCACCATCACTGTTGACAAGCTCGGCGCCCAGCGTCCTCACCTTCTCGGTGACCAGGAAGCCGAGGATCTGCGGGGGAAAGGCCGCTCCGGTCGGGTGGTACTGCACCGTGTCCATATGCACGAGCGGAGCGCCAGCCCGATAGGCAAGCACGAGGCCGTCCGCGGTGGCGCCGTAGTGGTTGGTGGTGGGGAATCCCTGTATGTGCGTCCTGCCCAGTCCGCCGGTGGCGATTACCACAGTCTTCGCCCGGACGAGCTTCATTTCGCGCGTCTCCAGATTCATGAGGAGTGCGCCTGCGACATGCCCGTTGGTGTCGAGCAGCAGCTCGATTGCGGGTTCAAACTCGAGCCAGTCGATGCGTCTGCCGCGCATGTTCCGCTGGCGTATCTCGTCCCGGATGACTCGCATCTCTTCGAGGCCGGTGTAGTCGCGACACGAGTGCAGCCGCCGACGCGATGCGCCGCCGCCTGAGAGCTCATGGTAGGAGTGGTCGGCTTCCTTGTCCCAGTTCACGCCCAGGGACTCGAGCCAGCGGATGACGTCCGGGGAGTCCTTCACCAGCGCCTCAACCAGCTCCGGATCGTTGGCGTAGTGGCCGCCTCCCATGGTGTCGAGGTAGTGGAAGGCAGGAGAGTCGTTCGGCCTGTCGCAGGCCTGAGTACCCGCCTGGGCGCCCACGGTGTTGGCGTCTCCGAGTCGCAGTTTCGACGATATGAGCACGCTGGCGCCGTTCTCTTCCGCCATGAGCGCGGCAGAGCCGCCGGCGCCGCCGCAGCCGATGACGAGGACGTCAACGTCCCGGTCTACCTTCGACAGGTCTACTTTGTCCGGCTCTACCCGGCTGCTGCCCTCCAGCAACTCGGCAATCTCCAGCGGCGCGCGTTCACCCTTACCGGGTCCGATTCTGATCTCGCGGAACTGCTCTTTCTTGTAGTCCGGGTGGAAAGTGTCAACCAGGGCATCCCGCTCCTCCGCTGACATCCGTGCAGCCGGTCCGCGCTGCATCCGGGCCGGCCGGGTCTGCTCAACCCTTCTCTTGCTTTCTTCCATCGAGGCCGGGTATGGCATACGGTTTGTCCTCCTTCAACCAGCAGTGGAGCCCGCGTCCCGCCTAGCGAACCGGCTCGATCGTGCGATCGGCGTAGAGCTTCCGCAACTCGTCCCTGGACGAGTGCTTGAGCTGGCCCAACTCCGCGTCGAATCTCCCTTCCTGTATCTCGCGGATCCGGTCGAGGTTGTGCTGCGACTTCGGAGCCAGGTGCGCTCCACGCAGACGCCTGGCTGCGATGGCTGCGACGTACGGGCGCAAACCCTGCGGGCACCTCGCCGCGCACAGGCCGCACATGAGGCAGTCGAAAGACTTCTCGTATACCTTCTCGTAGTCCCCCCGTATCGCGGCCGAGACTATCTCCATCACCTGCAGGTCCTGCGGGCAACTCTTGGTGCAGTTGTTGCACCCGAAGCAGGTCAGCAGGTCCGGATAGAGCTTCAGCAGGATGTTCTCGCCCTCTGCAGGGTCCAGCTCTTCGACGCTGTAAGAAGCCGAGGTGGCGGGGAAGAAGGGAACCTGCGTCAGGTACATGTCAGGTTCGACTGTCTTCTGGCAGGCGAGCGCGTACCTCAGTTGCGGGTCGTTCTTGAAGCAGTAGACTGTGCCGCACGCGCCGCAGAACCCCGAGCGACAGCCCACGCCTCGAATCAGGTTGTAGCCGGAGTACTCGAGGGCGGCCTGTATCGTGAGTCCCTGGGGAACCTCGAAATGCTTTCCCATCACGTAGATGTCAACGACTTCCGGCGTCCCGGCGGGTTTTGCCATCGCTACCTCCCTCTAGAGGGTTATCTCCTCGCGCCTGTCGCACCAGCACTGCATGTTCACCGCTACCGGCAGGCTGGCAATATGAGTGGGGAACGTTTCCACGTGCACGGCTAGGGCGGTGGTCCTTCCACCGTAACCCATCGGGCCGATTCCCAGCTTGTTTATCCTCTCGAGCAGCTCGCTTTCCAGGTCGGCCACTTCAGGGTCAGGGTGCGGCTCCCCCACTTTCCGCAGCAGCGCCTTCTTGGCCAGAAGCATCGTCTCGTCCGTGGTGCCTCCGATGCCGACTCCCACCACGGTGGGTGGACAGGGATTCGCTCCCGAGGCGTCGACCAAGTTCACGACGAAATCGATGATCCCGGCGCGCCCCTTCGACGGCGACAGCACCGAGAGCCTGGACATGTTCTCGCAACCGCCGCCCTTGGGCAGGACCGTGATTTTGAGCCTGTCCCCCGGCACGATGTCGGTGTGAATGACCGCCGGTGTGTTGTCCTTCGTGTTGACTCTGGCCGTGAAGGGGCGCGTCACCATCGACTTCCGCAGATACCCTTTCTCGTAGCCCTGGCGTACTCCCTCGTTCACTGCCCGGGACAGGTCGCCTCCCGTGAAGTGCACGTCCTGGCCGACCTCCAGCATGACCACGGCTGTTCCGGTGTCCTGGCACAGCGGCGTGTCTTCCTGCCCGGCCAGTTGGGCATTCTCGAGCATCTTGTCGAGCACTTCTCGGCAGACAGGGGACTCTTCCCGCGCACGCGCCTTCTTGAGCGCGTCGATAACGTCCTGGGGGAGGTAGTGGCATGCGTGCTCGAACAGACGGGCCACGGCAGCAGTCACCTGGGTGACGTCGATTTCTCTCATGGCATGCATTCCTCCGTTGAAGCTGCGACTCTATCCAACGCCGATTGCTGTGTCACTCACGGTCCTCCAGCAGGCGGGGTGGCGGCTACCATGACCGGCACATCATCCCAGGTTGCGGCGCGCAGCAATGTCTCAAGCTCCGCGCGGACTCTGCGACCTGATTCGCTACCGCTGACGCAGCCTGGCCGCATCCCGTCCGTCCGTCCGGCTCCGGTGAGAAGCTCTTCCTTCTCTGCCTTCTGCGACGCGGTACACTCCCCCGCCCCGAGGCACATGCCAAGGTGCGCAGCGCGGCGGTACTTCACGCGGCGTCCTTGCACCGTGATTCGGTCCCTTGTCTGTGTGCAACAGCTTACCACCATGGACAGGTCCCCTGCAGTCGTCAGCGACAACGAGGCCGGAAGCACATATGGCAGTCGCGCACGCCGGCCATTCGGACGCGAGAACGATGACGGCCACCAGCACAACTGACAAGGGAGGTGCCCGCCCCTTGCGCCGGTGAAAGGCCGCGCCCTCGCCGGGCCGGGGAATCGCAGGGTCAGGATTCCCCTCCCGAAACGGTGCGCGACCCGCCGCGCCTGGCCGGAGGGCGACGCTGCCGCTTCATCTCGTCGGCCGCTCTTCCCACTGCAAGCTGCTGCTTCTCGTACCACTCGCGAACCGTCGCCACTACGTCGTCCACAGTGTTGCAGACGACCAGCAGTCCCAGGTCGTCCGCCTCGATGTACCCCTGCGCCAGCGTGGTTCGGCGCATCCACTCGAGCCAACCTCCCCAGTAGCTGCTGTCGTACAGGATGACCGGGAACGGCCGCATCTTGTGCGTCTGTATGAGGCAGACGATCTCCGTCACCTCGTCCATCGTCCCGATGCCGCCCGGCATCGCGATGAAGGCGGTGGCGTACTTCGCCAGCATCACCTTGCGCGCGAAGAAGTGGTTGAACGTGATGGACAGCGTGGAGTAGGGGTTCGGCGTCTGCTCTTCAGGCAGCTCTATGTTCAGGCCGGCGGATACGACTCCGGCCTCAGCGGCTCCCTTGTTCGCCGCCTCCATCAGCCCCGGACCGCCTCCGGTGATTATGGAGAACCCCAGCTCGCCAAGGCGTCGCGCTATCTCCTGCGTGACCTGGTAGAGCGGCTGGTCTGGCTTGACGCGCGCGGAGCCGTAGATGGTGACCGCCGGCTCAACGCCCGAAAGGCGGTCGAACCCCTCCACCAGCTCCCCGATGATGCGGAACATGCGCCAGGACTCTTCCTTGGCGAAGTCATTTATCTCGTAGCCCCGTGCCATGTCTCCTCCCCGCCGGTCTGCGCTGCTATTCGCGAAGCAGGTGCTCCATGATGATCATGTGCGCCAGGTGCGCCTTGTCGCCGCCCCGGAACTCGAACGTCTTGACGCCTTCCCCCTGTATCGTGATCATGAGGCTTTCGCTCACGAAGAAGCCCTTCTGCACGAAGAACCCTTTGCTGTCTTCGCTCGCGACCGATGTGATGCGGCTGAAGGGGATGCTGACGATGGCCTGCCGGTTCTTCAGCCACTCCTTGTCGTAGTAGATGATGCGCCTGTCGGTAACGGCCAGGAACCCGGTGCCCCGTCCCTTCAGGTCGAACACGGCTCTGATGAGCTCGTCCGGCAGGCAAAGGGGCTCTATCTTCTCGAGCTGGTCGCGCTTGTCAACGTACATGTCGCCTGCGTATTCGGGCATAGTCGCTCCTCCGGGATGTGGTGAAGCAGACATGGTAGATTGCGCCTCCTGCGGTGTCAACCGGTCAAGGGTTGCCCGAACGGTGGGGTGGTTCGCGGTCTCCCGTAGGGGCGGACCTCTGCGTGCGCCCGCCAACCGGTTGTTGCACCCCCTCCCCCTTCATCCAGGGGCAACCGTGCCATCTCCAGTAGAGGGCGGTTCCCACACCGACCCGGCAGGGTGGCGGCGCCAGGGGGCATTGCCAGTGCCCGCGCCCGAACGTGCGATGGAATGAGTCTGGTGTCCCAGGATGCCGCTGTCACTTCGCAGCTGTGAACGCGCCGTCCCGCCTGCTGACCAGTCCGTCCCGCTCGAGGGTTACCAGCGCGTCGTCGAAGCGGGCATCCCATTCGGGGATTCGCGCGGCCAGCGCCTCCCAGTGAGACGGCCCATCCCGCAGCAGCGACCGCAGGATGATGCCTCTGGCCTGTCGGCGTGAGCCCTCGAACCGGCTCTGCGGACGATGGTGGGCGCTCCTGCGCGATGCGTTGTTGCTCTCCTTCAGCATCGCGCCGTAGTCCATCAGCGCCTGGTACCAGTGGCGGGGATTGGCGGTGTCGATGGTCCGCGCCACGAGCGGCAGCAGCTCGGAGTCGCGCACACGCTCTGCATCCGCGAAGAACTCGTGAATGAAGACGGTGCGGATGTTCGTCTCGACGAAGGCGTCGGGCAGATTGAAGGCGAAGGCGCGGACTGCGGCGGCGGTGTATGGCCCCACCCCAGGGAGCGCCAGCAGTGCCTGGCATTCGGACGGTACGACGCCCCCGTGTCTTGAGACGAGCTCCCGTGCCGCGGTCTGGAGCGACAGGGCGCGGCGGTTGTAGCCGAGCCCCTGCCACGAGCCCAGCACAGCGTCGGCGGGCGCCGCTGCCAGAGCCGCTGCGTCCGGGAAGCGCTCGATGAACGCCTCGTACTTCGGCACGACCCTGAATGTCTGCGTCTGCTGCAGCATCACCTCGGACACGAGCACGCGGTACGGGTCGATGGTGTGGCGCCACGGGAAGTCCCGCCCGTGCTGCTCGAAGTGCGCGTAGACGCGGCGCCGGAACTCTTTCACGGCGCTATCATCGAGTAGCGGCGTAGTGCTGTTCGTGCCCATCGATGGCATTGTACCGCCTGCAAGCCCGGTGCGCGGCGTGGCTGCATTCTCCGTCCATGGCGGCGGACTCCTATGCCCGCCCGTCTTTCAGACCACTGCGCCCGCGGCGAAGGCGACCAGTCCGAGCAGCAGAGCACCGAAGGCTCTCCGCTTTAGCACGAAGACGTGCGCCGGAGTCTGGTCCGACAGGAGGCTTCGTGCGATGTGCACCGCTCCCACCGCGGCCGTCGCCGCGAGCAGCAGGTACGCCAGGTCGCCCCGCAGGCGCGGGTCAACGGGAAGTGCGAACGGCAGGAGGAGCAGAAGCGCTGAAGTGACGAACGCCGCCGCAGCGAGGCGGGCCGCCACCCTCGTCCCGTACCGGGTCGACAGAGTGTCGACGCCGTTGGCCCGGTCTCCCTCGACGTCCGCGATGTCTATCATCACCTCGAAACCCAGTCCCGCGACGTAAGCCAGGCTTGCGCACCAGCCAAGAGCCGGTGAGACGGATGAGCCCGGCGCCAGGCCCCCCAGGATGAGCGGCGCCGGGAAAGCGCCGGCGAGAAGCAGGTTCTTCACCGGGAAGGAGTGCTGCAGCCAGCGGTTGTAGGCCAGTGCGGCCGCACCTCCGGCTGCGACGATAGCGAGGATGGCCGGTCCGGAGAAACTTGCAGCGACTAGCGCCAGGAGGAAGCACACGGCGCCCGCGATGGCCGCCGAGCGGCGATTGCCGGAGCCGGTGACGAGAGGCCGGTCTCTGCGGCCGTTCGCCAGGTCGGCATAGAGGTCGAAGTAGTCATCGAAGGCATAGCAGCTTGCGGCCACAAGGAAGACGGACGTCGCCGTCGCTGCAAGTTGTGCAGTGGGCGCCCGCATGCCGTTCACCACGGCGCCCGCGACCGCCCCGGCGGCGCCGAGGAGGGAGTAGTCGACTCGGATGAGGCGCAGCAGGGTCATGACGGAGCGCCCGCCTCTCGCCGTGCGCCGGCGGACCAGGGGCGCGCTCGTGCCCGCCGTCCAGCCGGTCGCACGAGACGGTTCTGCCCGCGTCACCAGATTCGCCTCTGGCCGGCGTCCTTCACCCGGTGCGTCATCTCACTCCGCCACGCCGGCGCCGTCACGTTCCCTCTCGTACTCCGCCCGGACCTGCTCGAGGTCCGCGAAGACACACTCCCACTCCCGGTTGAGCGCCGCGGTGCGCTCCTCCATGTCCTTCTTGCGCTGTACTGTCTCCATGACGAGAGAGGCGTCGCTGTAGTGTTCGGGGTCGGAGAGCAGCCGGTTCGCTTCGTTCACGCCGGTCTCGCACTGCTGCAGCTCCGCCTCTATCTCCGCGATGCGCTTCTCGAGGGGCGCGCGCAGGCGGTAGAAGCGGTTCCTCATCTCGCCGTCGCGGCGCTTGCGCTCCTTGTCGGAGTCCCGCGCTGACCTTGCGGCTGGTTGTCCTTTGCGCCCCGCGGCCGCCAGCGACTCGGGAGCCTCCTGCCCCAGCCCTTCCCGCCAGCGCAGATAGCTGTCGTAATCGCCCTCGTACACGGTCACCTTGCCGTTCCGGACGTCGACTATCCTGTTGGCTATCTCCCGGATCAGCGTGCGGTCGTGTGTTATGAAGCAGAGCGTGCCGGAGTAGGCGTCCAGGGCGTCGGTCAGTATCTCGCGAGACGGTATGTCGAGGTGGTTGGTCGGCTCGTCCATCAGCAGGAGGTTGGAGCGTTGCGTCAGCATCTTGGCGAGGGCCAGCCGGCTCTTCTCCCCTCCGGAGAGTACCGCCACCTGCTTGTAGACATCGTCGCCGGTGAAGAGGAACCCGCCCAGGATGTTGCGCAGTTCCAGGTCGCTCTGGTCTGTGGCCACGCTGCGCAGCTCGTCCAGTGCGGAGTTCTGCGGCCGCAGCAACTCGAGCTGATACTGCGCGTAGTAGGCGAGGCTGGCATTCACGCCGAGGATGCGCTCGCCCTGCTCGAACGGCAGCACGCCGGCGAGCATGCGCAGCAGGGTCGTCTTCCCGGCGCCGTTGTGCCCGACCAGCGCCAGCCGGTCGGCCCGGTGCAGCGTGATGCTCAGGTCACGGTAGACCGTGTGCGACCCGTATGACTTGCGGACGTGCACCAGCTTGATGACCTCCTCGCCCGACCGGGGTGCGGTCGGAAAGGAGAAGCGGATGTGCTTGATGGTGCGCGGAACCTCTATGCGCTCGATCTTCTCAAGCTTCTTGATGCGGCTCTGCACCTGGACGGCCTTCGTGTTCTTGGCGCGGAAGCGCTCGATGAAGCGCATCTCCTGCGCTATCTTCCGCTCCTGCCGCTCGGCGGTGGCCTCGAGTACCTCGATGCTGCGCTGCCGCGCCTCCACATACGAGTCGTAGTTGCCGTGGTGCACGATGAGCTTGCCCTGCTCCAGGGCGAAGACCGTGCGCACCACGCGGTTGAGGAAGGCGCGGTCGTGCGAGGTGACGAGCACCGCTCCCTGGTAGCTCTTGAGGTAGTCCTCGAACCAGATGCAGGACTCGAGGTCGAGGTGGTTGGTTGGCTCGTCGAGCAGCAGCATGTCCGGGTTCAGCAGCAGAAGCTTGGCCAGTTCGGCGCGCATCAGCCAGCCGCCGCTGAACTCGGAGACGGGTCTTGAGAAGTCCGAATCAGCGAAGCCGAGGCCGCCGAGGACGATCTTGGCCTCGTGCTCCAGGTCGTAGCCATGCGCGGCCTCGAACCGCTGCTGCAGCTCGCCCAGCTCCGAAAGCAGGCGGCCGACCTCGCCGGGTTCGGCCTCGGCAAGCTCATCCTGCACGAGTTGCAGGCGGTGTGTCAGGCCCGAGATGCGGGTCGCGCCCGCCAGCACGTGCGTCAGAAGCTCGATGTGCGATGTCGGCATTATCTCCTGCTCGAGGAAGCCGACGGTCGAGTTCCGCCGGATGCTGAGGCTGCCCGCGTCGGGCTCGGCGCGGCCGGCCAGGATGTTGAACAGGGTCGTCTTGCCGGAGCCGTTCGGCCCGATGAGCGCGATGCGGTCCCGTGGCCCTATCGTGAAGGTGGCTTTCTCGAAGAGGACCTGGTCGCCGAACGACTTGGAGATGGCGGTGGCGCTGAGCATAGATAACTCCGCGAGAGTGTACCACAGGGCGCGCAGCGCGGACCCGCGGAGCCGGAAGGGGATTCCTTCTCCTGCGGGGCGCCGCTGCCCGTGCCCGCTCGTATGCAACTGTTGGGGCCGGTCTCAGACCGGCCCGCCAGGCGAGAGGTGGCCGTTTGTCTGCGCGGCGTCAGGCTGCCACGCACACGTTGTCTCGTCTGGTGTAGGGGCACGCAGATGCGTGCCCGCATTGCGGGGAGAACACCTCTGGCTGGCGGAAAT
>CAZLPP010000013.1:0-11549 GCA_964561465.1 uncultured Dehalococcoidales bacterium
GGGCGCATCGGCGTGTCGGCAGGGGAGGCGCATGCGCCTCATGTAGGGTTGTGTGTGACTCACGCTCGCGCCGGCTTGCCGCGCCTGCTCACGGCCGCCTTGTAGCGGCAGGCTTCCACGCCTGCCACCGGCCCGTCAGACGCCCGCGGCCGGGCATGAATCTGAACGCGAGACCGACAGATATCCCCACATCTCCGAAGTGCGGTTCTCAGTTGTCAGCGCCATTTGGCCCAACCGACGAAGCCGACGATAGCTCCGATTCCGCCAAACAGAATCGCCCCCCAGGCAAACAGGAAGTAGCCACCTTCGCCCGCCGCAGAGGCCGTTAGCGAAGTAACCAAGATGCCCCCAAGGCACCATAGCGCCCCATGTATCATCCTTGTCCGATACTTGCGAGCCATGACCCCTCGTCCTTCCGGAGTGAGTTTGAAGGCCTCAACCCGTATGAGTACATCAGTCACGAACTCGAAGGCAATGTCCCTGCTCATACCGTTCTTGACCAGTACTTTCACGATATCGTCGCGCTTCTTCCCCTGCATTAGCGCTTGCGCGACAGCACTCGCCAGGTCTTCCGCGTTCTGCGCATCCTTCCCCGTGTCAACATTCATCCCACTCTTCTCCTCCCATCAAGACACCCGACTGATTGGGGCTCGCTCATCGTATCTCCCCTGTCGGCGCCACCACCGCACGCAACTCGCGGCGGAACCATCACTACGCCTTGCGAGCAGCCGTCGGACGTCCCGCGTATCCGCAATCACCCGGGACTACGAGCACATCAATCTGACCGACACAGTCTGTCACCTGAACGCACGAGCCAACTGAGTGCGGCGCCATCAGAATCCGCCCCGAACCGGAAGTCGAGCGTGAGATCAGTATTGTGTCTCATCGTCTTCCACGTGTGGCCGCACGCCCACGCCGCGCAAGCCGTCTACGGCCTCCATTCGCCGTCCCACGTGGTCTCGACGGCGGTGATCTTGCCCATGCTTAGCAGATGCCAGTCTTCGGAGACGAAAAGCAGTCTCGGACGGTATGTCGCGCCGAGCTCGAGGCTTCCCACCTCCGAGTCCATGTGCTTGGGGCCACCTTCTGAGCCACCGGTGCAGTCGATGAACACTAAGCCGCGGTCTGACGTCTCGAAGACATTCAGCGCATGGCCTGCATCAGATGGGATGCCGTAGCCTTCGGCATCGGGATACCCCTCGAGGTCGATTGAGACGTATCCGGCCCGGATGCCTGCAAGCTCCGCGTTGTTGTGGAGTCGTTCCGCGAAATCGGCGCAGATCCTCGGGTCCGAGGGGAACGCCCTCCCCTCCACGATGTCCGTCAGGTACGCCACGTCTATGCTGTCCTCGGCATCTCCGTAGTAGAAGCCCGCCACCGGAAAGGTGTAGCTGTAGACGTACTTGTCGGTATCATCAGCCTTCAGAAACGCGAGCAGTTCCTTGTAGGTCGGGTTCTGGGCGGCGCCGTTGTTGATGAGAACGATATACTCACCGTAGCAGCCACCTGAGAGGACGCCCTCAGTTGTGTAGACCAAGCCAAGGCTGTACATCCCGTACCTGCCGGTGGCTGAATCGAATCCTACGACTGGCGGGACGGTCTCAGTGGGCGGAGCGTCTTCGTGGCTGGGCCCGGAGGTCGAGGCAGCCCCGCTCGCGGACCCTGCTTGTGCGGCGTCTTCGGCTGAGTCTGTCTCGGTCTCCGGCAGCAGTCGCGCCTCGATCGTCGCCCACAGCCCGGGATCGATTGAAGAGAAATCGGTTCGAACGGCAGCATCGAATGATACAGCCGCTGCAGTCCCTTCGTACTCCTGTATCACATAGCGAAGCGGCGCGGCGGTGTACGCAACGGCATCGATGACTGCCTCGGTCGGGATCTCCTCCGTGAGTTGAAGTAGAGACGCCAGCACCAATCGATGGTCGTGGTGCGCAGCAACGATACTGTCAACAAGTGCGCGCGTGTCCCCTCCCTCCTTGGCCGCCTTGACTGCCCAGACAAGAGCGTTGAAGAAGTCCGTCTTGTACTCGTTGCACAGTTCGACGGTCTCCACGTACTGGGCGCGCGAGCAGGTCACATGCATTGCTCTTACATCTTCGTTCGCGTAGTCCAGTGTTAGCGCAGCCTTGGCGTCTGAGTCAAAGGTGAAGGCGTAGGTTATGCCGCGACCAATGGTCTTCATGAAGTAGAAGGGGGAATCTGGCAGGACCCCGGGGCCTTCGCCCGGCGAGGCCAACACGACGCAACCACCAATGAAGGCTGCAGCCAGGAGTAGAAAGACAAGCCACCCTCGCACGCGTCGACTTCCCCCTGATCGCCCGCCGGAATGCTGACGCTGCGGTGGAGGACCTTCGCTCCAGTAGACCGGCTTCTCTCGATACCAGTCGCGCGTATCTATGGGCATGAGACCAATCCATCCCCGCTCAGATCCGGCGGAGCCGGTCCAGCGCACGCCCCCGGATTCTCAGGATGAACCTCATATGAGCGTGTTATGCCAGCACTCTCCCCCTCACCCCGCCATCTCCCCGCAGATGACCTCAGCCTGTTCCAGCACGAGCTGCGTCGCCTTCTCCTGCTTGTCCGGCGGGTAGCCGTGCTTGCGCAGGATGCGCTTCACCATGACTCGCATCCGGGAGCGGACGTTCTCCCGCACGGTCCAGTCGATGGTGACGTTCTCTCTCACGGTCTTCAGCAACTGCTGGGCGATGAGCCGCAGGGTCGCGTCGCCCAGCACCTGGACGGCGCTGTCGTTTGCCCCGAGCGCGTCGTAGAACGCGACCTCGTCTTCGTTCAGGCCAAGCTCGATGCCGCGCTGGTCGGACTCTCGCATGTCCTTCGCCAGGGCGATGAGCTCCTCGATGACCTGTGCCGCCTCGATGGCGCGGTTCTGATAGCGCCGGATTGCCTCCTCCAGCATCTCCGAGAACGCCCGTGACCGCACGACGTTCCGGCGGCCGCGCGTGCGTATCTCGCCATCGAGCAGCTTCCTCAGCATCTCCACGGCCAGGTTGCGCTGTGGCATCCCGCGGACCTCGGCGAGGAATTCGTCCGAGAGGATCGAAATGTCCGGCTTCCTGAGACCCGCCGCCTTGAAGATGTCCACGACCTCGTCCGAGGCCACCGCGCGTGAGACAATCTGGCGTATGGCGAAGTCCAGCTCCTCGATGGGACGGCCGCCGCGCCCGCCGGCTTTGACCAGCACGGCCTTCACCGCCTGGAAGAAGGCCACCTCCTCCCGAATGCGCAGGGCTTCCTCGTGAGGAACTGCCAGGGCGAAGGCCTTCGACAGGTCCGAAACCGCTCGCACGAAGCGGTCCTTGCCATCAGGCAACTTCAGGATGTGCTCCTGTGCGGCAGGCAGCACCGAGAGTTGCTGTTGCGATGTACCTGCAAGCCACGGCGTGCGGTCGAACCCGTGGAACATGCCGCAGCAGACCTCGTACTTCTCCAGCATCAGCGCAACGGCCTCCTCCTGGTCGATGGCCGTCTGGCCCTTGCCGCCGCTCTCGGTGTACGCGGCCAGCGCCGCCTTCAGCTCATGCGCCAGGCCGAGGTAGTCCACGACGAGGCCGCCCGGCTTGTCCCGGAAGACGCGGTTCACCCTGGCGATGGCCTGCATCAGACCGTGGCCGCGCATGGGCTTGTCGAAGTACATCGTGTGCAGGCAGGGCGCGTCGAAGCCCGTGAGCCACATATCCCGCACGATGGCCACCTTGAAGTGGTCGCCGGGGTCCTTGAACCGCTCCGCCAGCTTCTCGCGCCGCTCCTTGTTCTTCGAGTGCATCTGCCACTCAAGCGGGTCTGAGGCGGCCGCAGTCATGATGACCTTCATGGTCCCGCGGGCGTCGTCCTCGTCATGCCAGTCCGGCCTGATGGCTCTCAACGCCTCGTACATCTCGACGCAGATGCGGCGGCTCATGCACACGACCATCGCCTTGCCGTCCATGACGTCGAGCCGCGCCTCGAAGTGCTTCACCAGGTCTTCCGCCACCAGTCGAATGCGTTTCTCGGCGCCCACCACGGCCTCAAGCTGCGCCCACTTGGTCTTGAGCTTCTCCTTCTGCTCCGCTTCCTCATCCTCGGTGACCTCTTCGAAGTCGGGGTCGATGTGTGGCCGTTCGGCCTCTGCAAGTTCCAGCTTCGCGAGGCGGCCCTCGTAGTAGATGGGCACGGTGGCGCCGTCCAGCACGGCCCGTTCGATGTCGTACACGCTGATGTAGTCGCCGAAGACGCTGCGCGTGTTCTTGTCCTGCAGCTCGATGGGCGTGCCGGTGAAGCCGATGAACGAGGCGTTCGGCAGCGCCTCCCTCATGTGGCGGGCATAGCCGTCGATGAAGTCATACTGGCTGCGGTGAGCCTCGTCCGCAATCACCACGATGTTCCGTCTGTCCGAGAGCAGGGGATGCCTGTCCTCGTTCCCGATGGGGAAGAACTTCTGCACCGTCGTGAAGACAACCCCGCCCGACTCGGTCTTGAGCAGGCTGCGCAGGTGCGCGCGGCTCTCCGCCTTGACAGGCGGTTGCCGCAGCAGCTCGTGGCAGCGCGAGAACGTGCCGAAGAGCTGGTTGTCCAGGTCGAGGCGGTCGGTGATGACCACGATGGTGGGGTTCTGCATCAGGCTGTGCTGCACGACGCGCCCGGCATAGAAGGCCATGGTGAGGCTCTTGCCCGAGCCCTGCGTGTGCCACACAACGCCGACGCGGCGGTCTCCCGGTTTGCCATCAGCCTGGCCGCGTGCGTGATAGGTCCCGCCGCTGTCGGCTGTGCGCGCCGCATTAGCTTGTCTGGATGCCCGTACGGTCTCCATCAGGGCCGTGTTGACCGCGTGGTACTGGTGGTAGCCGGCCATCTTCTTCTGGAGCACGCCGCCGCCGACATCCTCGAAGACAGTGAAGTACCTGACCATCTGCAGGAACCGGTGCCTCTCGAACACACCCTGCAGCAGCACCTGCAGTTGCGGCAGGCTCGTGTCCGCCAGTTCGGCGCCTTCGATGGTGCGCCATGGCAGGAACCACTCCTTGTTTGCGGTGAGCGTGCCGGTGCGCGCCTCCACGCCATCTGAGACCACGAGCGCCTCGTTGTACGTGAACAGCGTGGGTATCTGGTGCTTGTACGTCTGGAGCTGGTTGAAGGCCGACCAGATGGTGGCGGTAACGTCGGCCGGGTTCTTCAGCTCGATGACCGCGAGCGGCAGCCCGTTGACGAAGAGTACGATGTCCGCCCGCCGCTCGTGGTGGTCCTCGACCACGGTGAACTGATTCACCGCGAGGAAGTCGTTTGCGGCGGGGTTGTCGAAGTCAATCACTCTGATGACCGCGTGCTGGCGGCCGCCGGCTGAGACGTCGGCGGCGCACTCCACCGGAATGCCTTCAACCAGCATGCGGTGGAGCGCGTGGTTGTTTGCTACGAGGGAGGCTGACTCGGGGACGGTGAGCTTGCGGAAGGCATCGTCCAGGGCGGCGGGCGGGATGCTCGGGTTCAGAGACATGAGCGCGTCTCTGAGCCGACGCTCAAGAACGACATCGTGGTAGTCGGGGTCCGTGCGCTCGGCGGCGGGCTGCCCCGCGGCGATGTCCGGCCCGTTCAGCACTTTCCAGCCAAGGCCGCCCAGCCAGGCAAGGGCCGCCTGCTCGACATTGGATTCGTTGAAGGGGGTCATGGCGCGTGCCTCCGTGCCTGGCGCGTGGCGTAGAGCCGCTCCGTGAAGCCGCCGTCCCGTTCAAATGCCGCCGCCTGCGCCGCAACCTGGCGGTCCAGCAGCGCCGAGGCTACGTTGATGAGCAGCAGTGCGCCATTGGCCAGGATCTCATCAGGGCCGGGGCTGGTGGACGGTGTGGACGAGGTGGACGGGGCTCTCTGTTTCCCTTCCTGTCCACTTCGTCCACTCCGTTCTTCCTGTCCACCTTGTCCACCCTGCACCCCAGCCGCCCACCCCAGCACCTCTTCAAGCCTGGCGGGGCGCAGGGCCAGCAGCGCCTCACGGCGCGGGTCACTGCGTTCCCACCGGGTCAGGCCGCGCTGGCGCAGGTAGTCCTCGTAGTCAAGGCGCAGCTCTTCCAGACTGGCGCGGGCCACGTTGGTCAGCTTCAGCTCCATCTTCTTGGAGGTGCCGCTTGCCTGGCTGCCCTCCGCGATGTTCTGTACCCCGCTGCGGGCGGCCTGCACCATCTGGTCGTTGGTCCGGCTGCGCTTCTCCACGAAGCAGTCACAGAAGTGCACCGTGACGTCGAAGGCAAGCTGCGCCACCTGGAAGCTCTTCAGCTTCCGGTACCCGCCGTGGGAGGGGATCAATGGGTGCAGGTCGTTCATGTCCGCGGCTTCCAGTTCCGTTCAGCATCGTAGCTTGGGCTACCCACAAAGCCGGATGCATTCCAGAGTGAGTCGAATATCGGTTTCAGCAACTGCGGGCATTCAACGTCAAGAGAATCGGCACTCACATCAGGGAGGACCAATGACTCTCGGTCTATCGGGTAGACGTAAGGCGAGCGGGGCCAGGAATCGCGATTGATTACGATTGCTCCGCGACAGCCAAGGGCTGAAGCCATAATGACGACAGGGGTTGGGACGCCGAGGGTTCTCAGTCCTTTGAGGTACGCCGAGACCGAGTCAACGATCACCTTCTCCCAGTAGACCCCACTGATGATGCGGTTGCGCCCATATTCCTCAGACTCCACTTGCCTGGCGAACCCAGCGCTGACCGTTTCGATTGTTCCGTCGAAGAACAACTGGCAGTAGGACTCTGATCCGGTGTCCTCTCTTACCTCACGCTCCCAGAAGAGCAGACCGTCAAGGTTGTACCGCCAAGAGATGCTGGAGGTGCGCATCGGACGGAAGTGCTCCACCAGGGTATTCGCGCGGGAGAGGTCTACTCGTTCATTGGTCAGGAAGGACTGAATGGGAATCATATGCAGTACCAGCCGCTCGGGTTTCGAGAGTCGCACCGGCGTTTCATCCGCCACGATGCGTGCGAGCCGGTCCTCCCTGAACCGCCTGATGCGCTCTCCCTGCGACTCAGTTGCCAGAAACGCCGACCGCAGCTCATCCACGTCAAGCTGGTACTTGCCTGCGGAGTTCCGGGAGTAGAACCTGAACGTATCCTTGTACTTCACCACATGAGGTGACGAGAAGCTGCGAGGGACGCGCATGACCAAGACGAACCCTCGGTTGGCATCGTCCCACCCGGCGACCGCCTTCGGCTGAACTTGTACGCGAGGATCGGTTCCGTTCCGAATGAGGCTCTCAAGCTGAAGCTTGACCTCGTCCGGGCTTGCGTCGGTGATAGGTACAACAGCCTCTGGCAAGCCGGTCTTCTTTCCCGACTCGTCCACCTCGGCCTTGATGCCGTAGATGATGTCCCCGCCGGAGGCATTGGCGAAGGACGAGACGTCTGCCAGGAACTCCTTCTTCTCAGCGTCCGAGCCTCCCGGCAGAGTCTGCTTGTACTCAAGCGTCTTCGACTCCGGAACCTTGCTGGCCAACAGTCCGTCGATGGAGGCCTTGTCGATTGCGTCCCACGCCAGCTCAATCACTACACACACCTCCCCACGATCCGTTCCGCATCCGGCACGCGCAGCTCTCCGGAGATGAGCTTGGGAAGGAGGGTATCGCGGAGAGAGGCGAGCGTGCGGCAATACGCCTGTCCGTGCCACTGACGTCGCAGAACTGACCAGGCAACAGCGTTGAACGAGTCACGCAGTCCTATTGGAGGAGCGACGAGTGGGCAGCGGAGCACCGCATCGCGCGGCAGTGCCAACACCGTGGTTCCCGTTGCGGAGCCCGTGGCACGCTCGCGGAACCTCTGCCCCAACATGGCAAAGTAGAAGAACAGAGTCCAGTCTTCTGAGTCGGCGTAGAACCTCACGGCATATACGTGATGCGTGAAGAGTAGTTCGCCGCCCCCAGAGATGGTCGGAACAATCGCCGGGCTGCCTAGGATGAGACGTCTCTGCGTTATGTCCGTGTTGGCCAGGACCAGTTGTCCCGGATGAACGCAGTGTTGTGGCTTGAACTTCCCCACGTAGTGTTTCAGGGCGCTCCAGTCAGATTGGCCAGCACCGTTGAAGCACCCCAGATTCACCATCGGCATGCCGGATGCCGACACGTACTCGCCCTTGTAGGAAAGCCCCTTATCGAGGCACAGGAAATCGCCCATGGTCTTGATTGCCCACCCCTCCGGTATCGGCCCGAGTTCGGAGTCGACGAAGGAGGAAGGGAACAGGTCAGCAATCTCAGCGGGGAGGCCGGGGTCACGGCCCTCGGACTTGGTGCGGACGGGGTCGAAGTCCACGAACCAGCTCTTGAAGATGGCCCGCGCGATGCCCTCCAGCGTCTGGTTCATCTTCCGGTTCAGCTCAATCTTGTCGTCCAGAGCCCCGAGGATGCAGGCAATGGCGCGCTGCTCTGCAATCGGCGGAACCGCCATGTGGACCTCAGTCAAGGTCTTGGCGCTCGCGTTCGGTTGAGCTGACTTGTCGCCCAAGACACCGTGAACATATGTCGAGTACGCCGGCGACTTCAGGAAGTAGGAAACGAATCGCGGGTCGGCGCGCTGCCCCACTCTCAGTCGGATCAGATAGGACGCGAACACGGCGTCCGGTGGATTGGCTATGTATGCCGAGTGCCCGGTGGTAGCGCCCGTGCGCGCTATTACGATATCGCCAGGCAGCAAACGGCTTCTCTCGGCTGCTCTCCGATCAATGGGACAGTACGGCACGCGCTGCCAGTCGATCGGCCCCGACACTATGTCCGTGATGCGGAGGAACTTGGGGCCTACCGGCGTTTCCACGGCCGATGCTGTGTGTCCATAGTCCACCTGGTCACACAGATCGGCAAGCCTTGTCTTGCTCCACTCACCCCCCATATCCGATATCCTCCAGATTCGCCCAGATGACCCTGTCCAGCTTCTCCGACTCTTCCATCTGCTGCCGCAGCTCGGCCGTCAGGCGCGCCATCTTCTCTTCGAATGGCTCGCCGTCGTCCTCCACCTCAGCGGCGCCCACGTAGCGGCCCGGGGTCAGGATGTGGCCGTGGTGGCGGATCTCTTCGAGGGTGGCGGACTTGCAGAAGCCGGCCACGTCCGCGTAGGTCTCCGCGCAGTCCTTGTCGCCCCGCCAGGCGTGGTAGGTCCCCGCAATCTTCTGAATGTCCCCGTCGCTCAGCTCCCTGTGGGTCCGGTCCACCATCGTCCCCAGCTTTCCAGCGTTGATGAACAGCGTCTCGTTGCGCCGGTCACGGAAGCGGCCGTTCCGCTTCTGTCGCGCCAGGAACCAGAGGCAGACCGAGATCGGCGTGGAGTAGAAGAGCTGCCCGGGGAGCGCAATCATGCAGTCCACCAGGTCGTCTTCGATGATGCCCTTGCGTATCTCTCCCTCGCCGGACTGCGTCGAGGACATGGAGCCGTTCGCCAGCACGAATCCCGCCATGCCCGTCGGCGCCAGGTGGTGAATGAAGTGCTGCACCCAGGCGAAGTTCGCATTCGAAGCGGGCGGAATGCCGTAGAGCCAGCGTTTGTCGTTTCTCAGCAGCTCGCCGTTCCAGTTGCTGTCGTTGAACGGAGGGTTGGCCAGCACGTAGTTCGCCTTCAGGTCCGGGTGCAGGTCTCGGTGGAAGCTGTCCGCGTGCTCCGGTCCCAGGTTGCCGTCGATGCCCCGGATGGCGAGGTTCATCTTCGCCAGCCGCCACGTCGTGGGATTCGACTCCTGCCCGAAGACGCTCACATCGGAAACAGCCTTGCCGCCGTTGCCGTTGCCGGAGCGGTGCGCCTTCACGAAGGCCACCGACTGCACGAACATGCCGCCGGAGCCGCAGCACGGGTCGTACACGCGTCCCTTGTACGGAGCCAGCATCTCGACCAGGAGCCGGACCACGTGCCGCGGCGTGTAGAACTGGCCGCCCTTCTTGCCCTCGGCGCTGGCAAACTCCGAGAGGAAGTACTCGTATACCCTGCCAAGGATGTCCTTCGACCGGCTCTCCTCGTCTCCCAGGCCGATGTTGCTCACCAGGTCGATGAGCTGTCCCAGCCGCTGCTTGTCGAGGGCGGCGCGGGAGTAGTCCTTCGGCAGAACGCCCTTGAGCGTGGGGTTATCCCGCTCGATGGCCACCATGGCGTCGTCCACAAGCCGGCCTATCTCCGGCCGCTTTGCCCCCGCCTTCAGCACCGACCAGCGCGCTTCCTTCGGCACCCAGAAGACGTTCTCGGCGCGATACTCGTCAGGGTCCTCCGGGTCAGTGCCCTCGGCCAGCTCGGCCATCAGCCGCGCATGGCGCTCCTCGAACGCATCGGAGATGTACTTCAGGAAGATGAGGCCCAGTACCACGTGCTTGTACTCGGCCGCGTCCATGTTGGAGCGGAGCGCATCCGCCGCCAACCATAGCTGCTTCTCAAAGCCGAGCACCGCGCCGCTGTTCTTCTTCGCCATGTTCGCCCCGTTTCTTCAGATGTGCATACCTCTCCGGTGTGACACCTGTATGTCACAGCGAGGTCCGGCTGCACATTTCGGTCTCCTGCCACGCCACGGCGCCAACCCGCACGCCCACGACGTGGGACACTGTCTGCGTTCGGGCCAGGGGAGCGGGGAGTCACCGTGTACTCTAGCCGCACCAGCACACTGGCGTCAACGGCATTATGTACGCAATCCGCCCGAGAGGGCCAGTTAGGGCCGGGGGCGTCTTCGTCGCCATGCCCCACGGTCCACTCGGTCCACTTCGTCCACATTCCGGTCCCGTGCGCCGCAGGCGGCGCGTGTTGTCGCCGGGGTGTGTTTCGGCTACAATCCTGCCGCATCGGTCTTCGTCCGACCGAAGGGAGCACTCCCGCATGGGTTCCTCACGAAGATTTCCGGCGATCGACACGCTGGGTCCGGCATTCGCCATAGCCCTGTTCCTGTCCTTCGCCTTCGTCCCGGTCACACAAGCCGAGCCGCCGAACGCTCCCCCGGAGGTCGACAGCATCGTCTCATCTCATCAGAAGCTGTTCCCATCGCAGTCGGCCGACATCCGCTGCACCGCATACGACGCCGACGCAGACACGCTCAGCTTCCAGTGGTCGGCATCGGGCGGCGCGCTGGAGCCTCGCGCCGAGAGCGCGCGATGGACGGCACCCGAACGGCCCGGCTCGTACAGCATCCTGGCGGAGGTGGAAGACGGCAGAGGCGGGTACGACGCGGGCATCCTGGTCATCGAGGTTGTCCGTAACGAGCCTCCTGTGCTCGAGAGCATCGTCGCCAGCCCGGACTCCGTCCTGCCGGGAGCGGAGGTCCGCGTGACTTGCAGCGCAACTGACCCCGACGGCCACGCGCTGGGCTACGACTGGACGTCGACCGGTGGACAGGTCGCCGGCATCGGGCCCGCGGTCACCTGGACGGCGCCGTCGAACCCCGGCTCCTACGAGGTCAGCG
Source organism: uncultured Dehalococcoidales bacterium (assembly GCA_964561465.1). Taxonomy (GTDB): domain Bacteria; phylum Chloroflexota; class Dehalococcoidia; order GIF9; family AB-539-J10; genus SKVJ01. Next base: position 11,394 of record CAZLPP010000013.1, read on the forward strand.
TCAAGGTGTACGACGGACTCGGCGGAGACGCCTCGGCGTCGGTTGATGTGACCGTCGCTTCGCTGGAGCCGCCGGTCATCGAGTCGCTCATCGTCCGGCCATTCGCGCCGCAGTACACGAAGGAGTATGCCTGGGGCTACCGCCTGCTCAGGGGCA
>CAZLPP010000013.1:11649-35527 GCA_964561465.1 uncultured Dehalococcoidales bacterium
TTCGCGCCGCAGTACACGAAGGAGTATGCCTGGGGCTACCGCCTGCTCAGGGGCAGACTCTGCGAGTGCGAGATAGAGTGCGTCGCCGCCGCCAGCGGGAAGGACCTCGTCTACGAGTGGACCACGACGCTCGGCACGATAGAAGGCCAGGGCGCCGCAGTGCTGTTCGTGCCCCCAAACACGACCACGGACGTGACGGTGACCGTCACGGTGAAGGACGCGTTCGGCTTCTCAGCATCTGAGGACGTTCTCTTCAAGGTCTTCCTGCGCGAGGAGTACATCGAGGACCGCGAAGAGGTCCCGGGCGGCTGCAACTGCCCCCGTTAGCCCCGCGGGGATTGACGCCGCAGGCCGATTCCGATAGCGTGAGAGGCAGTCGAGGGCCGTGGGCAATCGACCCGACTGAGGAGGTGACACGATGTTCAACAGGATTCTCGTGTGTCTCGATGGTTCCAGCCTTGCCGAGCAGATGCTCCCCTACGCCACCGAGGTAGCCCAGCGCTTCGGCTCCAGCGTCGTCCTTGTGCAGGTGCTGCAGGTGCCCTCGTCGCTGGCGGCCGCTTCCGCGCAGGGAGCTGAGAGCGTCATCGAGGAAGAGATGCGCCGCCTGGCTTTCGAATCACGCACCTACCTTGAGGGCGTCGCCGGCACGCTGCGCCAGAAAGGCATCACCGCCGAGGCGGTAGCGATCGAAGGCTCGCCCGGCGACGCCATTGTCGAGTACGCGAAGGCGCACGAGATCGAGCTGATCACGATTGCGACGCACGGTCGGAAGAACATCGGGCGCCTCGTGTTTGGCAGCGTGGCGGAGCATGTGCTGAAGCACACCGGCATCCCGGTGCTGTCGCTCAATCCGCGCGAGACGAAGGAGTAGCGCGAAGGTCCGGTCCGGCGCGGGCGCGCCGGACCCGGGGCAACCGGCAGCAAAGAAGGGGGAAGCACCGTGTCAGAGCAGAAACAGAGCACGCCAGGTGCGGGAGAGAGCCTGGGCCAGATGTTCACCTCGCTCGGCCAGGCATTCGCGGAGATATTCAACGACCCGGAGTTGCAGGCGAAGGCGAAAGAGCTGGGCGAGGCCGCGACGGCATCGGCAAGCCGGCTCGGACAGCGTTTCAAGGACGAAGACGTGAAGACCAAGTTCCGCCAGGCTGGTTCCGCGGCTGAGGAGTTCGGCCGGGCGGTGTCGGAGTACTTCAAGTCACAGCGCCAGTCACCGCCGCCTCCGCCGGGAGCGACGGGCCGGTAGCAGCCGCGCGGCGGTCGCGCCTCTGAGCGCGGAAGAGACCGCTCAGGACCGGCGATGTCACCACGGGTTGCCGTCGCAGCCCCACAGCGGCATCACGCCACGGTATAATGAGCCACCCGGTTGCGGGCGCGGAGCGCTGCAGCGCCGGACACGTTTCACTGGGAGGAGCAATGTTCACGAACTTCACCTTCAGGACGGCGAACAAGATCTCGTTCGGCACGGGGACAATCGAACAGGTCGGCGCCGAGCTCAAGTCGGCCGGGGCCGCCAGCACCATGCTCGTGACCGACAAGGCGATACGCGGCGCGGGCTGGGCCGAGAAGATTCAGGCCATCCTCAAGGCCTCCGGCATCCGGTCGACCGTCTGGGACGAGGCGGAAGCCGAGCCGTCCGTGGAGACAGGCGACAAGGCCGTCGACGCGGCCCGCAAGGGTGGCTTCGACAGCATCATCGGCCTCGGCGGCGGCAGCGCAATGGATATCGCCAAGGCCGCGGCCGTCGGCCTGACGAACGAGGGCCACATCATGGCCTGGATACGCGGCGGGTTCAGCAAACCGCTGGCGCCTCTGGCGCTGTGCCCCACCACCGCCGGAACGGGCAGCGAGGTCTCCGACACCGCCGTCTTCGCCACGCCCGAGCTGAAGGTCGGCCTGGTCAGCTCGATGCTCTATCCCCGCGTCGCCATCGTCGACCCGGCCCTCACTGCGTCCATGCCGGCCACCGTCACGGCGAACACGGGCATCGACGCCCTGTGCCACGCCATCGAGGGCTACCAGTCGATACAGGCAAACCCGATGACCGACGCCATGGCGGTGGAGTCGATGCGCCTGGTCAACAAGTACCTCCGGGCGGCGTACTGCAACGGCAGGGACATGGAGGCACGCGAGGGCATGGCCTTGGCCTCCCTGCTGGCGGGCATCGTCATGGGCAACGCCGACACGACCATCGGGCACGCCTGCGGCTATGCCTACGTCTACCCGGCCACGAAGCTGCACTACCCGCACGGCTACGCCATCGCCATCACGCTGCCGTTCGTCATGGAGTACAACGCCATCGCGCAGATAGAGAAGCACGCGATGATCGCCGAGGTGCTCGGCGAGGAGCTGGAGGGCCTGCCGCTGCGCGATGCCGCTTTCCTGGCGCCGGTGGCCTTCCAGAAGCTGCTCAGGGACCTGCGCCTGCCGACCTCGCTGCGTGAGGTAAACGTCGAGAAGGACATGATCCCGATGCTGGCGCGCAACGTGCTCAAGAGCCCGAACCACTGTCGCCGCAACCCGCGCGAGGTGACCGAGGAGGGGATGCTGGAGCTGTTCGAGCACGCCTACGAAGGCACGCTGGCCTGCGAAGAATAGGTCCGCGGAGAGCGGAACTCAGACCTGAGAGGCGCCCGGCGGTTCGCCGGGCGCCTTGCTTTGTGCCCGAAGCTCGGTGTACTTGCGGTAGTTGCCCCTGACCTGGTCGGCCGGATACTTCCTGCGATTCTTCTCCACCTTGGCGCCGACGGTCTCGGCCACATCGAAGCCAAGCACGTTGGCCAGGTTCATGCACAGAATGATTATGTCGGCCATCTCCTCGCCTATGCGCCGGCGCTTCTCCGGGTCCTGCTCCAGCGCGGGCAAATCGTGCTCCCGGACCCACTCGAACAGCTCCAGCAGCTCCCCCGCCTCGACGCTGATGGCGACGGCGACATCCTTGGAGTTGTGGTACTTGCCCCAGTCGCGCTCGTCCACGAACTGCTGGATGACGTGCTTGAGCTGTCCCGTGGTGGTGCTGGCGTCCGACAGCGGCGTGTCCGCGGCCATACGATGGCTCCCCTCTCGCGGTCCCGATGGAGTCGGACCGCGGCGTGCCTCAGGCTAGAACGAACGGGTGCGGCTGTCAATGGGGCCGCGGCGGGGTGAGCATTCGCGCTCTGCCCCGCGCCGGCACGGGTCGTTCGCCATCCGGGCGGAAGGGTGAAATCGTCTCCGCCACGATGTTCAGCGTCCCGTCCCGCTTCTGCAGCACGCCCTCGACTATCAGCACCGGGTTGAAGACGCAGACCTGCCGGTGCCGCTCGTACACGTCCGGGCGGATGACGATGTTGATGGCGCCGTCCTCGTCCTCCATGGTGATGAAGGCGAAGCCTTTCGCCGTGGGAGGCCGCTGCTTCATGATGACGTAGCCGGCGATGCGGACTGACGCGCCGTCCGGCAGTGCGAGCAGCCCGGCGCTACGCGCCAACCCTGGGTCGCTCATCGACTGGCGCAGCACCGCCATGGGGTGGTGCGCAGTGGACATTTCCTGCACGGTGTAGTCGCAGCGCATCTCCTCCAGCGCCGTCATCTCCCGGAGCGGAACCGGCGCGCCGTCCGGCTCGAGGGGCAGCTCTCCCGGCGCACGCTTCTCTGCGACGCCGAGCCGCCAGAGCAGCTCGCGGCGCTGCCGGCTGCAGAACTCGAAGGCGCCGGCGAGGACGAGGTTCTCGACGACGCCGCCCGGCAGCGGCACCCGGGCGCAGAAATCCTCGAGCGAGGCGAACGCGCCGCGGCGCCGCTCCTCAATGAGCGCCTGCATCATCCGCGCTCCCAGTGCCTTGACATAGCAGAAGCCGAGGCGGACGGCGCCATCCTCCACACGGCAGACGTCGTCGCTGCGGTTCACATCGACCGGCAGAACGGCGATGCCATGCCGCTGCGCGTCGTGCACCACGACCTCGGGGCGATAGAAGCCCATCGGCTGGTTGTTCAGCAGGGCGCAGTAGAACTCGACCGGGTAGTAGCGCTTGAGCCAGGCGGACTGGTAGCAGATGAGGGCGAAGCCGGCGGCGTGGCTCTTGCAGAAGCCGTACTGGGCGAAGCCCTGGAGAGAAGAGAAGACTCGGTCGGCGCTCTCCGCCTCGATGCCGCTGGCGAGGGCGCCCTGCATGAAGCGGCCGCGCAGCCGCTCGATGGCCTCGACCGAGCGTTTGCGGCTCATCGCCCGCCGGAGTTGATCGGCCTCGCCGGGCGTGAAGCCCGCGATGGCCACGGCGGCCTGGATGACCTGCTCCTGGAAGAGGATGACGCCGAGCGTCTCGCCGAGTATCGGCTCCAGCTTCGGGTGCAGGTACGTCACCCGCTCCTGCCCGTTCCGCCGCCGGATGTACGGGTGCACCATGTTGCCCTGGATGGGGCCGGGGCGGATGATGGAGACCTCTATCGTCAGGTCGTCGATAGACCTCGGCCGCGTGCGCGGCAGCGTCTGCATCTGCGCCCGGCTCTCAATCTGGAAGACGCCGATGGTGTCGCACCGGCCTATCATGTCGTACACGGAGGCATCGTCCTGCTGCAGTGCATCCAGGTCCAGCGCCACGCCGTGCTGCTGCCGGATGAGCAACCGCGCTTCGTCGAGCAGCGAGAGCATGCGCAGGCCGAGCAGGTCTATCTTGATGAGGCCGGCATCGGCGACGCTATCCTTGTCCCACTGACAGACCACGCGGCCGGGCATTGTCGCCTTCTCCAGCGGCACGATGTCGCTCAAGGGGCAGGACGAGATGAGCACGCCGCCGTTGTGGATGGAGACGTGGCGGGGGAAGTCCTCGAGCTGGGTGCAGATGGAGAGAAACTCCTGGAAGGTGACGCGGCTGAAGTACGGGGTGAACTCCTCGATGCCGGTCAACTCCTGCTGCAGATTGCGCGGGCCGTAGCCGTACCAGGAGACCGACTTCGCCAGGCGGTCGACGACGTGGAGGGGCATGCCCAGGACCTTGCCGACCTCGCGCAGGGCGTTCCGGGCCTGGAACGTCACGAAGGTGCAGACCATGGCGGCGTGCTCCCTGCCGTACTTGCCGTAGACGTACTGGATGAGTTGCTCCCGGTGGGCGGTGGAGACATCGATGTCGATATCCGGGATGGAGGACATCTCATCGTTGAGGAAGCGACCGAGGAAAAGGCGGTTGCGGATGGGGTCGACCTTCGTGATGCCGAGCAGGTAGGCGATGATGGAGTTGGCCGCAGAGCCGCGCCCCTGCGCCGGGATGCCGTGGAGGCGGGCGTACTCCATGATGTCCCAGACGATGAGGAAGTAGCCGGAGAGGTCGAGCCGGTCGATGAGGTCAAGCTCGAGGGCGACACGTGACTCGACCTCGGCGGTCGGCTCGCCGTACCGCTCCCCCACCTTGCCGCGGCAGATGCGCGCAAGGTAGCTCTTCGCCGTTTCGCCTTCCGGCAGCGGGAAATCGGGGAAGCGGTAGCTGGAGAACTCGAGCTTCACGTCGCACCGCTCCGCCAGTTCGACGGTGGCGCGCAGCGCCGCGGGATAGTCGGTCAGGACGTGCGCCATCTCGGGAGGCGACTTCAGATAGAACTCGGCGTTCAGCTTCAGCTCGGTGCAGTCGTCGAGCGTGCTGTGCATCCGTATGCAGGTGAGCACGTCGTGCAGTCGATGCGCTTCCCGGGTCGCATAGTGCACGTTGTTCGTGGCCACACAGCCGATGCCGCAGCGGGCCGCCACCGAGGCGAGCGCGGCGCAGCGAAGAGAGTCGTCCGGATAGAGGTTGTGCTGCAGCTCGACGTAGAACCGGTCGCGCCCGAAGACGTCGACGTACCGCTGCGCCGCGCGGCAGGCGTTCTCGTGCTGCTCGCCGCGGACGAGGCGAGACAGCTCGCCCTCGCGGCAGCCGGAGAGGCAGATGAGGCCGGCGGCGTGTGCCGCGAGCGCATCCCAGGACACCGGGGCGTTGCCCTTCGAGCCGGCGAGCTGCGCTTCCGTGATGAGGCGGCACAGGTTCGAGTAGCCGGCGGCATCGGCGGCGAGCAGCGTTATGTGGAAGCCGCTTTCGAGCGTCAGCTCCGCGCCGACGATGGGCTTGACGCCCGCCTGCTCGCAGGCGCGGGCGAAGCGGACGGCGCCGTAGAGGCCGTCGTGGTCGGTGAGCGCCAGGGCCGGCATGCCGAGTTCGGCCGCACGCCGCGCCAGCTCCTCCGGCAGCGACGCGCCGTCGAGCAGCGAGAAGGCCGAATGGCAGTGAAGCTCCACGTAATCAGCCATCGTCTCTCGCCCATCGCGTGCCGGTCCCGCCTAGTCGTACACCCGCTGGAGCTGCCAGCAGCCCGAGCGGATATCCCGGAACACCTCGCAGATGAGGCCGCCGTCGAGCCTCACGCGGAAGTAGTCGCGCTCCGAGGGACGCTTCCACCACTCCTGGCACATGCGCCAGCGACAGAGGATGCCCTCGACCCTTCTTTCGCTGCCGGCGTAGGTGATGGCAAGCGGCTCGTGCGCCTCCGACTCGGCGACGCGGATCTCGCAGACCTCCCACGAGAGCTTGTTCATGTGCCCTCCGGGTCGCAGGCGGTAAAGGCGAAGGACTCCTCCGGCCGCCTGCCGCCGGCGCGGACGATGATGCGCTTGACCGCATCCTTCCCGTAGCGCTGCTGCAGCGCCCGGACCGCTTCGCGAAGCTGCGGGGTGGACCGCCTCGGGCCGTCGAGGAACGATTCCTGCCGACCGGAGCCTGCGCCGAGGTCGGCAGCCTCCAGTCGCAGCATGGACACCGGCGCCGCGCCGGAGAGGCGCTCGATGCACGCAGCGGCGCGCCGTTTCAGCGCCTCACGCGAGGCGGCCGGCTCCTTGAAGTGCAACTCCTCCCGCAGCATCTCTCCGTTCTCGAACCGGGCCGTCAGTGTCAGACGGCGGCACGCCTGCCAGCGCGCCTCAAGGTCGCCGCACACGCAGTCGAGCATCTCACCCATGGCCTCGAGCAGCTCACCTCCGTCTTCCACCGGGACATCGAAGTTTCGCTCGGTAACGACCTCGGCATCATCCTTCCAGGGTTGCACCAGACCATCGTCAGCGCCGAGCGCCAGCTCGAGCAGCCTGCGGCCCTCGACGCCGAACTGCGCTTCCAGCGCGCCGGCGGGCAGAAGCCGCAGCTCTCCGATGCGCGCTATACCGAAGAGGCGCAGCCGGCGCAGCACCGGCGCCGTGACCGGCAGTCGCTCCAGGGGCAATCCCCGGAGGAAATCGCGCTCGGCGCCGGCGGGGATGAACAGCACCTGCGACAGCCCGGCATCTTCAGCAGCAAGGCGGGCGACGAAGCGGGAAGAGGCGATGCCGCAGGACATACGGAACCCGGCCTCCCCTTCGACCACAGCGCCCACCTCAGCAGCGAAGCGGCGCTCGTCTCTCTCGTAGCGCAGGCCGAGGAGGAAGTGCGAGGGCGGCGATGGCTCCACGAGGGGACAGAGCCGCACGAGGAGCGAACGCACGAGCGAGAACGCCTCGGCGCAGCGCTCCTCGCGGAACGGCAGGAATACACCGTCGGGGCAGAGGGCATACGCCTGCCGCAGCGAGACTCCCTCCGTCACGCCGTACGCGGCCGCCTCCGCAGAGGCCTCGATGACGCGCCCTTTCTCGTGGTGGTAGCCGCCAACGATGAGGGGCCGTCCGCGGAGCGACGGGTTCGCCCGGCACTCCGCCTGGAGAGCGAGCTGCGGCAGGAAGAAAGAGGCAATTCTCATGCAGCACCCCGGGCGAAAGCTCAGCCGGAGACCTTCCGGATGACCGCCACCACCCTGCCCTGGATCTCGACATTCGCCGGGTCGACATAGAGCGGCTCTATCTGCCGGTTCGCCGGCTGGAGGCGGACCCGGTTCGCCTCCCGGTAGATGCGCTTGAGGGTGACCTCGTGCTCGTCCTTGAGCCAGACGGCGACCATCTCGCCGTCGGGCGCGGCGTTCGTCGCCTGCATGACGACGATGTCGCCGTCCATGATGCAGGCATCGATCATGGAGCGGCCACGCACGCGCAGCGCGAACAGGTTCGGACTGTCGCCCACGAGGTCGCGCGCCAGATTGAGCACCTCTTCCGCGCCGGCGCTCCAGTTGTCCGACTCCGGCACGGGGATGGGGGCGCCCGCCGCAATCACGCCGAGCAGCGGTACCTCTCTATTGTGACCCTGTACAAGCTGGATGCTGCGGAAGACGCCGGGCGAGCGCCGCAGCACGCCGTCGCGCTCCAGCACGTTCAGGTGGTACTGGGCAAGGTTCGGCGAGCTGAGACGGCAGCCGGCAACGATGTCGCCGACCGAGGGCGAGTAGCCGTTCTCGGCGATGAACGACCTGATGAAGGCGAGTATCCTGTCCCGCGTCCCGCTCGTATTTCCCCTGACCACGGCGCCACCTCCCGGTTGACTTGTATGAATATACAATTTACCCGGTGCAATGTCAAGGGGGATGCCGCACGGGAAGGAGAGCAGGCCGCCGCGCCGGCTACAGCGCGCGCTCGAAATGGAGGAAGCGCTTCGTCGTGCCGAGGGGCCTGTCGAACAGGGTGATGGGGTGCTCGACCGAGCCGAGATGAGCGAAGCCCGCGCGCCGCAACACAGCCTGCGAGCGGACGTTCTCCGGCTCGACCAGCGCCATGAGCTTCAGGTACCCTGCACCCTTCGCCAGGCCGGCGAGGCAGTCCACGGCATTGGTCACCACTCCCCGGTGACGGGAGCCTGCCCAGTAGCCGATGAGCGCCTCGCGGGACTCGTCGAGCCGGCCGACGTCGACACAGGCGCCGACAGCGCCGGCCGGGTTGCGCAGCAGGAAGATGAGGTGCTCGCCCGCGCCCCAGCCGTCCCGGGCCCACTGCAGAAACTCGCGGGCGTCATCGGCAAGGTAGCGCCTCGTCCCGATGCGGTCACGAAAGAGGAACCGGTGCACCAGCGGCTCGTTGGCGACGGCCACGATTGCCTCTATGTCACCCTCCTCCGGTGCGAAGCCGGAGTCGACCGACACCATGCGGTAGCACTCACCGGAGCCGTGGCGCTCAACCGGCAGGTCGACGTGGTTGCCGAAAGGGCTGTTCATCTACGCTCTCCCGGAAAGTGGACGCAAGTGGACAGAGTGGACGAAGTGGACGCGATGGACACCAACGGACAGATGCACGATACGGTCAGGACAGACCAGGGCCCCAGAGAATAGTGGCCGCGGGAAGAAGGCGCGCCGCGGTCGCCTAGCTGACTTCGTCAAGCGTCCGGGTGAGGAACCGCTCGAACCTGCCCTCCGTGTCGGCGACCCCGGGCATGGCGCCCGCGTACAGCAGGCGACGGCCGTCCTGGCGGGAGGTGACGAGTCCGCCGACCTCCAGCACGCGCAGGTGGTACGCAAGTGTCTGCCGCGGCACGCGGAGCGACTGCTGCAGCTCGGTCGAGCTCATCTCACGTCCCCGCAGCAGCTTGAGCAACCGCAGCCGCGTTTCGGCGGAGAGCCCCTTTACTACGTTTACGACGTCTTCCATCACCGGTCCGGCGCAACCGAGAGTGCCGGGGGCACACCCTCTCCGACACATGCTACTTCACGACATAGCATACGTCAATCGCAGCGGCAAGAAAATCTCCCGCCGCTCTGCGAGAGCCGCCCCGGAAGATGCTAGGATGTGAACGAGGAATCAGTCAAGAGGGCACATCGCCCTGGGAGGGAGAGATGCAGAAGCTGGCATATGCGCTGATGGGCATCGGCGCCCTGGCGCTGGTCATCTGGGGTATCAAGGAGTTCATGACGGATGCGACGGTCGACCCGCTGATGCGGATAGCCGTAGCTGCGGTCGGCCTCGGCGTACTGCTCCTCATCGCCGTCGTCATCCGCGACCGGGTCCGGGCTTCGAAGAACGACAAGTTCAAGGGGGTACAGCGATGATAATCACGACGACCGAGAGCTTCTCCGGCAAGAAGATAGTGCGCACGATAGGCTGGGCGAAGGGCAGCACGATACGAGCCCGCCACATCGGCAAGGACATCGTGGCCAGTCTGCGCGGGATCGTTGGCGGCGAAATCATCGAGTACACGAAGATGATGGCGGAGGCGCGGGAGGAGGCCATGGCGCGGCTCGTCGACGATGCCCAGAGCCAGGGGGCGAACGCCATCGTCGGTCTGCGTTTCAGCACCTCAATGGTGATGCAGAACGCCGCGGAGATACTGGCCTACGGCACCGCCGTCGTCGTCGAGTAGCCCTGCCCTGTCGGATTCCGGATGCGCCCCGGCCTCCGCGCTGAATACGGGACGGGGCGCGTTCGCGTTCCGCTTGCATCCCTCAATCCCACCGAGTACGATTGCCTCTCGTCAACGTCACGAGAGAGGCATGAATAGTCAATTGACAAGACCGGCGCGAGTTGCCGTGGACGTCGCCGGCGGTGACCACGCGCCGGCCGACTCCGTCAAGGGAGCACTGAAGGCCGCCCGGAAGGGCGGCGCCGAGATACTGCTGGTCGGCCCTCCCGAGCAGATAGAGCCGGAGATACACCGCAACGGCGGCTTGCCGTCCAATGCGCGGCTCGTCCCATCCGCCGACGCCATCATCGAGGGAGAGCCCGCGACCCACGCGCTGCGGCGGAAGTCGTCGTGTTCAGTCGCCGTGGCGGCGAAGCTCGTACGCGACGGTGAAGCTGACGCCTACGTAAGCGCTGGTTCGACCGGCGCGGCCTCGGTGAGCGCCATCTACTACATGGGGATGCTCCCGGGCATCACCAGACCGGCGGTGTGCGTGCCACTTGTCGGGCTGGCGCCGAAGACGGTGCTCATCGACGGCGGCGCGAACGTGGACTGCAAGCCCGGCCACATGCTCTCGTTCGCAGCTATCGGAACGGTCTATGCGCGCCGCATGCTTGGCATCACCGAGCCCACGGTGGCTCTGCTCAGCACCGGCGTGGAGCGGGGGAAGGGCACACGTTTGCTGCAGGAGAGCTACCCGCTGCTGCAGCAGAGCGGGTTGAACTTCGTGGGCAACGTGGAAGGATACGACGTACTCACCGGCAAGGCGAACGTCATCGTCTGCGACGGCATCGTAGGCAATATCCTGCTGAAGTTCTACGAGAGCCTTGGACCGTGCTTCACCCACTGGGTGGTGGACCGGCTGAAGGGCCGGCCGCTGGTCGGCGCCGGTCGGCGCGTACTCTGCCAGATGGCCGCATTCACGCGGGTCACTCGGGCCGAGAGCACCGGCGGGGGATTGCTGTGGGGCGTGAACGGCGTGGTGCAGATCATGCACGGCAGCAGCAAGGCGCCGCACTTCGAGCGCGCCATCGCGCGGGCGCGCCAGGCAGTCGAGGCGGACGTAGTCAACGAGCTCAGGACCGAGTTCGCCACCATCCAGCAGCGCTGCGAAGCCTATCTCAGCAGCCTGCCGCCGGCGGTCGAACAGCACGAGGCGCTTTTCCCGTCCATCTAGCGGAACCAGGCGCGGCGCACGACAGTCCCTGTCTCACAGTGCATTCGACCATCAGATTCTCAGGCGATACACCGTCTCGAACGAGCTGAAGAGGTCGAGGTACTGCTCCAGGTAGCGGCTGAGAAGGAAGTGCTGCCGGACCTTCTCCCGGGCCTTCTCACCCATCTCGCGCGCCATGGCCGGGGCCTTGAGCAGCCGGACTATCCGGTCGGCGGCCTCCGGCACGGAGGACACGAGATAGCCGTTGACGCCGTCGTCAATCTGCAGCCTGATGCCGCCCACTTTGCCGCCGATGACCGGCGTACCCTTCCACATCGCTTCGGAGACGGTCAGGCCGAAGCCCTCGCGGATGGACTTCTGCAGCACCACGGCGGCGCTGCGCTGCAGCGCGTTGACCAGCGCACCGTCCTGCTGGCTCATGATGAGTATCTCGTCGCTCTGCTCGTGCAGCAGCGACTCGTACACCTGGGGGCCTTCGGGGTCGTCCGTGGCCACGTTGCCGAGGAGCACCAGCCGGCAGGGGACTTCGCGCCGCGCCAGCTTGAACGCCTCGATGACACCTTTCGGGTCCTTCCACGGGTCGAACCGGGATATCTGCACGACGAGCGGCAGATCCGTCGGGATGTGGTAGTGCTCGAGCCTCTCCGTCACCTCTGCCTCGCTCATGTCCCGGTTCACGATGGAGAAGGGGTCGATGGCGGGCATGAAGAACACCTGCGGCGTTTTGAGATTCTGCCGGTAGTCGGTCGAGCTGAGGATGACGGCATCGTACTGCTCGATGTAGCGTGAGAGGTACGACCAGAGCTGCGGGTGCGGCGCTCCGAGGTCGATGTGGCAGCGCCAGATCCAGGGGCCGCCCTTGCGGTAGTGAGTCACCAGCGGCAGGGGCTGCGGGTCGTGCACAACGACGATGTCATGCGTCAGGTGGTTCAGGATGGCGTTCTCGAAGACGACTGCCTCGTAGATGTCGCACTTGCGCTTCGTCCAGTGGATATCGCCGCCCTGCAGCGCGTTGTGCATCTTCTTGGTAATGGTGAAGAAGTCGGGCGGACCGTGGATGGTACGCCAGCCCGTCTCAATGCCGAGGCCGTTCATGAGAATGGTGAGTGACGAGAGGAGCTGGGAGACTCCCCCGCCGTAGTAGGTGGAGTTGATGTTGACGACGTGGCAATCCTGCAGAGGCGCGGCCTTGCGCCGGATGCGCCCCACAGCGGCAGAGCCGATGAGCGGCTCGTAGTCCTCGATGCCGGCCAGTCCGAAACGGTCCATGGTCAGTGCTCCTTTCGTCTCAGTCTAACGTCTCCGCCACACCGCGCATGAACGCGGCGGTCTCCTCCGGCAGGCTCGAGTTGATGTGGATGCCGGAGCCTATCTCGAACCCTGCCACCGCGGTGAGGCGCGGGTAGATGCGCAGGTGCCAGCAGTAGTACGGCTCGTCGGCGTCGCCCGAGGCGGCGGTGTACAGGACGTGGTTGAAATCGGGGTTGTTGAGCCCCGTGTTCAGCCGGCGCAGCGCGTCGCGCAGCGCACAGCCGAAGTCACGGAGGTGGGCGTCGGGCAGGTCCGCGAACGATGCGCGTGGCGTCTTCGGCAGCAGCCACGTCTCGAACGGCTTGCGCGAGGCGTACGGGTGGGCTTCGACGAAGCAGGGAGACTCGTGCACGACACGGACGCGGGCGGCCAGCTCGAACTCGACCATCTCCTGGTAGAGGTTGCGGCCGCGCTCGTCGTAGTGCCGCGCGGCCACGTCGTACTGGTGGCGGCGGTGCCACGGGACGACCGGCATGGCGACAATCTGCGAGTGAGGGTGCTCGAGCGATGTGCCAGCGGAGGGACCGTGGTTCTTGAAGATGACGACCTGTCTGACGAAGTCGAGCGCCGACAGCACCTGGAGTCGGTCGCGATACACCTTCACGACGTCGAAGACTTCGTCGTCGGCCATCTCGGCGATGAGCCTGTCGTGGCGGTCAGACTCGACGACCACCTCGTGCACACCGACGCCGGACACGCTGAGGGCCAGCGGATGGTCCTGGTGCCGCTCCGCCGTGCCGCCGGGGCGGACGGCAGGGTACTTGTTCTCGAAGGCGCGAACACGCCAGCGGCCGGTAAGAGGGTCCGCATACGAGGCCACTTCACCTGTGGTACGGGACTCGTTGCCCGGACAGAAGGGGCAGGAGGCGAGGTATGGCTCAGGCGTTCGATGCGCGGGCGCCGTGAACTCGCGCGGCCTGCCGCCGCGCTCGGGAGCCATGATGACCCACTCGCGGGTGGTCGGGTCGAGGCGAAGCTCCGACATCAGTCACCCCCTCGGGCGCATCCTCGCCGGGGATGCGCTCCCCCCACAGGGTACCTGACTTCCGGCTCCGCCGCCAAGAGCACCGCGGCACGCGCGAGGCGCGCGCCAGTAAGACGCCCGTCTGGCATACTACTCCGGATGAGACCGCTGCTGCCCATTCTGTTGCGGACGCTCTTCCCGGAGCGGCGCGGCAGCTTCACCTTTCAGCGGCAGGATACGCCGCTGCCATCGAGACCCGAGGGTGTCAGTCTCTACGTCCACGTGCCTTTCTGCCGGCGCGTCTGTCACTTCTGTCCGTACGTGAAGCAGGTGCATGACCCCGACACGGCGGAAGCCTACCGGGACGCCCTGCTGCGGGAGCTGGAGCGGTACCTGCAAGGGGGGCAAGGAGCGGAGTTCGAGTCGGTCTTCTTCGGCGGCGGCACGCCCTCGATGACGCCGGAAATCGTCGAGGCCGTTATGTCGCGCATCCGCGTCAACCTCCGGCCGGCAACCGAGGTAGGTGTCGAGGTGCATCCACTCGATGCCCGGCCCGACAGGCTGCGCGCTCTGCGGCAGAGCGGTGTCACGATGGTCAGCCTCGGCATCCAGAGCTTCGACGACCGCACGCTCGCAGTGCTGGGTCGTGACTACGACAGCCGGACGGCGCGGGCAGCTTGTGCCAACGCTGTCGCCGAGGGATTCAAGTGCGTGGACGTCGATCTCATCTTCGCCCTTCCGGGACAGAGCGTGGAGGAGGTGGAGCGCGACGTCGCCGCAGCCGTCTTCGCGGGGGCAGGCCAGGTCTCCGCCTATCCGCTCATCCGGTTCGCAGACACGCCGCTGGACGGCGAATTGAGAGCTGCCGGTTTGAGGCTGCCGTCGCGGCGGATGCAGCGACGGATGCTCGACGCGGTAGTCAGGACCGCCCGCCGCGCCGGCTACGAGCGCAGCTCCATCTGGAGCTTCAACCGGCCGGGCGCGCCGCGCTACACGACAGTGACCCGGGACGCGTTCCTCGGCCTCGGAGCGGGAGCGACGTCTCGCCTGGGCGAATGGTTCACCGTCAACACGTTTTCGGTGCCCGAGTACATCAGGGTCGCTGGCAATGGAGAGCCGCCGGCGCTGGCAACCCACCTGAACGAAGGCGACCGGATGGCGTACTGGCTCTTCTGGCGCTGCTACGATACGGACATCGACATGGCGCGATTCAGGGCGCTCTTCGGTCGAGACGCACCGCGGACCATCCGAGCCGCACTCGCGCTCCTAGGGCTGAGCGGCATGGCACGAAGAGAGGGCGACACTGTCCGGCTCACCGAGCGCGGCGCGTACGCCTTTCACCTCATCGAGCAGGCGTACACGCACGCATACCTGGAGAAGCTCTGGGCCGCCTGCCGGCGTGAGGACTGGCCCGGCGCCGTTCGGCTCTGAGCGGCGGGCGTCCGTCAGTGCGATCACGCCACACACCACACAGCCGGGAAACCCGCCGCAATAGCGCATTCCGCACGAGAGCACTCCGGAGGATGGTGGCGACCCCACTCCAGCACGATTTCGCAGGACTTGACGCAGTCGCCATGCCGTGTTATAGTTCCCTACTTAAGTAGGTAACCACCTAACATCACAACATCCGGGAAGGGCCTCAACGGGATACGACGCAGTGGAACTGGAGATACGCGAGGACAAGCCCATCTTCCTCCAACTGAAGGAAGAGCTGGAGGATTGCGTCCTGAGAGGGGTGTACCCCGAGGAAACGCAGATACCGTCGACCATCGAACTCGCGGTGACCTTGAAGCTGAATCCTGCCACGACCAACCGGGCCGTCAGCCTCCTCGTCGCTGACGGCATCCTCTACAAGAAGCGCGGCATCGGCATGTTCGTCTGCCCGGGTGCCCGTGAGGCCATCGCAATGAAGAGACGCAGCGCATTCTACGAAAGCTACGTGGTACCGCTGATTGCGGAATGCCGCAGTCTGGGCATGTCGAAGGAAGACCTCATGTCGATGATTGAGGGGGGTTGTTCGGAATGAGCACGATTCAGATTCAAGATGTCTCCAAGCACTACGGTGCCGTTCACGCCCTCGACAATGTCTCCGTGACTCTGGAGGGTGAGCGCGTCTATGGCCTGCTGGGCAGGAACGGCGCGGGCAAGACGACCCTCATCAACGTCATCACCAACAGGGTCACAGCCGATTCGGGTTCCGTGACGATCGACGGCGAGACGGTCGTGGAGAATGACCGGGTGCTGTCACGGGTGTGCTGCATGGCAGGGAAGGTGGCGCATCCCGGTGAGATGGAGGTGGCGGAGGGATTCCGTTGGAGCCGCGAGTTCTACCCCGGCTTCGAAACAGAGTACGCAAAGGACCTTGCGCGCCGGTTCCGACTGCCGCTGGACAAGCGGCTGCGCGGATTGTCCACCGGGTACAACTCCATATTCAACTTCATCGTAACGCTGTCTTCAGGCGCACCGATCGTCTTCTTCGACGAGCCCGTACTTGGCGTGGACGCCACCCACCGGGAGATGCTCTACCGGGAGCTGCTTGCCCACTACAGCGAGCATCCCCGAATGGTGCTGGTATCGACACACCTCATCGACGAGGCCGCGAGCATCTTCGAGGAGGTCATCATCCTCGACGAAGGCAAGCTCATCCTTGCCGAGCCGGTCGAGCCTCTCCTCAGGAGAACCTACTCGGTGTCGGGAGCCGGGGAGGCGGTCGATCGATACTCTTCAGGCAAGAACGTGATCCGAGAGGAGTCGTTGGGCAGGCTGAAAGCAGCAACAATCGTGCAGGAACGAAGTGATGAGGACAACCGGATGATTCGGCAACTCGGCCTCGAGATGAGCGCGAAGAGACTCCAGGATGTATTCGTCGGCCTTACGAACTACGAGGAGGAATAGCGATGGGTCGCTATGACAGAGTCATCAAGTTCTACGCGCTGACTGTGTTGAAATGGCAGACGGTGTCCATCACTGCGGTACTGGCGTTCAACGCCCTGCTGTCGGTCCTGGTCCCGGTCTTCACGTCCATCTCGGATCCGCACGCCACGATTGGCTCCACCGATATAGTCGCGCTGGTGTGGGTATTGGCAATGGGAGCCATACTGACTCCCTACGGATTCAGGTTCCTGCTGTACCACGGGGTCTCGCGCAGGACACAGTTCATCGCCGTGTGCCTGACGCTGGCAGCGATGGCGGCGGCGTGGGCCCTGATAGTCGCGGCGTTCATATCCGCGAACCTCGTGTTCGCGCGAACCTCGGTGCTGTACCAGTTGCTGTACGGCCGCGCGGACGTCCTGAGCACAATCACGTGGGAATTCGCGGCCTTCCTCCTGCTTGCATTCGTGGGGTGGTTCACATACCTCGTCCTTCGGGTGACCGGACGGAACGCGAGAATCGCGCTCATTGCGGCGCCATTCGTGCTTGGCCCGATTCTTGGGATGCTCAACGTGGCTACCGACGGAGCACTGCTCCGAGCCGTGGGCCGCGGGGTAGTCGCGGCAATGGGGCTCTCCTCGTCAACACCCGATCCCTACCTGGGCGCCCTCACCATGCTCACACTTGCCCTCGCGTTCAGTGCAGCCATCCGCCCGATCTTGCTCAGGGTTCAGGTGAGAGAGTCATAGGGCGCGGCGCCGGGCCGTGCGGCTGCGTGCAGGGACTCCATACTCATTGCACGTTCAAATCAGAATCCGCCCGCAGGCGCCCGTCAGGGCGGCGTGCAGAGGCGGAGGTCTGACATTGCGGCGGGGCGGATACGCTCGCCGAGATCGTGGCGACGGCTACTTCGCAGGCAGGGAGTCGCCGCGCAGCATGGCCCAGGAGGTCAGGGACGTGCAGGGAACGGCCGACTGCTCAAGCACCCTGAAGCCGAAGTGCTCGTAGCGGGCGACGTTGCGTTCGTCCATGGTCTCGAGGTAGCAAGGCAGCCCGTGTGCATCGAGGCGGGCGAACATCGGGCGGAGCAGCGCGCCCGCGTGGCCCTGCCCGCGTTCCTCCGGCGCCACGCCGAGCAGGGAGAGGAACAGGTGAGGGAACGGCGCCAGCGCCGCGTGACGCGCATCGATATGCCGGCCGGGACCGAGCAGCTTGCGACCCACCCTCCTGCCGAAGCCGCATGTGACAGACCAGGGTACAGCGCCCAGGATGCGGGCCGTGGTCATAGGCAAGTAGTCAGAGGGCACCCACACAGCCACCCCCTCCATCTGAGGAGAGGTAGCGTAGACCTCGCCATAGCGGAAACCGTAGTACAGGTCGTACTGGCAGAAGTAGAACGCCTCCCGCTCCCGCCGGGTCGCGTCCGGAACGACGTACGCCAGCAGGGGGTAGTCTCGGAAAGAGCGCGCAAGCATCGCCGAGGCCGGCCGCACATGGGCCCGGTCCAGCCTGACGAGGCTCTCCAGTCCGGCAGCTTCTCGCGTCTGCATGCTCTCCCTTCGCGCCGGTCGACACGGATTGTATCCGCGCGCAACCACCCGACGCCAGACCTGTGCTGCACTCCGAGCAGAGGGGCACAGGTTGCGCCACGGACTTTGCCGGCATACGCTAGACACGTACGGAGGGAGTGGAGGGAGAACGATGACAGGCAGCAGATACGGGTTGCCGGTGCTGAACACGGTCGGACTGGCGGTGATGCTGGCGCTCAACGGCATGGCCAACGCCCTGCCCATCAACGGAATCACGACGGCAGCCGTGTCCGACAGGTACGATAACCTCTTCGTGCCTGCGGGTCTGACCTTCGCCATCTGGGGTCTTATCTACCTCCTGCTGACAGCGTTCGTCGTGTACCAGTGGCTGATGGGGCGGCGCATGAGCGGAGGCCCGACCCCGGCCGACAGGATCGGAATCTGGTTCTTCGTCTCCTGCCTGGCGAACGCGGGCTGGATACTCGCCTGGCACTATGAGCAACTGCCACTCTCGCTGGCGCTGATGCTGGTGCTGCTCGCCTGCCTGCTCTTCGTCTACATGCGGCTTGGCATAGGCGCGGCGGCGGCACCGCGGGGTGAGCGGTACCTGTGCCACCTGCCGTTCAGCGTCTACCTCGGCTGGATAACGGTGGCGACCATCGCCAACGTGTCGGCGCTGCTCGTCTCCGTCAAGTGGGATGCGTTCGGGCTGAGCGAGCAGTTCTGGGCGGTCGCCGTCATCGCCGTGGCAATCATCATCGCCCTGGCCATGGCGTTCAGGCGTGGCGACATCTACTTCTGCCTGGTCGTCGACTGGGCCCTCATCGGCATCCTGCTGAAGCGGACAGCCGACGCGGCGACGCCCGACCGGGCCGTCGAGGTCGCCTGCATCGCCGGCATCGTGCTGGTCAGCGCGGCCATCCTCATCCGGGTGGCGCAACGCCGGGTCTACCGGCCACGATCCGCCTGAGGGTCCGCCCCGCCCAACGCGGCAATCCGGGCACGACCGGCACCCGCCAACGCGCAGTGCCGCTCCCATCCCCACTCCCATCCAGGCGGCGGTGTTCTAGGCAATCCAGACGTGCGATAATGGCGTGCGTCACGGCACACGCCTCCGGCACGCGCGGGGTGTTCTCTCAAGCCTTCCTCTGTGAGGAGACGGGAGACAGATGCGGTGCCGGACGACCAGCAAAGGAGGTGTTCCAACATGGCCAAACTCGTCACAGGAGGCACCGGGTTCATCGGAGGGTGTCTCGTCGACCAGCTTCTCGAGCGTGGTGAGGAGGTAGTCGTCTTCGACAGGGCGCCGACCAGCCGGTGGGACAAGGCAGCACGGAAGCCGAAGATCGTGCTCGGCGACATCACCAACTGGCCCGAGGTGATGAACGTATTCAAGGGCAACAACTTCGACTGCGTCTACCACCTCGCGGCGATGCTGAGCCTGCCCTCGGAGGCAAACCCCTGGGCGGCGTTCCAGGTGAACGTCGTGGGCACGATGAACATGCTCGAGGCGGTGCGCCTGTTCGGTCCGAACAAGCTCATCCTGGCCAGCACCACCGGCACCTTCGGGTTGGACATCAACGACCAGCCGGCCATCACGGACACGACGCTGCAGCGGCCGACGACGATGTACGGGAGCTGCAAGGTCTACAACGAGCTGCTCGGACGGTTCTACCGCAAGAAGTTCGGAACGGACTTCCGCTCGGTGCGGATACCGTCGCTGGTCGGTCCCGGCATCAAGACGCGGGCTATCGGCCAGTACAACTCGTGGATGATACAGGCGACGGCGATGGGCAAGCCCTACGAGTGCTACGGCCCCGCCGACCGCGGCCTGCCGCTCATCTACTTCAAGGACACGGCCGCGGCGTTCTGCGCCATCTCGGATGCGCCGATGGAGCGCATCAAGATGCTGAACTACAACATCGCCGGCGTCAACAAGTCGGCCACACCCCGCGAGATCGAGGTCGCCATCAAGAAGCTGATACCAAACGCGGTCGTCACGTACAACCCCGACCCTGTCGTGGTGCAGTACTTCGCGACGATGCGTTTCGACGCACTCGACGACTCCAAGGCGCGGGAGGAGTGGGGCTGGCAGCCGAAGTACAACACCATCGACGCCATCGTGAAGGACTTCGTCGAGCTGGTGCGGAAGAACCCTGAACTGTACGGCATGTAGTCGCCGGTGGCTGATACTCAATGATTGAGCGCAGGGGCGGGCAGGAATGCCCGCCCCTGCGACGCGATGTGACGCCGGTGCGGCCGGCGGGCCGGTCTGAGACCGGCCCCTACGGGAGCGTCCTCGTCACACGGGCGCAGCACGGAGGTGCACCAACAGCATGAAGACGTCTGTGATACTGGGGCATCCCGACAAGAGGAGCTTCAATCACGCCATAGCTGCGGCGGTGGTCGAAACGTTGCGCGAGAACGGACACGAGGTCCGCTTTCACGACCTCTACGCGGAGGGATTCGACGCGCTCGTGCCGGCGGAGGAGATACCGTCTGGCGCCCCGCTTCCGCCGGCAATCGAGACGCACTGCCGCGAGATAGCCGAGGCCGACGCCATCATCGTCGTCCACCCGAACTGGTGGGGCCAGCCTCCGGCGGTCCTGAAGGGCTGGGTAGACCGCGTCATACGGCCCGGGGTCGCCTACGAGTTCCTAGAAGGTGATTCCGGCGAGGGCGTGCCCCGCGGCCTGCTCAGAGCGCGGACAGCCATCGTCTTCAACACGGCCAACACCGAGGCCGGCAGGGAGCAGCGCGAGTTCGGCGACCCCCTCGAGACCATCTGGAAGAACTGCATCTTCGGCTTGTGCGGCGTCGACAACTTCTATCGCCGGACGTTCAGCGTCGTCATCACCAGCACCGAGGAACAGCGTCGGACATGGCTCGAAGAGGTCCGGCGGGTGGTTGTGGAGCGGCTGTCCCAGGTCGACCGGAACAGGTGATGCCGGGGAGCGGCGAAGGGAGCTACAGCACCTTCGAGAGGAAGGCCTTCGTGCGCTCTTTCTCGGGATTCGAGAACAGCTTGTCGGGCGGCGCCTCTTCGACTATCTGCCCTTCGTCCATGAAGATGCAGCGGGTGGCCGCCGCGCGGGCGAAGCCCATCTCGTGAGAGACGACCACCATGGTCATGCCTTCGCGGGCGAGCGCCAGCATGACGTCCAGCACCTCTTTGATCATCTCCGGGTCGAGGGCGCTCGTAGGCTCGTCGAAGAGCATTATCTTCGGATTCATCGCCAGCGCCCGGGCGATGGCGACGCGCTGCTGCTGGCCGCCTGAGAGCTGGTGCGGATAGCAGTCCGCCTTCTCGGCAATGCCAACCTTCGCCAGAAGCTCCATGCCGGTCGCCTTCGCCTCGGCCAGGGGCCGCCTGCGGACGACCCGTTGCGCCAGGGTCAGGTTCTCCATCACGGTCAGGTGCCCGAAGAGGTTGAACGACTGGAAGACCATGCCCACCTCGCGGCGGACGGCGTTGATGTCGCCCGCAGCCTTGAGGCGTATGCCGTCCACAATGACGGTGCCGGAGTCGTTCTCCTCCAGGTGATTGATGCAACGCAGCAGCGTGGACTTGCCCGAGCCCGAGGGACCGAGGATAACCACGACCTCTCCCGGCAGAACGTCGAGACTGATGCCGCGCAGCGCGTGCACACGCCCGAAGTGCTTGTGCACGTCCTTCATCCGGATGATGGGTTTCGGCACTACATACCCCCCTGCGTCCTCCGCTTCTCCAGCCAGGTGAGCACTCTGGCCGAGAAGAGGGTCATGACGAGATACAGCAGGGCGATCAGCATCCAGACCTCGATGGGGTTGAAGTGCACCGCCATGAACTCGCGGCCGCGCCGGGTGAGGTCCGCCACCGCAACCACGCTGACCAGCGAGGTGTCCTTCAGCAGCATGATGAACTCGTTGCCCACCGGCGGCAGGACGACGCGCATCGCCTGCGGCAGCACCACATGGCGCATCGCCTGAAGGTAGTTCATGCCGAGGCTGCGCGCCGCTTCCATCTGTCCCTTGTGGATGCTCTGGATGCCGGCACGGAAGATCTCCGTCATATAGGCGCCGTAGCAGATGACCAGCCCGATGACCGCCAGGACGATGGCATTCGCCCTGTACTGCGCCATGGAAGAGATGTTGAGAGAGACGCCGATGGCCTGGATGACCACGGGGGCGGCGAAGTACCACCACATGAGCTGCACCAGGAGCGGGATGCCGCGGACGACCTCGACGTAGAGCGAGGTGACGAAGTAGACGATGCGGTTCTTCGATATCCTCCCCAGCCCGCCGAGCAGACCGAGGAAGATGATGAACACGAACGACAGCAGTGTCAGGACGATGGTGACGACAAGGCCGTCGCGGACGAAGACGAGGATGTCCAGGTAGGGATCAGAGCGGAGAACGATGAGCAGGATGATGATGCCGGCGACGGCTGCAACGAGCCACCACCACGGGTCCAGCCGGTACCCCAGGGCGGCCCCATCCACCCGGCTCAACTGTGCGTTGGCCCGGGCGATTTCCTCGTCCGGCGTGTGGGGCCGGGCGGAGGACCCGCCCGGCTTCCTCAACTGGCCTAACGGTGACAAGGTCTACCTACTGGAGCCACTTCTTCGATAGTTCGTCGAACTTCTTCTCCGCCTTGAGGGCGGCGATGGCAGAGTTCAGCTTGGGCAGGAGGTCGGCATTCCTCTTGGCGACGGCGATGCCATAGTACTCGTCGGTGAACACGCCGCCGACCGTCTTGATCTTGCCGGCGTTCGCGCCGACATAGCCGAGAGCCACAGGATTGTCGCAGACAACGGCGGCGATCTGACCGTTCATGAGGTCCTGGAAAGCGAACCCGATGTCGTCGTAGGTCTTGAGCGTGGCCGCGGGCCTCTTCTCAACCTCGAACGAGCCCGTGGTGCCTATCTGCGCTCCGACCACTCCGGCAAGGTTGTCCGGACCTGTGATGGTCTTCTCATCGATGCGGACGGTGATAATCTGTCCCGCCGCGAAATACTCATCCGAGAACAGCATGTCCTTCTTGCGGTCCTCAGTTATGGTGATGGACGAGATGGCCATGTCGTAGGTCCCCTGGGCCATGCCGGCAAGCAGCGGGTCCCAGGCGACGTTGACGAACTCGATGTCGAGGCCGGCCTTCGCCGCGATGGCCGTCATGACATCGATATCGAAGCCCTCGATCGCCTTGGTGTTGGTGTTGACATACTCGAACGGAGGCCAGGTGGCGTCAGTCGCAACTTGCAGTTTCCCGCTCTGCTTGCTGCAGCCGGCAGGCATAAGGCCGACGAGCAGCACGGCGACAAGCAGGAGCCAGGTCATCCTTCTCATTCACGTCCCCCTTCGTGTTCGCACGTCCCGACGGTCTGCCACAGCGCTCTTCGCACGGCGAAAGCGCCGGCGGGGCAAGTCAGCCGGGCGGCAGTTGGCGCGCACAACTCTAACCGTGCACGGTCGGTCACGTCAATACGCTCTCGTGGAGCGCGATTCGCACATCCCGCCGGAATGCCGGTGACGGGCGCCGATTCCGGCGGCAGTCAGGTCGGCGCAAGTCGCCCGTGTACCGCTCGACCGCCACGGTGCGGTAGAATACGCGTTCGATGACAGACGCGGGGCGGTCCACACGCCTGTTCTTTGCTCTTGTTGTGGTCGTCGCGGCGCTTGCCGCGGCATCCGCCTACCTGCCGCAAGGGCTTCCCACGAGCATCCCTGAGACGACCGTGCCCATTGAGCAGATTGCGCTCGTGGCGTCCGGCTCGGTGCTCATCTTCTACGGCGGCCTCGGCTA
>CAZLPP010000013.1:35627-39675 GCA_964561465.1 uncultured Dehalococcoidales bacterium
CTCGGCTATCCCGACCTGCTGGACCCGCTCGTGCCGGCGAAGCAGCGCTTCGTCATCCCCGGCATCGCAGGGCTGTGGCTGGGCCTGCTCTTCATCGTGGTCGACAACATCTTCGCCCGGTTCCACAGCCTGGGGCCGCTGCCGCACCCGCCGTTTCCCACGTCCCTGCTCGCCTCCTTCTCGGCGGGCATCGGCGAGGAGATGATCTTCCGGTTGTTCTTCATACCGGCCCTCGTATGGTTCATCTCGCGGGTGGTGCTTAAGGGTGCTCAGGAGGCCGCGGTGTACTGGACCGCGGCGATGTTCTCGGGCATGTTCTTCGCCGCCGGCCACATCCCCTCGATCATGCTGCTGCTGCAGGTCAGCAGCTTCCAGGATATCCCCACCACAATCATCAGCGAGATATTCCTGCTGAACGGCACGCTCTCCCTCGTGGCGGCGCACTTCCTGCGCAGAAGCGGCTACCTCGCCGCCGTGACGGTACACACCGCCACGGACCTGGTCTGGCACGTCCTTTGGGGACTGCTGCGGTAGGCAGCGACGCCCTGCGAGCGCTCCGCAAGGGAGGGGGTGCTCCACAAGGCCCGTCACACACACCGCATACGCGTGATGTTCGGTGTCGGCTGCTGGACTGTCGGCCTCGGATCCAATCTACGAAAGCAAGGGGCGACCATAGGCCGCAACACCCGGCCAATCCCTGACGACGCTCTTGGGCAGGCGTGACAGCCTGTTGAAGAGCGCTGCGGTCATCCGCAGAAGCATCAGAGCACTCGTATCCGGCGCGCAACTCCGCTTCGGCGGACTAGAACCGGTCCTTGCGCCGGCGCAGCTCGGCGAACGCCTCGACATCCGAGGCGCCCGGCATGCCGAGGGCTGCCTTCATGGCCGGCTCCGCCGCGCGGAGGAAGGGATTCGTCGCGCGCTCCTGCTCAATCGTCGATGGGACAGCCTGCCTGCCGGCCTCCACGAGGGCGCGAACCTGCTCAAGGCGTCGCTTCACGACCTCGTTCTCCGGCTCCACCGTCAGCGCGAACTCGAAGTTCTCAAGGGTATAGTCGTGTCCGGGATAGACCCGCGTCTCGCCCGGCAATCGGGCCAGCACCTGGAGCGACGCCCACATCGTTTCAGGGGAGCGAGTCAGCAGCCGGCCGCAGCCACCGACGAAGAGCGTGTCGCCGGTGAACACATCACCCGGCATCCCGTCGCCGCCCGGCAGGAAGAGACAGACGGAGTCAGCCGAGTGCCCGGGGGTTCGCAGCACGGTGAACGCGAAGGGTCCGGCAATCAACCGGCCGTCCCGTTCCGCGGCGGCGGCCCCCGGCGGCAACACCGCGCAGCCGGTCCTCTCGGCAAGCTCCGCATTGCCGCCGGTGTGGTCGAAGTGACCGTGCGTACCGAGCGCGGCCTCGAGCTTCGAGCCGGTAGTCCTCAGATGGCGCAGCACCGGTGACGCCTCTCCGGCGTCGATGACCACCGCACGACCGTCCCGCTCCAGCACACAGGTGTAGTTGTCGGAAAGCGTCGCCAGCACCGTCACCGAGTGCATGAACCCTCCTCTCGAAGCGCCTCATGGGACGCGGGCATGCCGTCCAATCGCCGCAACGACCCCGCCAGATTGCCCGCACACGCACCGGCGAGTATACAATATGGCTTCACGCCATGCCCTCGAGCACCATGTTCCGACCGGAGACAGATACGAAGCGCCCCGTATGGCGAAGGCTCTCTGCCGCGATTCCCCTGCTGCTCTCGCTGCTGCTTGCGCCCGCGGCGCACGCCTCTGATACCCGGGCCGGGAGCATGGTCTTCGAGTCCACGCCCGACGACGGACACCTCAAGCTGAGCGGCTCCGGCGACTGGGATGCGCTGAGGGACTGGCAGGGTCCGGCGGAGCTGTACGACGAGTTGCGTTTCGTCAAGGTCAACACCAGACCGGACGTCATCTACCGGGGTTACCTCTTCTTCGACACCTCGGCCCTGCCCGACGACGCGGATGTGACCGGCGCCGTGCTGCACATCTATGCCAAGTGCACAGGCGACCTCGATGATACCGGGCTCTACGTTCTGAGCGGCACCGACAGCTACCCACACCAGCCGCTCGTTCCCGAGGACTATGCCTTGCCCGAGGAGGCGTTGCCCGTCTGCGGCAGAGTCGACACAGGCGGCTGGACACACGAGCTGGCGTACCGCGAGTTGCCCCTTGAGCGACCTGGAGAGGTCGTGCGCACGGACGGCGTGACCAGGCTGATCCTGCTCGAGCGACGTGACTACGAGAACGACCCTCCTCCTGACGTGCGCAGCGAGAACGAGTTGAAGCTCTACTCCTACGAGCAGGGCGAAGGCTTCAGGCCGTACCTCGAGGTCTTCTGGGGCGGTGAGCCGCCGACGCCCGGGACTCCGTCAGGCGACGGGACAGGCCCCGGACGGCTCGCCGTGGCGGTGCCCGCCGTATTGGGAGTGGCCGCGGCGCTGCTCGTCTACTTCCAGCGACGCAGCCGGCGGCCCGCACAAAGCTAGGATAGGGGGCGGACGGTCCGCTTTGACCCCGCGCGGCACGGTCGCTATACTCGTCTCAGGCATCTCCGCGCTCCGTCGCCGTCTCCCCTTCCATACTCAGCGCGGAGAGAGAGAAGGAGGGCAATCCGATGGCAGCATACCAGAAGGTGCTCGTCCCGCTCGACGGCTCGAAGCAGTCGGAATGCGCGCTCGATCACGTCCGGCTTCTCGCCAGGGCATGCGGAGTCCCCAAGGTCGTTCTCCTACGGGTGGTGGAACCGTTCTCCCCCAGCGCGGTCTCCGTTCTCGGTGACGAACAAGCACGAAAGGTGCAGAGCGAGTCGAAGCGCGCCGCCCAAGAGTACTTGTCGTACATCGCCACAGGGCTCAGCCAGCACTGTGGCGGCATCGAGCAGGTCGTCGTCGAGGGCAACGCAGCCGACGCCATCCTCGAGCAGGCGAACAGGCTGGGAGTCGACCTCATCGCCATGAGCACCCACGGCGAGTCAGGCATCGGGCGCTGGGCGATGGGGAGCGTCACCGGGCGGGTGCTGCAACACTCCCGCGTGCCCGTTCTGGCGATAGCGCCGGAAGGATGCAGGCCCTGAGCGAGACGCCGCGAGACGTCGTCATCGTCTGCACGTCGCTGCACCACGGCAACACCCGCAAGGTTGCTGAGGCGATGGCAGCGGCCTGCGGCGGCCGCGTGCTCGAGCCGGGCGACGAGGCCCTGCGCCTTGCAGAGGATTGCGCCCTGCTGGGCGTCGGCTCGGGCATCTTCTTCGGCCACCACCACAAGACGGCGCTCGACTTCGCCGGGAGTCTCGGCGCCGGCCGTGGGCGACCGGCGTTCATCTTCTCCACCAGCGGAACTGGCGACCGGCCGGCGCGCCTCGCGGGACGCGACTACCACCGGCGGATGAGGGCGGCGCTCCTCGAGCGCGGTTTCAACATCGCCGGGGAGTTCTCCTGTCGGGGCTACGATACCTACGGTCCGTGGCGCATCTTCGGCGGTTTCTCCCGCGGGCACCCGAACGAGCAGGACCTGCGCGACGCTCAGGCGTTCGTCCTCGGCCTCGACGGCCGGGGCTGAGGCCGGCGCCTATGCGCTCTCCCGCGCGGGGAGCATAAGACACGAGCGCTCGATGGCCTCGATGAAGCCGGCGAGCATGTCCTCGTACGCGCCGGACCTCACATCCTCCGCCTTCAAGGCGATGCAGGCTACAGGCTGCCGGTGGACGAGCTCTGCCATCTGGCGGAAGGCGCGCACCGTCGTGGGCTCGCCGGCCGTGCAGAAGAAGGCCACGCTACGGAAGTGCATGCGCTGTCGCCTGAGGTAGCTCCGCACCGGAGGCGTAACCGAGCCGACCCAGACGGGGGTGCCGACAACGACCACGTCGTACTCATCCGCCCTGAAGCGAGATGGCGCGAGCCGGGCACCGAAGCGTAGCAATGCGGCAATGCCTGCCCGGGCGACAGCTCCGCTCCCCGCCTTGCCGGGGCCTACGTTGAGCACCGGTCGCGGCTTCCGCTCCTCGATGACCTCCAGGTCCGC
>CAZLPP010000014.1:0-6863 GCA_964561465.1 uncultured Dehalococcoidales bacterium
GATGGTCGCCTCCGCAGCGCGAAGGTCATCCTCAAGGCTCTCGCGGATGTCCTCATCGTACCGGTTGATGAACTCCCAGGCCCTGGTAACATCGGCCTGCGCCGCAGCTATCTCGCCCGCCGAGTCCCGCCGCGCCGCCAGCAGGCTGACCTCAAGCTCGGATATGGAGGCTACGAGTGCCTCAGCCTCGGCAAGCGAGCCACTCGCGCCAGCGACCAGTTCGAGCGCCCGGTGCCACTCCTGCCGCTCCGGCCCGGCAGCCGCCCTGGCCTCCTCCAGCGCATCTTCCGCCCAGTCGACCCGGTTCTCGGCCTCCGTGCCATTGCCTCGGACCGCCACCCAGGTGGTCTCCGCATATTCGGCGGACAACCGTTCGAACAACGCTCTGCCCCGTTCGATTGCGGCCTTCACCTGCATGATGCGCGTCGCCAGTGCCGGAACAGCCGCCTCCGCCTCCTTCTTCTTCTGAGGCAACTCCTCAGCTACCTGGATCGACTGCTGGACCTGTGCGCCGGCCAGGCCAACGTACTCCGCACCCTCCCTGAACCGCTTCCTGGATGCGAGGTCGTGGGCCATGGCAAGCGTGACGCGCCCCCTTGCAAGCAGGTCGATGGCATACGCCGTATTGAAGCCGGCCCGGCTCAACTCATCATGCTTGATGGTTGCCCGTTCCATCGCCGCATCCACTTCGGCAACCCGCACAGGGAAGCCGTCCATCATTTGCTGCAAAGCGCTCACCCGCCCATCGACTGCCCTGACGGATTCCCGCGCCTGCCGGAGATTCTCCAGGATGCCGCGGAACTCCGGCTCAATGGCGGCCAGCTCAGCTTCACCCAGCTTCGGGTTCGTGGGGTCTGCTGCGCTGTGGGAAAGCTCACTGTACCTCTGGGAACTTATGTCAATCAATCGCCGTGCCTCGGCGAGTCCGCTGCGGAGCGGCGCGGCGTCCTCGGGCGCCACCCTGCTGGCCGTGACATCCACCTTGATGTCCAGCATCTGGGCCGCTTCAATGAGCTCGTTGATACCCGCTGCGGCGCCCTGCCTGGCCAGCAGCGCCTTCTGCCGCAGTCCGGCCCGCCGGGCCCTGCTCCGCCGGTGGCTCGTGATGAGCACGAGGCCAATGATGATGGCAGCCATCGCCACGAGTGAGAGCAGCACCGCCGCGAGGGTCGACATCCCCGACCCCTGCGGCACGACCCCGGACGAACCTCCCTCCTCGATGAGCCTGCCGATCGCATCCAGACCGGCCACGGCGCCGCCGGCGTAGTCACCTTCGCGGAAGAGGGGATTCATCACGTCCGACATGAGGCTGTTCCAGCTCCTGTCGAGGATGTCTTCCCAGTACTCGCCGTAGTAGAGCCCCGTCTGTCCGCCGCCCTGCAGGCAGATGATGATGACGATGAGGTTGTTCTTGCGGTTGCCATCCGGTCCGAGCCAGGAAGGGCTGCGCCGTTCGAGGTCCTGCTCGTACAGGTCCAGGTTGCCGAACCCGTTGAACGACGCAATGGTCCGCACGCGGACGTCGGCGCCCGTCGTCTGAAGCCATTCCGCCGCCGTCTGCACCTCCACGATGCGGTCGTCGAAGATGCCGGCGCCGTCCACCACCAGCAACTGGTCCTGGCTCTGGGCCAGGGCGACACCGGCGGAGGCAAGCACGCCCGCTACGGCGAGGATAGAGACAGAACGGACAACAGCACGTCTCACAGTCGGGTCCATTATATACGCAAGGTCCTCAGCCCGCGCCGACAGCAGATTCGCCGCTGCATGACCGCCGAAGCCTAGGCGAGCAGGGACTCCAGCGGGGCAAGGTCCTCGTACAGCCTGTCCAGGACTTCGTTCGCTCGGTCGAGACGCGACGCAATCCGAGGCACCGCGCCGAGGACGATGCGCTTCATTGTGTCGATGTCTTCCTGCTCAAGCAGAGGTATCTTCCAGTGCGCGAGATACTCCTTCGTGACGAGCATGGAGAGGACGGCCGACGTCCCCGGGATGAGGCCGACCTGCCTGACAACGTCGTGTACGCCGTTGGTCATGAAGCTGACGCCGCCAACCTCCTGGCTGACGAGCCTCGCCAACTCCGCGGCAACGACGACCTTCTCTGAGCCCGTCTCGGCCCGCTTCAGGTTCTCAGCGGTCCTCGCGATACTATCCGCGACCTCGGCCGTCTTGCGTTTGAGCAGGCCCGGGTTGCGTGGAAAGGCGTCTTCCACAAAGATGACGGGGAGGCTCAACTCTCTGGCCGAATCGCGCAGCGCCTCGGCCACGACGATGTTGTCGAGGTCTCTCTGGCACCTGACCAGGAACGTGGGCCGGCGGAGGCCGTCGGACCGCGCCGGGGAATAGGCCTTACCCTCGAGGACGATCGTCGGGCATCTGAGCATGCCGAGCTTCCTCATCAGTTCCCCTCTGGAGCCAAGCGCCACGTTGCCCTCGAGGTCCTCGTTCGGCCCGATGCCGGATGAAGACGCGTTGACCGCAGCCATCACCGAGGTCTTCACGGAACCGAGCTCGAACGACATGCCACCGATGAGGCCGCTGTTCGTGGCGACGCTCTCCATGGTGAGGAAGAACCGGTCCGGTGCCCTCTTCCGGAACGTATCGATGACGGCATTGGCGAGGGCGGCGGCGAGAGCAACAGGAGTCTCGAGGACTCCCTGGCCGTACATCCGCCCGAGGACCTCGATCGGCACCGTCTGGCAGAAGAGTGCGTCTCGCCCGACGACATCCCGCATCATGCGGGCCTCGGCGGGCGTGACGCCACGCCGCGGCGAAGCCTGGCCGGTTCCGCCGTCGACGGTCGATACCCTGATGATGCCGTCATCCGGTTCGGCCTCAATTCTGGCGACGTGTGTGTCCGCCTTCAGCTCATCCCTGAGGATGGCGGCGGCGACGGCGAAGCCGGCCGTGTCGTCCTGGATGAGACCGCCGGGGCAGTGGGTGTGACCGATGCCGGCGTGACCGGCTATGCCCAGGGTTGCACGGGGTGCGCTCATCTTCCCTCCTTCAGCCACCTGCGGAGCTTCCCGCAGTGCGGGAGCAGCTCCGGAGAGCCGCCGGTAGAGTATGCCACCGTCGCGTGTGCGGCACCATGGGCCTCGAGCCGGAGAGTTTGAAATGGCGTCTCCGGGCCGACACGTGTCGACGAGGGCGACCGAGACGCTGCAACGGGTGCCATTCGACCTTGGACAGCGGGGGCGCCCTTATACTACAATGCGGTCCATTTCGCAACGAAAGCGCAGGCGAGGAGACAGATGGCTACCAGAAACGTCAACTTCAACCCCGGGCCGGCGGCTCTGCCGCTGGAGGTACTCAAGGCGGCGCAGGCCGAGTTGCTCGACTATCAGGGTACCGGCATCTCCATCCTGGAGAGCTCTCACCGCTCCAAGGAGTTCGAGGCGGTCAACGACCAGACGATCGCGCTGGTGCGCGAGGTGCTCGGACTCGGTACGGACTACCATGTGCTCTTCCTGGGCGGCGGTGCGTCAACCCAGTTCGCCTTGGTACCGATGAACTTCGTGGCCGACGGCCAGACGGCGGCCTACGTGGATACCGGCGAGTTCGCCTTCAAAGCGATGAAGGAAGCGCAGAACGTGGCGAAGGTGCACGTGGCGTTCTCCTCCAAGGAAGAGAAGTACCGCCGCGTGCCGGCGATGAGCGAGATCAAGTATCCGACCGATGCGGCCTACCTCCACCTCTGCTCGAACAACACTATCGAGGGCACGCAGTTCTGGGAGTTCCCGAAGACCGGCAAGGTCCCGCTGGTGGCCGACGTTTCGTCTGATGTGGCCTCGCGGCGGCTCGACTACAAGCAGTTCGCGCTGTTCTACGCCGGTGCGCAGAAGAACCTCGGCCCAGCCGGCGTGACGCTGGTAGCCGTTCGCGACGACTTCCTCGCGACCGCCAAGAAGAACGTCCCGACCATCCTGAGCTACAAGACGCACGCTGACAGCAAGTCGCTCTTCAACACTCCTCCGGTCTTCGGCGTGTACATCATGAAGCTGGTGCTGGAGTGGATCAAGAGCAAGGGCGGCCTCGCCGGTGTGGAGAAGATGAACGAGGCCAAGAAGAACCTGCTTTACAGCGCCATCGATGCCGCACCCGACTTCTACAAGGGCACGGCCGACAAGGGCAGCCGGAGCTGGATGAACGTCACGATGCGACTGCCCAGCGAGGAGCTTGAGGCGAAGTTCGTTGCCGACGCCAAGAAGCAGGGGCTCCTCGGACTGAAGGGCCACCGCTCGGTCGGCGGCATCCGCTTCTCCATCTACAACGCCGTTTCGCTCGAAGACATCCAGAAGACGGTCGCCTTCATGGCCGAGTTCCGCAAGACCGCCTGACAGACATCGCTCGGGTAGTTGAGAGGCCTCCCGCCGCAAGACGGGAGGCCTCTTCTCATTCCGGCGGCCATGGTTCCAGACGCGGAACAACGTGGCCTGAGCCGGACTCGCACGGACAGGAAAGGGCGCTCACGGACAGGCACGGACGCAGGCGGCCGTCAGGTCTTCCGGTCGGACCGGGCGACCGGGTCTGGTTGATGCGTCACTCCGACTCCGGTCTGCTGGCGGAGCCGGTACTGCCGGTAGATGAACCCGAAGGAGATGATGAAGCCGAGTGTGTCCGACGCGGGCATGGCCACCCACGCCCCGGTCAGGCCCCAGAGGTGCTCAAAGAGGTAGACCAGGGGGACAAAGACCAGGAACTGACGCGTGAGGGCGAGCAACAGGGCGGTCTTCCCCATGCAGAGTCCCTGGAACGTTGCCACGAACATCACGTTGGGAGCGATGAGCGCGATGCTGGCCATTCCGATTCGCAGGGCTGGGACGGCCGCAGCGACGACCTCGGAGTCATGGCTGAAGAGGCCGACAATCTGGGGTGCAAACACCTCATAGACGACGGTCAGCATGGCCATCGCGGCCATTATGCCGATGCAGGAGAGACGAACGGCAGACCAGAGGCGTTTCTCGTTGCCTGCTCCGAAGTTGTAGCCGACCACGGGCAGCAGCGCATTGGAGACTCCGATGATAGGCATGAATGCGAGGTCGGCCGCCCGCATGGCTATGCCGATGGCAGCGAGTGCAACGGAACCGTACCCCGAGAGCACCCGGTTGAAGCAGATGAAGGCCAGACTCTCGGTCACCTCCTGGACTGAGGCGGGCATGCCGACGCGGCAGATATCCGCGATGAGTCGCGGATCGGGCCGGACGTGGGAAGAGCGAATGCGGAAGGACGTCCGTAACCCCAGGAGATAGTACAGGCCGATGAGCGCGCCGATGCACTGGGCGACAACAGTGGCGAGGGCCGCGCCACGGATGCCGAGAGCCGGGAACGGGCCGATGCCGAGGATGAGGAACGGGTCGAGCACCATGTTGAGTACGCTGGCGGCAATCATCATCACCATCGGCCTGACGGCGTCGCCGGAAGCGCGGATGAGGCTGCCGGCCACGAGGATGAAGACCAGCGCCGGCGCCCCGCACGAAGTGATGATGAGATAGAGGCGGGCCTGCTCCGTGATATCCGGCGTCGCCCCAAGGGCAGCAAGGATGGGCTCGGCGAAGCCGGCCGCCAGGAACAGAAAGAGCACGCCCCAACAAGCGCTGAGAAAGAAGACCTGCCCCCCGGCGTGATTGGCGGCCTCGATGTCGCCCTCACCGAAGCGGCGCGAGACCAGCGCACTCACGCCGGCTCCGGTGCCGACGCCCACCGCGATGACGATGATCTGGTAGGGGAAGACGACGGCCAGCGCGGCGATGGCCTGGTGGCCGAGCCACGACACAAAGAGGGTATCGACGACGTTGTAGAGACTCGTCGCCACGGTCGCGGCGACGCTCGGGACGCTCAGTCGAAGCAGCAATGAGGGGAGCGGCGCGCTCCCCAGTTGTTCGGCCCTATCCGGCAAGGTTCCCTCCAGCGCAACCGTTCATTCTAGCAATCCTGGAGGCACCGAAGGCTGACAAACCACCGCAATGCGCGTTGTCCTACACAGAGCAGCTCACATCAAACTGAGGCCTGCGGGAGCACACTCATGAGCAAGAACAGAGCGTTCGTTGCGGCCACACTCACCTTTCTACTGGTACTGACAGCCTGCGCGCCGGCTTCGCAGGCGCCAGCAGGTCAGGACGGCGTAGCGCCGGAAGAGCCGACCGAGCCGTCGGCAACCGGCGGGGCGGAAGAGACATCTGTTGCACCTGGCGCTTCTGACACGACTTCCCCCATCGAGGCCGGCGGAGTCGAAGCGGTGGTAGCATCTGCGGGGCCGTCGGCCCCCAGCTTCCGGCTCCTCGTCAGCGACGAAGCGAACGACATCGGCGATTTCTCCGAGCTTTGGGTACTGGTCTCCGGCGTCGGA
The DNA here is from genome assembly GCA_964561465.1 of uncultured Dehalococcoidales bacterium. Taxonomy (GTDB): domain Bacteria; phylum Chloroflexota; class Dehalococcoidia; order GIF9; family AB-539-J10; genus SKVJ01. Next base: position 6,347 of record CAZLPP010000014.1, read on the forward strand.
TTCGTCCCGGGGGGTGAGGGAGGAGTAGTCGAGTATCTCTTCGACGAGCCCGTCCAGCTCAACCTCGTGCCGCTCGTCGATGAGAACGCGATAGCCCTCTGGGAAGGCTACGTTCCCGAGGGTACGTACAACAAGGTATTCCTCTACGTCGATGAGGTCTACGGCATACCGTTGGATCCTGAGGAGGGAGAAACCCTCGTTGTACAGCTCCCCTCCGGCAAGCTGCAGGTGAACGCCCCGGTCACGGTCGGAGACGAAGAGGAAGGAAAGTCGACCGAGTACGTCTTCGACGTGAGCGTGCACGAGGCCGGCAACAGCGGCAAGTACATCCTCCAGCCGCAGCTCACCGAGAGCGGCGAAGGCAAGCTGTACCGGCTGCAAGAGCAGACGCAGGACAGCGTGAGAAAGGGCAAGCCCGAGTGGGCCGGCAAGCCAGGGGGCGACGACGATGATGAGGATGAAGACGACGAAGATGAGGACGATGAAGAAGATGGGAACGACGACCAACCCAGCATCG
>CAZLPP010000014.1:6963-29024 GCA_964561465.1 uncultured Dehalococcoidales bacterium
GACGACGAAGATGAGGACGATGAAGAAGATGGGAACGACGACCAACCCAGCATCGACGTGGAAGTGGAGGCGGAGGCGGTCGAAGGCGCGGTGCTCAGCACGGTGACCATCGAGAACAGCAGTGAGGTCGAGGTCACGGTACTGGGCGTGACCAGCAACGTCTACTGGCAACTCCGGGGAAACGCCTGGGAGTACCTGGAGGAACTGGCCGACGATACCGGATACACGATAGCCGCCGGCGACACGCTCACCCTCGAGTTTGAGATTCCCTGCGATGTGCCCGATGAGGCGCGAGAGCTTCGAATCGAGGCAAGGGTCGAGATTGACGGACGGGACAAGGTGTTCCGCGATACTGAGAGTTTCGCCCCCTGGGGTTACGTGCGGGAGATAGAGCTCGAGGGCACTATCGGCAGCCTCGACCCGCTGACGGTCACGACGGACGAGGGAGATACCTACATCGTCGTCACGAACGACGACACCGAGATAGAAGGAGAGCTCGCCCCGGGCGGCGAGGTCGAGGTGGAGGGAGTTCTCCGGCCCGACGGCACCGTTCTCGCCTTTGAAATCGAGGGGGAGGAAGAAGAGGCGGAGGACTAGGCGGGCGACCCGGCCGGGCGCCGGCGCAGTGTGCGTTTCGTGCCGGCAGGCGGGAGCGGACCAGCACTGGGGGGCATGGCCACGCCATGCCCCCCAGTGCGTTCAGACGGCGAAGGCTCGACGCGCTAGAAGTACTCCGCCATCAGCCGCTCCACCCATTCGGGCACGCACGCGTCGCCGGGCGCATCGAACCGGGGGAAGTACGGCTTGATGTCGAGCACCGGCGTGCCATCGATGGCATCGAGCCCCCGGACGCGCAACACGTTGCCGTCGACGCCGAGCAGCCGCACGGCGGTCACGCCGATAGGGTTCGGGCGGTGCTTGGCGCGCTGAGCGAAGATGCCCAGCTCCGGCATGTCGGAGCGACCTTGAGGGCGCCGGATGAGGTCGGATGCAGGCGTCCACGAGGACCGGTGCATATGGAAGAGGACGATGATGTGACTGAAGGATTCAAGCCCGGCGAGGCCGCCGGCCAGGGCAGCTTCGATGTGGATCTGCGAAACGACGTCACCCCAGCCGGAGTCCACGCCTTCGGTGACGGGTGACCTGACTGTCCCTATGGGTGTGCAGTTCATATACACTCCTCTCCCCGCCAGGCGTCCTCGCGCCTTCCCGCGAGGCATGTCGAACGAACGGACAGGCGACCATCCGTACGGCAGGCAGGCGAGGCCGGCGCCGGAGCCTCAGTCGCCACATTGTAGTACCATGCGCCCCAACCGGTCTTCTGGGGCTGAGGCGCCCTGGCACGGCCCACGGGCCTTTGCACAATCCGTCCGGGCGTGACACCATGGGGCACCGGCCGTCATCGCCATCCGCACAGATACCGGGTGACCGGCAGGGAGGAGGCACACATGAAGGCACTGGGCATATCCGGCAGCCCCCGAGTAGACGGCAACTGCATGCTCATCACGAGCCACGCGCTCAAGGCGATGGCTGAGGAGGGCATCGAGACTGAGCTTCTCTCGCTGTCGGGACTCAGCATACAGGGGTGCAACGCCTGCATGGCGTGCATGACACAGGAGCGCTGCATCATCGAGGACGACCTGATGCCCATCTACGAGAAGATGAAGGCGGCGGATGGCATCATCATCTCCACGCCGGTGTACTTCGGCTCCGCCACGGCTCTGGTGAAGGGCCTGCTGGAGAGGACGGGTTACATCGTCAGGAACAACAATGGCACCTTCAGGGGCAAGGTGGGCGGGCCGCTGGTTGTGGCCAGACGGGGTGGTCTGACGTTCACGTTTGCGCAGATGAACTACTGGTTCCAGACGCTGGACTTCTACATGGCAGGCGTGGCCCGCTGGAACATCGCGGTGGGGAGGGCGAAGGGCGACGTCGCCAACGACAGAGAAGGCATGGACGCCGCATGGAACTTCGGCAAGCACCTGGCCTTCCTGATGAAGGCGGTGCACGGCGCGGGTGGCGCCTGGAAGCACTGGTCGACAGAAAAGTGAGCGACCCCATCGCGGCAGAGACAAGAGCGCCCGGCGGTGTATACTCCGCTGAAGCACAGCATACTGACTCAGGAGGTAGCATGGAACGCAAGGAGCCCCTCGCGACGAAGGAGCAGTTCAGCAAGAAGATCAAACACGTCGGCCGCGGCTCGCCGGTCGACCTCGGCAGTCACGGCGAGGCGAACATCCTCTGCGGAGACAGAATCATGCTCAGCTACGTGGACATGCCGCCCAACAGCTATGCCGACCCGCACCGGCACAAGGACATCGAGCAGATAACCATCATGCTGAAAGGCAGGGCCGAGTTCGTGGTGGAGGGCATACGCTATCCCGTCAGCGAGGGTGACGTGCTCATCTTTGCGCCGGATGAGGAGCACGGAGCATACATGGGGCCAGAAGGTGCACGCGTGCTCGACGTCTTCTCCCCGCCCCGACCGGACCTGCGTGCAAAGATGAGGTAGCGAACGGTTCGAGCTGCCGCGCTGGTCCCTCGGCGGCGGCAATCCGGAAGGTGTGACATCGAGCCGCCCTCCGCCGAGTTGACGGCGGAGGGCGGCTCATTTCTCCGGGGGCAGAGCCCGGGTGGACCTGCAGCGTATTCCTCGCTTACCTGAGCGAGCCGGCCGGCAGCCGGCTCGTCCGCTTCGTCCCACCGGCGCCGCGCCGGCACTCCTCAGACCGAAAGCGGTGATGATACGATAGTCGGAAGCGCACACGTCTGAGGCAATGAGCCCGCAAGACGAGAAGTCGCGGCACGGGCTCCGCACAGGCTGCGCCGGAGAGGACTGAAGTGAACAGGCAGTACACATTCAAGTACGGAAAGGGAGAGGTCAGCTTCGGAATCCCCGAGCACCAGATCCTCTGCGAGATGATGGGTCGAAACCGGGAAGCGCCGCCGGACATGCTCGCCGCGTACCGGCACGCCCTGGACCATCCCATCGACAGCCCTCCGCTGGGAGAGCTGGTGAGGCCGGGTGAGCGCGTTCTCATCACCGTCTCGGATATCACCCGGGGCTGGCAACGCAATGACCTCCTCATGCCAACGCTGCTCGACTACCTGAACCGGGCCGGCGTCAGGGACGACGACATCACGATAGTCATCGCGGTCGGGGCGCACCGTCTCAACACAGCGAAGGAGTTCGTGGAGCTGTGCGGCGAGGAGGCGTGCCGCCGCGTGAAGGTCGTCAATCACGATTGCCGCGACTACGACAACATGGACTACTACGGTAAGACCAGCCGCGGTACCGAGGTCTGGCTTAACAAGCTCATCAAGCAGCATGACAGGCTGGTGACGACAGGCGGCGTCATCTACCACTTCGCGGTTGGCTACGGAGGCGGACGCAAGAGCGTCATGCCCGGCCTCTCGTCGTTCAAGACCATTCAGCAGTGCCACAGGTGGTGCTTCAACACGACGGTTGGGCTTGGCGTCAATCCGACGACGGAGTGCGGCATCACCGCCGGGAACCCGGGGCACGAGGACATGATGGAGGTGGCCGCGTTTGCTCCTCCGGACTTCATCATCAATACCGTCCCGAACTTCGAAGGGAAGGTGTGCGCGGTCTTCACGGGCAACTGGATTTCCGCGTGGTGGCAGGCGGTCCGCCTCGTCGAGGACATGTACGGGGTTTCGATTGAGCAGCAGGCCGACATCGTCATCGCCACCGCCGGCGGCTATCCGAAGGACATCAACCTGTACCAGACCCAGAAGACCATCCACAATTCGGTCGCGGCGATGAAGAAAGGCGGGGCAGCCATCGTCATGGCCGAATGTCCCGACTTCAGCGAGCCCGCCGAGTTCATCGACTGGTTCCGCCATCCCACCCTGCTCGCGATGGAAACCGCGGTCCGCGCCAATTTCCTCATCTCCGGGCTCGTTGCCACGAGGCAGTGGCAGGACGGAGACAAGGGGACGATTATCCTCCTCACGCGACCGGAGAACATCGAGAAGGCGAGTCAGGCGCGCATGCGTGCGTGCGCGACGATGGAGGAAGCGCTGGCCACGGCCTACGGCAACTGCGGAACGAACAACCCGAAGGTAATCATCATGCCGCACGGAGCCCACACCTGGCCTATCGTGCCGCACTGCTGAGGGGCCGACAGGGGTGGGAACGGCTTCGCATGGCGGAGGTGACGCGAAGTCTGCTAGCATCGAGAGAGGCTGCATGACGGTGCAGCCCCTGTGGGCCTCCGCTCTCGTCGCCGTCCACGCCGCGGGGCCGCGTCCCGTATGACTGAGCCGTCGGCATACTTCAGAAGGAGGGATAGATGACACAACTCGACCCCAGTGTTCAGATTCGACTGGTGGACGCCACGCTCAACCTCCTCGGCGGTCCGCGCGTTCGCCTGAGGAACGAAGACCACGCGAAGAAGTTCATCGAGAGCTTCCGGTACCTGTACTGCGGTCTCTCCGCGGGCGTGGCCAAGGGGGAGATGCACGTGGAAGGGGAGCCGGGGGAGTGCTTCCACAAGCTGCCCCAGCTTCGCAAGGCGGACTGAGCGCGGCGGCTGATTCGCCGGAGAGGCGCTCGTTCCCCGAACGTGGCAAGTACTGGTCGGTCACCGGACGAATCCGGAAGGCATCCGCGTGAACGGAGGAGGCAGGATGGCTCGCGTACTGGTGGTGTACTACTCGCGCAGCGGGCGCACCGAACTGATGGCGAACAGGATAGCCGAGACGTTGCGCGCCGAGGGGCTCGACGTCGTCTGCAAGAAGGTGCAGGACGCCGACGTTGACGAACTGCTCGCTTTCGACGGCGTCGTAGTCGGGTCGCCCACGTACTACGGCACGATGGCCGCGGAGATCAAGAGCTTCCTCGACCGCAGTGTCAAACATCACGGCAAGCTCGAGGGCAAGGTGGGGGCGGCGTTCGCGTCCGCCGGTTCGACGGGACATGAGACGACCGTCCTGAGCATCGTCGAGGCGCTGCTCATCCACGGAATGGTCGTACAGGGCGACTCCCAGGGGATGCACTACGGCCTCACCTTCGTGGGCAACACTCAGAGTCTCGACGACAAGGCTGCCAGGCGCTTCGCGCAACGGTTCGCCGCACTGGTGAAGCGGGTGCGCGCAACCCCCCGCTAGGGGCCATCGCTGCTTCAGGAGTTGAGCACACGTTCGTGCCCGGCCGGATTCGTGAGCGGCCGCGCCAGTGGATTCGCGCTCGACCGGGCCGGAGGCAGGGCGCGTGGACGGTGGCCGCAACGACTGCTACCATGGGTATCAGGTGGTTGACGGTTCCGGATGACGGAACCAGAGGAGGCGGTGATGGCCATTTCGAGAACGACCGAGATCAAGGCATCCTCTCCCATCAGCTTCGACGACGCCATCAAGAAGGGCATCGCGCGGGCCGAGAAGACCCTGAAGAACGTGCGGGGAGCCTGGATCGAGAACCAGGAGATCCTCCTGGACGAGAAAGGCAAGATCTCCGAGTACCGCGTTCAGATGAAGGTGACGTTCATCCTCGAGGAGTAGGCCGGCGATCGCGCGGCGACGGCGCGTCGCGCCGCCCGCGACGGTTGACAGCCCGAAGTCTGCCCCACTACAGTCGCACCACGACTCTTCTCTCGTGGGGGTGAGTTGTGCGTCTGTCGCGGCTTGGTCTCGCCATAGCTGTCCTCTTCACGCTGTTGCCGTGCGGGTGCGCCTCGGACATACTCGGCCCCACACCCGCCGTCGAAGGCAAGCTGACGGACGCTGAGAGAGAGTACGTCAAGCAGCTTGAGGCCGCGTACGCCTCAGTGCGGTTCGTTCAAAGCTCCGTCGAGGAGGTGGTGTCGGAGCATATCAACGACGTCACCACCGACGAGAAGAGCCGTGCCCGGGTTCTGGAGGTGTTCCAAGGGGCACACACCCTCCTCATGCAGAACGCGGCCAAACTGAGAGAGCCAACTCCCTACACCATGGACACGCTTGCGCCCATCAACGAGAGTGTCGCGAGTGTCCTTGAGAGCGCTTACCTTGAGTGCACTGCTCTAGTCGAGAAGGAGGTCGTCGGCGCCTCGGCAGCATGGGGCGGCAGCGCCCTCGGTGAGCTTCTCGGTCTGCAGGGGATCGTTGGAGAGATTGAACCCAGTGTATCGGCTCGGGCGCGCATCCTTGCGTCCGTCCGGCGCGAGAGCGTTGCGCTGCTGCAAGCCGTTAACGAAGGAAGCCTCGCTCTTCGCGCGAAGCAAGAGGAGATCGAGTCGGGTCGCGACCATGCTGCCCAGAAGGGGGTCGCCTGCTTCATCGCGACAGCCGCCTACGGCAGCAGCGATGCCGCCGAGATAGACGTGCTGCGCCGCTTCCGGGACGAGGTGCTGCTTAAGAGCGCGGCAGGAAGGGACTACGTCAACTTCTACTACGCGGCGAGTCCGCCGCTGGCGCGGTGTATCGCCGAGCGGGAGTGGCTGAGGACGCTCGTGAGAGAAGTGATGGTGGCGCCTCTTGTCGCCGCAGCGGATAGCACGCGCTCCTTCTGGTTGGAGCCGTAGTCCTTAGGCGCGCCGCAATCACCTCGCCGGCAAAGCTCGCCGGAATGGCCGTCTCAAATCACGACGCCGCGGCCCCAGGCTGCTGAAGCGGGATGCTGATCTCGATAGTTCTGCGACCGTCCTCGCCGGTGCGCATCATCAGCGTCCCACCGCACTCACGGATGCGCTCGCGCATCGCCGCATAGTCCATGGAGAGGTACGGCGGCACGTCTCCGTCGGGTCCGGCGCGGCCATTGTCGGTGACAGACACGACAACCCGGTGGTCCCTCTGCTCCACGCTCACATCGGCACTGGTGGCGCCCGAACTGCGCACCACGGTGTTCAACACCCCCTGAAAGACCCGGAAGACTGCCAGGCTGCATCGGTCGTCAATCAGTTGCACCTCGTCGAGACGCCAAACGCGACAGTCGATGCCTGAAGAGCGCGAGAACTCCGACGTCTGCCATTCGATGGTAGCGGAGAGGCCGAGGTCGTCGAGCATGCCGGGTCTCAGGCCGGTGTAGACCCGGCGAAGCCGGGCGATGGCTCCATCAAGCACCTCAACGGTCCGGCGCAGCCTCGACCGGATCCGCGCGTGCTCCTCGCCGGGCAGACGTCCGCTGCAGTCGGCGACATCCATCCGTACAACTGAAAGCGCCTGGCCGATCTCGTCGTGCAACTCCCAGGCGACAGCCGCCCGCTCCTGCTCGCGGACCGCTTGAAGGTGCGTGGCCAGCCGCCGCAGTTCCCTGTGCGACTGATCAAGCTCGGCGCGGTCCCTCTTCTGTTGCGTCATATCAAGGATGAAGCCGTTAAGAGATGTCTCGCCCGTCTCGGGGTCGACGGTGGTCACGCCCTTCTCGTAGACCCAGCGGACAGCGCCATCTCTGTGCAGAATGCGATACTCGACCTCCCACGGGCTCTGCTGCTCGACAGCCGCGCTGATGGCATGCTCGACCCGCTCCAGGTCATCGGGATGGACGACGCTCTCCCAGGTACGCGCGCCGCCGTCGAAGAAGTCGCCGGGCGAGTAGCCGCTCAGTGCCTCTATTCCCGCACTCGTGAAGCGCATCGTCCGATTGGCGTCCTGGGCACGCTGGTACGTAGCACCGGGGATGTTGTTGACGAGTGAGCGGTACCGGTCACGGCTGCGCTGGAGTCGCTCAGCAGCCCGCCTGCGCTCGGTGACGTCGCGGAGAACGATGAGAGTCCCGAGACGGGTACCGCCTCGACCGAACAGCTCTGTGTCCATCCTTGAGAAGGACCGGTCCGCAGCTACTATCTCCGCACCTTCGGCGGCCGGCGGAACGGCACCCTGCGCAGCGCCGGCACCGCGCCTGCCGGTCGTCTCGAGCTGTTGCCGGATGACCGTAGACTCGAGCAACACCCGTGCAGCCGGGTTGGCATTGACCACTCGCCCGTTCGTGTCGAGGACGAGAACGGCGTCCGGGATGCCGTCAAAGAGCACGTCGAGCGCCACGGGCTTGATGTCGAAGATACGCCGGGTGAGGATGCCCTCCGTGAGCATGAGCCCCATAACGGCGAACCCGACAGGCGTGAGGTCGAGGAAGCCGTAGGGCCTGAGCCCGACCCGATACGCGATGTTCAAACCGAAGGCCAGCAGGGCACTCGCCAGGAGGTATCCTACCCGCGGGCGGTCCACGCGCGACACACCGAAGAACATGCGAATCATGAACACGAGACCCGCGACGAAGAGCGCGTGGGCGTAGACGATGTTCAGCCAGTAGAACGGACCGGGTTGAAGCCTCAAGAACGAGAAGTCGCTGGCCACACCGACGGACACGCTGCTGTAGAAGAGGTGGTGGAGGTCGTTCGTCGCGTTCATCGCCACGGTGAACACCGGGAGGATGCAGAGAAGCGCAACGCGGGAGGAGCCGAGCCATCTGTCGTTGCCGGAGTAGCGGAGAGCGAAAACGAAGAACAGGACCGGCATGGCGGCGATGCCCAGGTACTGCAGCACCAGGGCGACGCGCATCGGGGGGAGACTGCTGTGGGAGAACTCTACGCCGTAGAAGAACGACCACGTGGCCGCCGCCAGCAACAGCAGCGACAGCGACAGGGCCGTGTGATCGTGCCGGTGTCTCCAGACGTAGACGGAGAGGCCGAGGCACAGGATACCTGCGCCCATCATGAACAGACTGATGGGGCTGACGTTCATCGAGGCTATGCTCTTCTGTCAGTTCGCCAAGCGATGCGCGACAACACTGCGTCGACTGAGCATCGACGCGGCCGCCGCTGAGAATCACACGACCTGAACCGGCATCCTCGTTCGGACTGGAGCAGACGGAGAGGGAGACTGGTCGGTACGGAGGGAATCGGTCACGCCGCGGCCCCGCATTGTCCCGCATCCCGGTCGAGCGTGTCAATACGGGCGGCTTGCAGGCGTCAGCACTAATGCGCTGTAGGTATTCTGCTACAGGCCTTCGCCGACTGGTGGGACCGCCGAAGCAGTCTCCGCCAGCCGCAACGGGCAACACACCGCCGGCGCGGGGACCCCTCCATTCCGGACTCCCGCGTCACGCTGTTCGCCGGGGCGCTGCGCGCCGCGACGAACAGCGTCCACGAACGACAGGGACCCGTCAGACCGTGCCGATGAGCTCCGGCCAGATACGCTCGACGTCCGGCTTCAGCTCGCGGACGGCATCCTCAACGGCCTTCAGGACGGCCTTCACCTCGCGCTCCGTCATCGGCGCTGACATGCAGAACATGGCCCGCTCAGGAGTCAGTATGCCCCGGTTAAGGAGCGAGAGATGGAAGAGGTGCAGGATCTCCTTGTTGGTCGTATCCCGGGCGGTGTGGCCGTCCACGATCGGCACGGCGCCGAAGTGGACGTTCATCAGCGAACCGATGCCGGTGACCTGCCCCTTGACGCCGGCCTTCCGGAAGATGTCGCGCATGCCGTCTCTGAGGGATTCGCCGAGCGCGTTGATGCGGGCGATGAGCTCCGGTGTGATCTGCAGCATCATGGCCACACCCGCCGCAGCCGAGAGCGGGTTCGCGTTGAGCGTACCGGCATGGTGCAGCACCTGGCTGTCAGGCGAGTAGAGCTGCATCAGGTCGCGTCTGCCGCCGAACGCAGCCATGGCCGTTCCGCCGGCCATGATCTTGCCGAATGTCGTCAGGTCCGGCTTGATGCCTTCGATGTGCTGCAGGCCGCCGTAGTCGAGCCGGAACGAGATGATCTCGTCCAGGATGAAGACGGCGCCATGCTCCGTGCTGAGCTTCCGCGCCGCCTGCAGGAAGCCCTTCTTGGCCGGAACCATACCCGCCGCCCCCATGAGGCCCTCCAGCAACACGGCTGCCACCTTGCCCTTGTTGTCCTGCAGGGCGCGCTCCAGAGCCTGCGCGTCGTTGTACGGAACGACGATGGTATCAGCCATGAGCGACTTGGGCAGTCCGCGGGAATCAGGCGGGAAGACCACTGCGTCGTACGCGCCATGATAGCCACCATACTCGACGATAACCTTGTCTCTCCCGGTTGACGCCCTTGCAGCGCGGAGAGCCATCATGACCGACTCGGTACCGGTACAGGTGAAACGGACCTGGTCGACAGACTCGACGCGCTCGCAGAGTATCTGCGCCCAGGTCACGACGTTCTTCTTGAAGGCGCCCAGCGCCATCGTCCCCTCGTCCAGTTGCTGCCTGACGGCAGCCTTCACGCCTTCGTTGCCGTGCCCGAGGATCATGGTCGTGTAGCAGTTGTGGAAATCTAGGTACTCGTTCCCGTCCTCGTCGTAGACCCGGCAGCCGTCGGCATGGTCGATCCAGATGGGATAGGGAAAGAAGAAGATGGAGCGGCGCGTATCGCCTCCGGGCAGGTACTTTCGCGCCTCCTGCGCCACTGCATACGAGCGCTTCGTGCGATTGCGATATGCGCCCTCTATTCTCGCTGTGACCTCCACCAGAGCCTTGTCTCTCGCCGATGCAGACATCTCAGTCTCCTCCTCTCGAGCACCCGTTGATCGCCTTGCGTCCCTGGAATGGTCTCCCGCGGCGCGGATGCAGACCGACCGGACCGCCGGTTCAAGGTATCAGCTACAACTCAAGTCCGCCACTCCGGCAGCGACTAGAGTATGCCGAGCTTCCTGTGCGAATCCTCAAACGTGCCGCCCTGGTTCAGGTTGGACACGAATTGGCCTTCAAGTTCCTCCCGGCGCCGGCACTCGTCGAGCACCGTCCGGGCGACGTCCGCAGGCACGAACGCCACAGCTGTTATGTCGGCAACGACGATATCGCCGGGGCACACACGGATACCCGCCACCTCAACAGGCACGTTGATAGCGAGTATCTTGACGCGCGACCGCGCGCCGGTGGCGCAGAAGTGTCGCGCGTACGCAGGAAAGCCTATGCTCAGGTTGTGGTCCAGGTCCCGGCATCCGCCGTCAATGACCATGCCGGCAACGCCGCGCGCCTTCATCGCAGTCCCTGCCAGACCACCGGCGTGCGAGACCTCGCGGCCACCGAGGTCCACGGTGAAGACGTCGTCCCTCTCCATCTTCGCGATAACCTGGCCTATGGGGAAGTCGGCCGCCGTGTAGGTATCGCGCTCGGCCGCGATGGATTTCACGGTGAAGGCGCACCCGGCTATCCTGATACCCGGGATGAGGCAGCGGAAGCCGTTCACGATTCCGCTTATCTTCATGCTGTCGAGCACGTCGCTGACGGTGGCCGTGGGAATGGCCCTGAAGCCCTCGATGATCTCCTTCGATGGTCGCGTGATGGCGCCTTCGTGCATCGGCCTGTTCCTCCGTTTCAGATTCACTCCGCGACGAGGCCGGGACCACGCCTCACCGGCCGGACCGCTGCTCCAGTATCGCCTGAAACACCTCGTCTTTCATGTGGTAGGTCTGCTCAGGTCCGGGATACACCCCCGTTTCGACTTCCTGCCTGTACTGCTGCAGCGCCTGCACGATGACTTCGGCGAGGTTCGCGTACTTCTTTACGAACTTCGGGGTGAACCGGTCGAACAGGCCAAGGATGTCGTACATGTTGATGGTCTGCCCGTCGGTGTTCGGTCCGGCTCCCATCGTGGTGACGGGGATGGTCAACTCCCGGCAGATGAGTTCGGCGAGACGGTCGGGTGCGCCCTCCACCGTCAGCATGAATGCCCCGGCCGCCTCCAGCGCCTTCGCGTCTTCGATAAGGCGGAGGCCGGTGGCGACGTCGGCGCCCTGCACCTTGAATCCGCCGGTCATTGCGGCGCTCTGCGGAGTGATGCCGATGTGACCGACCACCGGGATGCCGGCCTTGACGATGGCCCGGACGGTCGGGGCGAAGTCCTGTCCGCCTTCCAGCTTGACGACGTCCGCGCCGCCCTCCTTCACGAGCCGGCCGGCATTGTAGATGGCATCCTTCACATCGGTCTGATACGAGAGGAAGGGAAGGTCGCCGATGACCATGGCATAGCGGGCAGCGCGCGAGACGGCGCCGCAATGGTAGATCATCTCCTCCATCGTGACCGGGACGGTGCTCTTGAGCCCGGCGACGACCATGCCGCAGGAATCGCCAACGAGGATGGCGTCGACGCCGGCGCGGTCGGCCAGGAGCGCCATAGGGTAGTCGTAGCAGGTGATACGGACGATCTTCTCGCCCCTCTGCTTCTTGGCCAGCAGGTCGGCGGGCGTTGTCTTCTTTCTCTCAGGGGGCTTGTTCTCAGGCGTTGGCATCCGCAGGAGACCTCCTCTCGTCGGAATCGCGTCACGGGTACTCCCGGCGCACCCTACTCCGGGCACAGGCCGGCACTCCATTGTAGACCATCCATCCGGCGGGTACGACGCCAGCTTTGAGAGAGGGCGCAGCCCGGACGAGCGAGACGGAAATTGAGGCGAGGTCGCGACGCCGCGACTCCCGGCTGCACTTACCGCCGGATGGGTTTCCGGACGAGCAGGATGGCTGGAAGGGACGCGGTCAGCAGCACCGCAGCGGTAACGAAGGCGTCCAGATACGAGCCGGTGACGTCGTGAACCAGACCGAAGAAGAGCGGACCGCCTGCGGTCCCCAGGCTCTGGCATAGGTTCAGCGCGCCGAAGACGGCGCCGTAGTGCAGCAGTCCGAAGCTGGTGCTGGCCAGCATCGATAGCGTCGGCAGCCAGGCCCCCACGCCAAGTCCAAGGACGAGCGCATATGCCGCGATGAGGATGCGTGGGGAATCGGGTCGCACTGTCAGCAGCATCAGCACTCCCGCGAGTTGCAGCGCGATGCCGATGGCACAGGCGCGGTTCGCCCGCATCCTGTCGCACAGCCAGCCGAAGAGAATCTTGCCGGAACCGCTGCCGAAGCCGATGGCGCCGAGCGCCGAGGCGGCCGTCGCGGTCGGATAGCCGATGTCCTCGAGGAACGGCGCCGAAGACTGTATGGCGCCCATGTTGGAGAAGTTGGAGAAGAAAAACGCCACCGCAACGAGCCAGAAGGCTGACGCGCACAGCGCCTGCCTCAACGTGCACCCGGACTTCTCGTCCTGTCCGCGCATTCCGGCTGCCACGTGGCCGGACGGCGCAGCGTCGCCATCCGGATAGAGCCCCATCTCCGCCGGACGGGTGCGTATCAGTCCAAGTGAGAGAGGCACGCCCACGGCGACTATCAGGATGCCCATGAACAGGTAGGCCGCGCGCCAGTCGGAGCTGGAGAGCATGTAGCCGATGAGCGGCGCCATCACCACGCCTCCCGCGCCGATGCCTGCCGACATCAGTCCCAGCGCCATGCCTCTGCGGCGCTTGAACCAGTTGGACATGACGGCACTGCACGGCACCGGCCCCATGGCCGCGGCGCCTGCACCGATGATCACGTAGCCGAGGTAGAACTGAGTTAGCTCGCTCATCCGGCTGACGAGCGCAAAGCCAAGGCACATGAGCAGCGCGCCGACCGGAATGACCGGCCGGGCGCCGTAGCGGTCGACGAACCGGCCGACGAGGGGCGAGGCCACACCGATGACGGCGTAGAACACGGTGAAGCCCGCCATCACCTCGCCACGACCCCAGCCAAGTGATGCCTCCAGCGGCTTGACGAAGAGGCTGAAGACGAAGACTCCGCAGCCGTTGAACAGCGCCATCAAGGCGAAGGTGACGGCCACGAGGTAGTAGCCGTAGAAGGGGCGGCGGCGCAGCGATTCGGTCATATCAGGCGCGGGCGCAAGGACGCGGCATTGTAGCAGGAATGGAACCGAACGGCATCCGGGCATCGTTCCGGCAAGAGAGCCGGCGGACGGTCACTGCTCCGGTCGGGGACGCGGAGGGCGCTTCACAAGGAGCATCGCGGGGATGGCGATGGAGTACAGCACCGCGAAAGTCACAAACGCAGGATAGTACGTGCCCGTCGCATCGAACACGAGACCGGCGAACAGCGGGCCGATCGACGTCCCCGCGCTCTCCAGGAAGGAGATGACGCCGAAGATCGAGCCGTAGTACGCCAGCCCGAAGGTGGTGCTCACGAGCATGGACATGGTCGGCAACCAGCTTCCCAGCCCGAAGCCGAGCAGCAGCGCATAGGCCCAGATGAGCGCGAGCGGCGAGTCCGCGCGGATGGAGAGCAGCACAAGCACGCCGCCAAGCTGGAGAGCCAGGCCGAGGGCCGATGCTCGCTTCGGGGGCACGCGGTCACACAGCCAGCCGAAGAAGACCTTTCCGGCGGCGCTGCCCATGCCCAGGGTGCCCAGAGCCGCGGCGGCGGTGGCTGTCGGAAAGCCGATGTCATCGAGAAAAGGCACCGGCGCGTGCAGGGCGCCAGTGTTGCTGAAGCCGCTGAAGAAGAAGGAGACCCCCATGAGGTAGAGGGCGGCACACCGCGACGCCTGGCGCAGGGAGAGGCTCCGGCTCTCGACGGGCAGCGATGCCACTCCGCGCTGCCGTTCAGATTCACTAACGTCGCCGTCGGGCAGAAGGCCCATATCCGCGGGCTTCGTCCGGATGAATGCCAGAGACAGAGGAATCGCAACGGCGCAGATGATGACCGCCATCGAGAGGTAGGCGGTGCGCCAGTCGAAGGTTTCGATCAGATGCGCTACGACGGGAGCCATGACGAGGCCCCCGGCGCCCATTCCGGCCGACATGATGCCGACCACGGCGCCTCTGCGGCGCTTGAACCAGTTCGAGATGACGGCGCTGGAAGGAACGACGCCCAGGCCCGCCGAGCCTGCTCCGATGATGACGTACGCCGCATAGTAGAGCGCCAGGTCGTACGTCTGGCTGGCCAGTGCGAAACCCAGGCCCATGGTCAGGGCGCCCAGGGGAATGACACGCCGGGGGCCGTGGCGGTCCACCACACGCCCGACAAGCGGGGAGACGAGCCCCTGCACGATGAAGAAGAGGGTGAAACCGACCATGACCTGGCCGCGGCCCCAGCCGAGAGCTGCCTCCAGCGGCTTGACAAAGAGGCTGAAAACGAATGAGCCGCAGCCGTACGAAAGCAGCATGAATACGAAGCAGACGGCCACAAGCCAGTAGCCGTGGAAGATGCGGGGTTTGCGAGGATGCGGCATAGTAGTCGCAGACCGTCCGGGGTCGCGGCATTCTAGCAGAAGACATCGCAGCCGTCACGGCCTGCGGCGGCGCACGGAGGTCAGACGTCGAACCGGCACTTGCGACCGGAAGGATACCGGAGTAAGGTCGAAGACGAGGGCCGGAGGTGAAGTGGGCGATTCGACACACCGGCACGGGAGGCGAGTGATGGCGACGAAGTTCGAACTGTACAAGGACCCGAAGGGCGAGTTCCGATGGAGGCTGATCGCTACCAACGGGCAGACAATCGCCACGGGGGGAGAGGGCTACAAGACCAAGGAGAGTTGCAAGGCCGGCATCGAGTCGGTGAAGAAGAACGCGCCGGTCGCACCCATCGAGGAGAAGTAGTCTCTCCCCGACCGGCCGCCGAAGACTGCTCCTCCGCCGGCATGCGTTCGTCCGGAGCAGGCCAAATCTCTCAGCCGGCGTGCAACGGCGCTCGACCGGACGGTTCTTACGTGATAGCGGCGCCCGGATTCAGGATGTTGTTCGGGTCGAACAGCGCCTTGATGCCCCGCATGAGACGCTTCGACGTCTCGTCCGTGTAGCGGTCGAAGTACACGCGGCGGGAGCGGCCGACGCCATGCTCGGCGGTAACGATGCCACCGAGCCGCGCCCCCTCCTCGTAGATGGCGTCCTTCACCGTCCAAAGAAGCCCGCGACGCTGCAGGTCCATCATGAGGTGCGGATGCAGGTTGCCGTCGGCGGCGTGACCGTAGTTCGGAATGCGGCTGCCATACTGTTTTGCGATGCGCTCGACCGCATCGAGGAAATCGGCCACCCGCGCCGGAGGGACATCCAGGTCCAGTGACTCGGCCAGGTCTGGCATGAGCACGCCATACAGCTCGTTGCGCATCTTGAGGATGTTGTCCTGCTCCTGCCTCGTCTCGGCGAAGAGCGTGTCGACGGCGCCGTTCGCGTCGCACACCTCCGCGATGCTCTGGCACTGCCCGTAGACGTCCTCCTCACTGCTGCCATCCACGGTAAAGATGATATGCGCGTCTCCCGTCTTCGCCGGCCAGGTGAGACCGAGGTGCCGGGCCGATATCTCGATGATGTCCCTCTCCACATACTCGATGGCCAGGGGGATGATGCCTGCCTGGAGCACGCGAGGCACTGCCGTGACAGCGGCGTGCCGCTCGGCGAACGACACAAGCAGCACGGCGGTCATAGCGGGTCTGGGATAGAGGCGGAAGACGGCCTTCGTGATGACGCCCAGGATGCCCTCGCTCCCTATCATGAGGTGCATGAGGTCGAGTCCCGTGTTGTTCTTGAGCAGCTTGCCCCCCATTGAGACGATCTCGCCGGTGGGCAGCACGACCTCCAGGCCCTTCACGTAGTTCCGCACGATGCCGTACTTCACAGCGCGCGAGCCGCCTGCGTTGCAGGCGATGACTCCGCCCACCTGGGCCCCTTCGTCGCCCGGGTGAGGCGGAAAGAGGAGCCCCTTCGCCTCGACGGCGCGGAGCATCGTCTCCATCGTGACGCCGGCCTCGGCGACAACCATGAGGTTGTCGAGGTCAATCTCAATGAGGCGGTCAAGGCGCTCGAGCGAGAGGACGATGCCGTCAGCCGTCGGAATGGGTCCGCCGACCGTGCTCGTACCTCCACCCCTGGGGAACACTGGTGTGCGGGTACGGTTGGCGAGCTTGACTATCTCGGACACCTGCGTCGCGCTGGACGGCTTCACCACGACGACGCTATCGGCGGGCACGGGCTTGACCGCCTGCGGCGTCTCGTCAAGCAGGTACTGCTCCATCTGGTCACGACGAGTGACCACGAAGTCCGCACCGACGATGGACTGAAGCTCGTCTACCAGGGCCACGGATGCCTCCTTCTCGTTCCGAAAGCCGAGTTGTGCCGCACCGCCGCGATGGAGAAGCCCTGCAGGCGGCCGGCGCAGTATCGCGCATTGTGTCACTCCGGATTCGCCCGCTCAAGCGGGCGGCCCGATGCAGGCCGTGAGGCCAACCACGGAGGCGCGAGAACAGCCATCTCACGGGGAGAACCACCGCTCATAGAAGCGGATACCGGGAGTCGAGGCCGTCAGACGGCAGGCTCGAGGAAGCGCTCGAACCGCTCCTTCTTCGCCTTGCAGATGGGGCAGACATCGGGCGGCTGCTCCCTGGCGCACAGGTAGCCACAGACCCTGCAGCGCCAGACAGGCAGGGACGGGCCGGAGAGCCTGGCGGCGCCCGCCAGGCGCCTTTCGGCCCTCTTCTCCGGAGTCGGACGCCGCTCAGGTATGCTGCCCGCCTTCTTCTCGCCCTTCCTCACAGCGTCGGAGACATACAGCGCGCAGTAGCAGGCGCCGTAGTCGCTCAGGTCCGGGTCCCGGTAGTCGCACGGACACACGATATCCAGGTCTTCCCGCTCGTCCCCTGAGGCAAGACGGCACGGGCAGGCCCGGTATCCGTAGCGACGCTCGTTCACGAGGAGGCTCTTGACGAGCCCCGTCGTGAAGCCGGTGTCCGGGTTGAGATGATAGCCTGCCGCTTCGGCGTCCCTGTCCAGCTCCTTCACCAGCTCGTCGGTTTCGGCGACCGTCACTTCCTGCTCCTTCACTTCCCCAGTGCCCCCCTTATCTCGCTCTCCTTGAAACCGATGATGCTGGTCTTGCCGTCGAGGACCAGTGTTGGGAAGCTGACAGCAGGGTTCCAGGCCGATATCTCCCGCACAGCCCGTTCCCTGTCGGCACCGCGCAGCAGGTCCACATACTCGTAGTCATAGGCAACGCCGAGTTGCTCCAGCAGCTCTCTGGTCTTCCGACACCAGCCACACGTGCTGAGAGCGTAGAGCATGACTCGGCCGGATCCCGTTCCGGGGACATGAACCACTGCCATCGTCGCACACCTCCTTTGTCCGCTGTCGTACGCTCAGTCCGCCGATGCCGAAACCAAGGCGCGGCACTGGCCGTGTCTCAGGAATGCTTCCGCGCCACGACGAACAAGTTCAAGTAGACCGGGAAGTCGGCTCGCGCAATCAGCGTGCTGAAGCGCCCGAGGAACCTGTGCCGGCCTCTGAACCCGAGCGGCAGCACGCGGACCTCCAGCACATCGAACCCTGCATCGCTGAGGTGCGCACTTAGCGTCGCCTCATCGAACGACCATACGTGCCCGAGCGAGTGAAACCGGGCTCCACATTCCGGGCAGACCGTCTCGTGCCTCGAGAGGTTCTCTCGATAGGGGGTGGCAACGACCAGCCGTCCACCGGGCTTCAGGACCCTGCAAATCTCCTTCAACCCGACGGCAAGAGCGGACTCGGGCAGGTGCTCCAGCAACTCGGTGGCAAAGACCGTATCGAAGGCCCCGGAAGCGAACGGCATCCGACATGCGTCTCCCCGAAGCACACCGGGCCCTCTCGGGGCGAGGTCCAGCCCGATGGCCCCCGGGAAACGTCTGATGAGCACGCCTGAGCCCGCGCCGACATCCAGCACCTTGCCTCCGACGTACTTGCGGGAGAGTCTGACTATCTCGGGAGCGGAGTCACCGGCAGGGCCCTGCCCCCCGCGCCCCTCCCACAGGCGGCGGACGCTGTCGCGATTCCAGATGGTCGCCCGGAGCCCTCCCGTCGGGACTCCACTATGCCCGTCCGGATTGCCCATGCATCCCCCTCCGTTCTCCTATCGTGATTCGACAGCGCCCTTCCCGGCGCGCCTGCCGGCGGCCGGCATCAGTCCAGCCGAGCGTAGTCGCGGCCGGCGTAACGAGCCACCGTGCCCAGTTCAGCTTCAATCTCCAGGAACCGGTTGAAGTTCGTCCCTCGGTCGCTGCCGTGCGGTCCGCCTATCTTGAAGACGCCCGCGTCGAGGGCAACGCTGATATCCGAGAGAATATCGTCCTCCGTCTCACCGGAGCGGGGCGACATCACGACCGGGCAGCGGTGTCGCTGGGCGAACCGGGCCGCATCCATGGCTTCGGTCAGCGTGCCCGCCTGGTTCACCTTGCAGAGAAGCGCATTCACCGAACCCGCCTCGACGGCCCTTCGGAGGCGGCCGAGGTTGGTAGCGGTGATATCGTCGCCCACCACGAGCACACCGGGCAGCGCGTCCGCGACGGCTTTCCAGCCGGCGAAGTCATCCTGCTGCAGCGGGTCCTCGATGGAAACAATGGTGGGATACTGGCGCACGAGCTCCAGAACCGCCGCGATCATCTCATCCGGCGTACGTGCTCGGCCATCGAAGTGGTACGTGCCCGAGGCGCAATCGTACAGAGGCGTCGCCGCAAAATCGATGCCGTAGACGACGTCGGCCGTGCATCCCGTCCGTTCGACGGCCTCGCACAGCAGGTCCATGGCCTCGCGCGAGGTCCGGAGAGGCGGGGCAAAACCGCCGTCCTCACCGAAGTTGGTCGCCAGCTTGCCGTGCTTCCGCTCGAGCAGCTCCCTGAGCGTCTCGAAGACCTCGCAGATTACCCTGGCGGCCTCGGCGAAGGTCGGAGCGCCGGCCGGCATGACGCAGAACTCCTGGGCGTCCAAATCGTTGCCGGCGTGGACGCCGCCGTTGATGAGACACGACTGCGGCACGGGCAGCACGTGGCCGTCGGCGCTCAGGTAGCGGTAGAGCGGCAGGCGCAACGATGCGGCAGCCGCCTGCGCCGCGGCCATGGAGACAGCGAGGAGGGCGTTGCCGCCGAGCCGGGACTTGTCCGGGGTTCCGTCCAACTGGAGCATCAGATCGTCGATTCGCCGCTGGTCGGTCACGTCCTGACCCAGGAGCAACGGGAGCAGCGCGTCGTGGATGTTGGCGATCGCCCGGCGGACACCGCGACCGCCGTAGCGCGCATCGCCATCGCGAAGGTCGAACGCCTCATACGAGCCGGTCGACGAGCCGCACGGGACATCGGCGCGGCCGCAGCATCCCGCGTCGGTGCCTACCCGTGCACGAATCGTCGGCCGGCCGCGGTTGTCCAGGATCTCAAGGGCCGTTATGTCCGTGATGACCGGTCTATCGTTCCTCATGCGAGACTCCCCGCGGGACGACCGCAGCGCCATGACTGCGGCAGATTCCAGTCGAAACGGAAGCAGTGTACGCGGGCGGTACCCGACCGTCAACGTGAGACCGGGCCTGAGTCTTATGTCGTCACACGCGCAACATTGCCCCGTGGGGCAGGTCACGATAGAATGCGCCCCGGAGGCAGCAACCACCATGACTGAGGCGACCATTGGCATCATCGGCGGCAGCGGGCTGTATCAGATGGAGGGACTGACCGACATCGTTGAGCGGCGAGTCAGCACGCCGTACGGGCCCCCCAGTGACGCCATCGTCGTGGGAACGCTCGATGGCCAGCGGGTCGCCTTCCTGCCGCGCCATGCGCGCGGCCACCGCATTCTGCCGACCGAGGTACCGTTTCAGGCCAACATCTACGCTCTGAAGACGCTGGGCGTCGAGCGCATCGTGTCGATCAACGCGGTCGGCAGCCTGCGCGACCACATCGCACCGATGGACATCGTCATCCCCGACCAGCTCATCGACCGCACGCGGCAGCGAGCCTCGACGTTCTTCGGCCAGGGCATCGTAGTGCACATCTCGTTCGCGGAGCCCTTCTGCCGCGAGCTCAGGAAGGCCGCGTGCAGCGCCGCCGCCGCGGCGGGAGCGACGGCCCACAACGGCGGCACATACGTGGTGATGGAAGGACCGCAGTTTTCGACGCGCGCCGAATCGGAGATGTACCGGGCCTGGGGAGCGGACATCGTCGGCATGACGGCGCTGCCCGAGGCGAAGCTGGCCCGGGAGGCCGAGATCTGCTACGCGGCGGTGGCGTTCGTCACCGACTACGACTGCTGGCACCCCGAACACGAGTCGGTCACCGCCGAGATGATCGTGCGTAACCTGCTCAAGGGTGCCGACACGGCGAAGTCGGTCGTGCGCCGCATCGTCCGCGACCTTCCGGCCGCCAGAACGTGCCACTGCGGTTCCGCCCTCGCAGACAGCATTATCACGAAGCCGGAACTGGTGCCGGAAGAGACAAAACGCAAGCTGGCTCCCATACTCGGCCGCTACTTCTGCTCTGCATGAAGACAATAGCCGGACACGTACGCCGAGTCGAGAGAGCGGCGCCCACCAGGGGAACGGGCGGGCGCCCGGCGTGGAGAGTGCGGCAGGTGGGACGGTCCGCGCCATGAAGCTGACCATCGTCCCGTTCGCGAGCGTGGCGGAGAAGCTGCCGCGAGAGATAGCCCGTCGCCTGCGGGCCGTGCTGCCGTGGAAGCTAGCCGTACTTCCCCCGGTCCGCGACCCGGAGGCCGCGGACTCTTCGACGAGCCGCAAGGCCGAGGACGCACTGGACATCCTGACTCCCACCGGGCGACACGACGAGCTGACGGTGGGCATCACGGGCGCCGACCTGCGCGCGGCGGACCTTGACTACGTCTTCGGCTACGCCGCACCGGAGCGGGGCATCGCCGTCATCTCTCTCTCCCGTCTGAGAGAGGGGACGACAGGCCGCAGGGGCGGCCGACGGCTTCTCATTGAGCGCGCTTCCAAAGAGGTGCTGCACGAGGTCGGGCACCTCATGGGTCTTGGACACTGCGACCAGCCGCAGTGCGTCATGCACTACTCGCAAGTGCTGCAGGACACGGACCGCAAGGACTGCGGCTACTGCGCCCGCTGTCTGAAGGAGCTGTCTCGATTGCCGGAGGCCGCCGGCGGGCGGTGAGGAGGAACCGTGGAATTCGAGGAGGATGAACAGCAGAGGTTGTTCCGCGCTGCGGTGCGGGAGTTCGTCGATTCCGAGGTGGTGCCGAACGCAGCGCACTGGGAGGACGAGGAGCGGTTCCCGCTCGATACATGGCGACAGATGGCGGAGATGGGGCTGTGCGGCGTCTCCGTGCCGGAGGCATACGGAGGGGGAGGAGGAGGCAAGACGCTGCTCTGCATCGCGACGGAGGAGCTGGGGCGGGGCTCCGGCGGACTGTCGGTGGCATATCTCGTGAGTTGCGGCATCGCCATGGACGGACTGAACTACCATGGCAGCGAGGCCCAGAAGCGGGAGTACCTCTCACGCTGCGCGAAGGGCGAGATAGCGTTCTTCGCCCTGACGGAGCC
>CAZLPP010000014.1:29124-38618 GCA_964561465.1 uncultured Dehalococcoidales bacterium
TCGGAGACGAGGGTCAGGGGTTGCGTATCGCGCTGGAGTCCATCGACAAGAGCCGCGTGAGCGTGGCGGCCCAGGCGCTCGGCATCGCAACGGCCGCATACGATGAGGCCGTGCGCTACGCCAGGGAGAGACGCGCATTCGACAAAGCGCTGGGGCAGATGCAGGCCATCCAGTGGATGCTGGCCGACTCCGCGACGGAGCTGGAAGCGGCCCGGTGGCTCACGTACCGTGCAGCGTGGCTGCTCGACCACGGCAACCTGGCAATCAAGGAATCGGCCATGGCCAAGCTGTTCGCGAGCGAGTCGGCCGGCCGCATCTGTCACCGTGCGGTGCAGATATTCGGCGGCTACGGCTACACGCGGGACGCCCCCGTGGAGCGATACGCGCGGGACCAGCGGGTAACGGAGATATACGAAGGCACGTCAGAGATGCAGCGCTGGGCCATCGCGCGGCAGGTGCTCGGCGTCAAGTGACCCGGGCGCGTCGCGGCACGACTTCGGCAGCCTGCGGGGCGCTGATATAATGCAGGTCAGTCTGCGAGGAGGTTCAGGCATATGAGAAGAGTAGCCATTGTTGGCGTCGGCCACACGCCCTTTACCTTCGCGGCCGAGAAGTCGTCCGTTGAGCTATTCAACGAGGCAGCAATGGACGCCATCACCGAGTCCGGCATCACGAATAAGGATGTGCAGGCCATCTACCTCGGGAATGTCCTGGGGGACTTCTCGGAGGGACAGGTGATGATACAGTCATACATCGCCGACGACCTCGGGGCCACGAATGTGGCCGCAACGCGGTTCGAGGGCGCCTGCGCCTCGGCAAGCCTTGCCATCCGCGATGCGTTCATGTGGGTCGCGTCGGGCTACTACGACATCGTGCTTGCCGGAGGCGTTGAGACCTCGGCCAAGATGGGCACGCCTCTCGCCACGCGCACGTTCGCGATGGCGCACGACTCCCACTACGAGTACCCCATCGGCCTCACCTTCCCGGGCTTCTTCGCCATGCTGGCGCACCTTTACACCGCCAAGTACGGCGTGGCGCTGGACCGGCTGAAGCACCAGATGGCGCTCGTCTCGGTGCAGTCGCACAAGTACGGTGCGCACAACAAGTACGCGCAGTTCCAGAAAGAGATCACGGTCGACGACGTACTGAAGAGCTTCATGGTCTGCACGCCGTTGCAGCTCTACGATTGCTGTCCGTTCTCCGACGGCGCGGCCGCACTCATCCTGGCCTCCGAAGACGTGGCGAAGAAACTGACCAAGAGACCGGTGTACATCGCCGGCATCGGGCAGGCATCGTCGGGCAAGCTCAGCGCCCAGAAGGACTACGCCCCCAGGATCCGTGCGCGAGAGGTCTCAGTCAAGCAGGCATACTCGATGGCAGGCGTCGGCCCTGACGACATGGACGTGTGCGAGTTGCACGACTGCTTCAGCATCGCGAGCATCATCGCCGCGGAGAGCCTCGGCTTCGCCGAGTTCGGCAAGGGCGGCGAGCTGTGGGAGACGGGTCAGTGCGACCGCGGCGGCAAGGTCGCCATCAACATGTCCGGCGGTCTGAAGTCCAAGGGACACCCCATCGGCGCCACAGGCGCCTCACAGATGGTGGACATCGTGCACCAGATGCGCGGAGAGGTGGAGCCGGAGCGGCAGGTCGAGAACGTGAAGTACGGACTGACTGACACGCTGGGCGGCGACGGCGTGCTGTGCAACATGGTGCTCCAGCGGGGCTGGTAAGAGCCGGAGAGGAGAGAGACGATGGACTACAAGCTGACGTTCAAAGACTACAACAAGTCCCTCAAGAAGGGCAAGCTCCTCGGGCTCAAGTGCCACAAGTGTGGCAAGGTCACCTGTCCGCCGAAGATAGCCTGCCAGGAGTGCGGCTCAACGGACATGGAGGTCGTGCAGTTGAAGGGCTCCGGCAAGGTCGTCACCTTCACCGTCTCCTACGTCCCGGCAGAGGGCCGCGATGCCGAGGTGCCCTACACCGTGGTCATGGTGCAACTGGACGAAGGCCCGTGGCTCATGGGCAACCTGACTGACGTAGACCCCAACAAAGTGAAGGCCGACCTCATCGGCAAGCCGGTACAGCTCGGGATGAGGATGAAGACGATTCCCGGCGACACCTACACGATGGGTGACAAGGAGGCGGAGGGGTCCTTTGCCCGACCGACGTTCGTGTTCGCGTAGAGCGCGAGACGAGGACAGGGTCGTCACCGTTACGAAGCGACTGGCAGGGGCACTGCGGCTGCCTTCGGCCTACCCTCACCACCCTGGAGAGGTAGGCTTCCGGCAGACGCAGATGTCCCTGCTCTTCTTTGCGGACAACTTCGTCTACAAGGTGAAGAAGCCCGTCAACCTCGGGTACGTCGACTACACCACGCTCGAGGCGCGACTCCACTACTGCGAGCAGGAGGTACGACTCAACCGAAGGTTGTGCCCCGGCGCCTATCTGGGTGTCGTTCCCATCGTCAAACGCGGGGAGTCCTTCGTCGTGGAGGGTGACGGGCCAGCGGTTGAGTACGCCGTCAAGATGCGCCTCCTGCCGCAGGAACGTACCCTCGACCGGCTCGTGGCCGATGGCCTAGCGACCACCCAGACGATGCGGGCGATTGCGGCACGCGTTGCCGCATTCCACGCCACGGCGGCAACATCCGACGAGATAGACACGTACGGCGCCCTCGCATCGATACAGCGCAACACGGACGAGAACTTCGAGCAGACGGAACCATTCATGGACCGCACCATACGCCGGGCAGACCACGAGCTGCTGCGCACGTACACGGACCGGTTCCTGGAGGAACACGCGACGGAATTCGTCGCAAGGGTGGCGGACCGCAGGATACGAGACTGCCACGGCGATCTCCATGCAGCGCACGTGTGCGTGAGCGATGACATCTGCATCTTCGACTGCATCGAGTTCAACGACCGCTTTCGCTACGGAGACGTAGCCTCCGAGGTAGCCTTTCTTGCGATGGACCTCGACCGGCTGGCGCGACATGACCTGTCCGACGAGTTCTGCCTGTCCTACGCCCGAGCATCCGGAGACGCCGAGATCTCGGACATCCTCCCTTTCTACAAGTGCTACCGCGCAGTCGTGCGCGGCAAAGTCGAAGGATTCAAGCTGGAGGACAGCATGGTGCCGGCTGAGGAAAGGGCCTCGGCACTGCGGCTGGCCCGCTGCTACTTCGAGCTGGCGAGACGCTGTGCGACAGGGCGGGGTCTGCTCGTAATCATGTCCGGCGTTACGGGCACCGGCAAGAGCACCGTCGCTTCGGCGCTCGCGCCACTCCTTGCCGGCCGCGTCATCTCATCCGACGTCGTGAGGAAGGAACTCGCGGGCATCTCCCCTGTCGAACACCGTTACGTTCCGTACGGCAGCGGCATCTACTCGCCCGAGCGGACGAGACAAACATACCAGGAGATGCTGCGGAGGGCGGAGCCGGTGCTTCAAGGCGGGGGCTGTGCTATTCTAGACGCTGCATTCCTTCGAGGCGAAGAGCGCATCCGAGCGCGAGACGTGGCGTTGAGGCATGGCTCCCGTGCCGTGGTGGTTGAATGCGTGGCGCCCGACGAGGTGACGCTGCGCCGGCTGGCGGAGCGCCAGGCGGGGGCTTCCGTCTCGGACGGGCGAGCCGAGATTCTGGAACGCCAGTTGCCGGATAGCGAGGCCGTCGCCGAGTTCGCTGACAGAGACCACCTGCGTGCAGACGCGTCCAGGCCGCTCGACGACATCCGGGAGGAGATATGGAGAAGGCTCTAGCCCCCGAACGCTACGATGTGAGGGACCTCGGGCTGGCCGCAGGCGGCCGGCAACGCATCGAGTGGGCGGCGCGCGACATGCCGGTTCTCGCGCAGGTGCGCGAGAGCTTCCGGCGAGAGCGGCCGCTGGAGGGGCTGCGCGTGTCCGCCTGCCTGCACGTGACAACGGAGACAGCAAACCTTGTTTTCACGTTGCGGGAGGGCGGCGCCGATGTGCTGCTCTGCGCCTCCAATCCTCTCAGCACGCAGGATGACGTGGCCGCCGCTCTGGTCGACGCCGGCGTCCCGGTGCACGCGGTGAAAGGAGAGGACAACCAGCGCTACTATCGGCACATCATCGCCGCCATCGACCACCGTCCCGAGTTAACGATGGACGACGGCGCGGACGTGGTTTCCACGCTGCACCGGCAGCGCCCGGAGTGGCTGACAAACGTCAAGGGCGGCACGGAAGAGACAACGACCGGCGTCATCCGGCTGCGCAACATGGCGCGCCAGGGTGCGCTGGTCTACCCGGTCATCGCGGTGAACGACGCGAAGACGAAGCACTTCTTC
Source organism: uncultured Dehalococcoidales bacterium (assembly GCA_964561465.1). Taxonomy (GTDB): domain Bacteria; phylum Chloroflexota; class Dehalococcoidia; order GIF9; family AB-539-J10; genus SKVJ01. The sequence goes on from CAZLPP010000014.1 coordinate 33,432, forward strand.
GACAACCGCTACGGCACGGGGCAGAGCACCATCGACGGCATCACCCGCGCCACGAACCTGCTCTGGGCAGGCAAGCACGTGGTCATCTGCGGCTATGGCTGGTGCGGCCGCGGTCTGGCACGCCGAACACAGGGCATGGGCAGCCGCGTCATCGTCACCGAGGTCGACTCCATCGCGGCTCTCGAAGCGGTGATGGACGGATTCGACGTGATGCCTTTGCGCGAGGCCTGCCTGATCGGTGACGTGTTCATCACGGTCACGGGCGACATCAACGTCATCGACCGGGAGCATTTCGCGACGATGAAGGACGGGGCGATACTCGCCAACAGCGGCCACTTCGACGTGGAGATACACTTGAAGGCACTGCGCGAGGCAGCATCGTCTGCGCGGACCGTGCGGCCGATGGTGGAGGAGTTCGTCATGCCGGACGGCCGCAAGCTCTACCTGCTGGCGGAGGGCCGGCTGGTGAACCTTGCCGCCGCCGAAGGCCATCCGGCGAGCGTCATGGACATGAGCTTCGCCAACCAGGCGCTCTCGGTCGAGTATCTCCTGAGGAACCACAACGGCCTGGCGCCGGAAGTCTACCCGGTGCCGGCGGCAATCGACGAAGCGGTCGGCCGGCTCAAGCTGCAGGCAATGGGCGTGCAGATAGACAGGCTGACGGCCGAGCAGCAAGCCTACCTGGAGAGCTGGGAATCCGGGACATAGCGAAGGAGGACAGATGCCCAACAGCTTCTATGCATCCGACGCGTACATGGTGACTTCCGAGTCCGTGACCGAGGGACACCCGGACAAGCTATGCGACCAGGTATCGGACGCGATACTGGATGAGATGCTCAGACAGGATCCCTATTCGCACGTAGCCTGCGAGGTGGCCGTCGCGATGGGCATGGTCATCGTGCTCGGCGAGGTGACGTGCAAAGGCTACGTTGAGATACCCGACGTGGTCCGGAAAGTCATCCAGGAGATCGGTTACACGAAGCCCGAGTACGGCTTCGACTACCGGACATGCGGGGTGCTCGTGTCACTGAAACAGCAGTCGCCGGATATCGCGGCCGGAGTCAATCAGTCGCTGGAGGTCCGAACGCTGGAAGGCGCAGACCCGACGCTTGACGGAACGGGGGCGGGCGACCAGGGCATGATGGTCGGCTACGCCTGCCGGGAGACGCCGGAGCTGATGCCGCTGCCCATCTCGCTGGCCCACCGCCTGTGCCGTCGCCTCGCCAAGGTACGCAAGGACGGCATAATCCCGTACCTGCGACCCGACGGAAAGTCGCAGGTGACCATCGAGTACCACCACGGCGTGCCGAAGCGGGCCGTCTGCCTGGTGGTTGGGGCGCAGCACGACCCGGGCATCGAGAGGTCGCGCATCGAGAGCGACATCCGCAGGGAAGTCGTTGACGCCGTCATTCCGGAGCAGCTCATGACGGCGGAGACCGAGCTGTTCGTGAACAGCGCGGGGCAGTTCGAGATAGGCGGACCGGTGAGCGACACCGGTTTCACGGGACGCAAGATAATCGTCGACTCGTACGGCACGGTCTGCCCCCACGGTGGCGGCGCCTTCTCGGGCAAGGACCCGACGAAGGTCGACCGCTCGGGCGCGTACATGGCGCGTTACGCCGCCAAGAACGTGGTAGCCGCGGGACTGGCGGACTACGCTCAACTGCAAGTCTCGTACACCATCGGAAAAGCACGGCCGCTGTCGCTGTCCGTAGAGACGTTCGGCACCGGCAGGGTGCCCGATACGGTCATCAGCGAACTCATCGCCCGGCATTTCGACTTCCGGCCCGAGGCCATCATCCGCGGGCTGCGGCTGCGCCGCCCCATCTACCGGCCAATCGCGGCCTATGGGCACTTCGGCAGGACCGATGTAGACGTGCCGTGGGAGAAGACCGATATGGCGGAGACGCTCCGCCGCGAAGCGGGGGTGTGACATGGCCGGCAGCATCCGGTTCGGAACGGACGGCTGGAGAGCCGTCATCGCAGAGGATTTCACGTTCGACAACGTGCGCATCTGCGCGCAGGCAGTCGCTGAGTACCTGCGGGAGACCATCGGTCAAGGCGCGAAGGCCGTCGTTGGCTATGACACGCGATTCGGCTCGGAGGACTTCGCAGCGGCCTCGGCCGAAGTGCTCGCCGCAAACGGACTCCACGTCTACCTGACGCGCAAGGCCGAGCCCACACCGGTCGTCAGCCACGCGGTCGTCAACCTCAAGGCCGACGGCGGCATCGTCATCACGGCGAGCCACAACCCCGGGCGGTGGAACGGATTCAAGTACAAGGGCCCTGACGGCTCGAGCGCCCCCATGGAGGTCATCTCCGAGGTCGAGCGGCACGTGGCAACGCTGGCGCAGGCGGGCACGGCAACGCAGGTGAAGAGGATGGGACTGTCCGAGGCCATGGCCGCAGGGCTGGTGGAGTGGCATGACCCCTCCGTCGCCTACATCGCCGGCATCAGCCGTCTCGTCGACTTCGATGCGCTGCGACAGATGAGCGGCACGGTAGTCGTCGACTCCATGTTCGGTGCGGGCTCCGGCTACTTCGCCCGGTTCCTTGGGGGAGGACATCTCAACATCGAGGAGCTCAACGGCGACCGCAACCCGCTGTTCCCGGGCATACGGCCCGAGCCGATCGCTCCGAACCTGGCGCGGCTGCGGGGCCGCGTTCCCGAGGCCGGCGCCCTGATGGGCATCGCGACCGACGGCGATGCGGACCGTGTTGGCATCGTCGACGAGCAGGGGCGGTTCATGACCCAGCACCAGGTCTTCGCCCTGCTGTGCCACTATCTCCTCGCGGTCCGGCAGGAGCGGGGGCACATCGTCCGCTCTGTGACCACGACCGAGATGATATCCCTGCTCGGACAGCGCTTCGGCGTCCCCGTTCACGTGACGGCGGTCGGCTTCAAGTACATCGCGCCGCTCATGCTGGAATACGACGCACTGGTCGGCGGAGAGGAAAGCGGCGGCTACGGCTTCAGGGGCCACATCCCTGAGCGCGACGGTGTATTGGCCGGCCTGTACTTCCTCGACTACGTCCGGCGAACGGGGAAGAAACCCTCGCAGTTGCTCGACGACCTCTATGGACTCGTCGGACCGCACCACTACGACCGGCTGGACCAGGAACTGGAGCCGGCCGACCGCGAGCGCGTTGCGGCGCTGCTCGAACAGATGGGGCCCGACAGGGTGGGCGCGTCCGAGGTTCGCGCGGTGGACCGCACGGACGGCGTCCGTCTCGTGCTGCGCGACGGCTCATGGCTTCTCTTCCGGCTTTCGGGGACCGAGCCTCTGGTGCGCATCTATGCCGAGGCCGAGAGCATGGAGCGCGTGGAAGCCCTGCTATCGCAAGGGCGGTCACTGCTCGGACTCTGCTGACGGCGCCGGACCGACTCACACGATGGCGACTGCTGCGCCGGAGTGAGGAGACGAGGCAGGGACTGGCGGAGGGAGCGGGATTCGAACCCGCGACCCCGATTACTCGGAGCAACCGCTTAGCAGGCGGCCGCACTAGACCTCTATGCGATCCCTCCGTGCCGAAGGTGGAGTGCAGAACCTCCGTATTATGCCACAGGTGGTACGCGCAGACCAAGCCTTCTGAACGAGTCGCCCCGCTGCCCGATCAACGTTCGGTGTCCGATGGCGGCTTTGTGCTCCAGTGCTGCAGCTCAATGACGTTGTCCTCGGGGTCCGTCACGTACGCGAAGGTGATGAACCCCGCGCCGGGGATCTCCCGGGAGACGACATCACCAATCATCCGCCCGCCTTCGGAGCAGACCCTGAGCGCCGCCGCAGCAACGTCATCCACCTCGAAGGCTGCATGCCCGAATCCCCGCCGGTTTGCCGCCCCCGGGAGCCGGTCCAGCTCCTCGGAGTACTGAAACACCTCTAGCGTAGGTCCGCCGGCATCGTACCCCGGCAGACGCAGATGCACGCCCTGGAGCGCCGCATCCGGCACGCCGGTCGCCCTCGACAGCCAGTCACCTTCCAGACGCCGTTCAGGAGGTACACGGACGCAACCGAACACATCCTCGTAGAAGCGGGCCAGCCGCCGCCAGTCGGCTGCGACCACGTTCACATGGGCAAAACGTGCCTTCATCGCGTCAGTTCTCCTTCCCGGTCGTGCCCCGGAACCCGTCCGGATGGAAGTCCGTGTACTAGAATACAGCACGGGGATGGACATGCGGGGAAGCGCCGCAGATGGCGCGGCCCGAAGGGGGACGACAGCTTGAAGGCTCTCATCGTCTTCGATTCAACCTACGGCAACACCGAGAGGATTGCGCAGGCCATCGGCGGCGCACTCAGCGGCGAAGTCACCGTCCAGCGCGCAGGTGACGTCGAGGCCGCGGACGTGCAATCGGCTGACCTGCTCATCGTCGGCTCCCCCACGCAGGGAGGCCGACCGACCAAGCCGATCCAGGACTTCCTCAAAGGACTCACGAAGCCAACGAAGGCGGCTGCTTTCGACACCAGAGCGCGCATCAAGTGGGCGGCGGTGTTCGGCTACGCGGGTCCGAGGATAGCCAGGGCTCTGCAGGAACGAGGAATGGCGCTCGTCGCACCCGCCGAGGCGTTCTACGTAAAGGGCAAAGAAGGCCCCCTGGAGGACAGCGAGCCAGAACGCGCGGCTGAGTGGGCCCGGGGACTCCAGGGAAGCGGGAACTGAATGGAAGGAAATCACCGTCACGGTGTGCGCAGAGTCGCGACGCCCCGGGCGCCAGACAGCTTGTGCCAGATTGTGCGAGGGCATCCATAATGAGTGTGAAGAACGGTCTCGTCAATTGCGTGCCTCTGGCGCGCGTGGTCGGCTCCAACCCCCAGATGCTCCGGATACGCCCGTCGATACTGGGGTTCCTCAGCGGGTACATGAACAAGTTCCGGATACGCAACGTGGGCGGGAACCTCATTCTCCACTCCCACCTGCCGCCGCTGAACAGCGCGGCCTACTCGCGCTTCGTCAGAGAGCAGGTCCTCGATGGCAACGTGGGACCGTCTCACGCACAGATAGGCATCACCAACGCCTGTCCCCAGCGGTGCGAGTACTGCTACAACCGGAACCGTCAGGGCCGAGTGATGGACAAGGAAACCATCCTGCGGACGGTCCGCCAGTTGAGGCAGAGCGGGGTCGTCTGGCTCGGACTGACCGGCGGCGAGCCGCTCCTGAACAGGGACATAGCCGAGATCGTCGAAAGCG
>CAZLPP010000015.1:0-25189 GCA_964561465.1 uncultured Dehalococcoidales bacterium
GGGCCGTTGCGGGTGACGTGACGGTGACCAATCTGGGCCCGGCGAGCCTGCAGGCAGATGCGGCCATGGTGATGCTGCTGCGGGCGATGGGCGCCGACGTATCCGTCGACGGCGAGTCGGTGACCGTGCGGAAGTCTGCGTTGAGGGGTGTGGCATTCGACCTGTCTGAGTGCATCGACCTGCTTCCCGCGGCGGCGGCCCTTGCGGTGCGCGCTGAGGGCGCGACGACGCTGATGGGCGTTGGGCGCGCGAGAGACAAGGAGTCGGACCGCGTGGCCGCGATGACCGATGGCCTTCGACGCTGCGGCATCGAAGCTGAGGCGTCCGGCGACGAGATGCACATCGGGGGTGGCGCGGGCCACGGTGCTGTAGTATCGTCTGCGGGAGACCACCGCATCGCCATGGCCTTTTGCGCGCTGGGCGCGGCTGTCGGCGACGTAACTGTTCAACACGCAGAGTGCGTGGCCAAGACGTATCCGGGCTTCTGGCAGGATGTGCTGGGTCTGGGTGTCAGGGTGGAGATGGATGAGCAGTAGCATTGGAGTCCTGTTCCGCGTGACGAGCTTCGGCGAAAGCCACGGACCGTGTGTCGGCGTCGTGGTGGACGGATGCCCGGCCGGAATCGCGCTCAACGCGGACGTGGTGCAGACTGAGGTAGACCGAAGAAGCTCGACGGGCCAGCCGGGCGCTACGCCGCGGCGCGAACCTGACCGGGTCCGCGTGCTTTCCGGTCTATACCGGGGGCACGCGACGGGCGCCCCGATATGCATGGTCATCGACAACATCTGTCAGGACTCGAGACCGTACGAGCGGCTCATGACCATTCCCCGGCCCGGCCACGCGGACTACACGGCCGGCGTCAGGTACGGTGGGTGGAACGACCCCCGCGGTGGCGGACGCTTCTCCGGTCGCATCACCGCTGGGTTCGTGATGGCGGGCGGCGTGGCGAAGGCTGTTCTCCACGCGATCGGGGTCCAGGTCCACGCGCACACCGTCGCGATTGGAGAGGTGCAGGCTCGCCCGTGTTTGCCGGAAGAGGTTCCCGCGAAGAACCGGACGAATGACGTCTCCTGTTGCGACGAACGCGCGGCGCAAGCCATGAGTGAGGCAATCGAGGCGGCGCGCGCCGCGGGCGACAGCATCGGAGGCGTGGTCGAGTGCGTGGCCCTCGGCCTCAGGGCGGGCATCGGGGAGCCGGTGTTCTCGGGCGTGGAAAGCGAGATAGCCCGGGCGCTGTACTCTATCCCGGCCGTGAAGGCAGTCGAGTTCGGCGCTGGCTTCTCTCTCAGCCGCATGCGCGGCTCCGCCGCCAACGATCCATTTGCGGTGCGGGACGGCCGCGTGGTGACCACGAAGAACGACGCGGGCGGCGTTCTCGGGGGCATCACCACCGGGATGCCGCTGGTGGTGCGGGTCGGGTTCAAGCCGACCCCGTCGATCTCGCGTACGCAGAGCACGGTCGACCTCGACTCCATGACGGAGACACCGCTGACCGTCGCCGGCAGGCATGACGCCTGCATTGTGCCGCGGGCGGTGGTGGTGGTCGAGGCGATGGTGGCGTTGGCGCTGTGTGACCTCGGACTTCGGAGCGGAGCGATACCGCGCGTAGTGAGATGAAAATGGATGAGATAAGTACCGACGAGCTCAGACGGAAGATTGATGCTCTCGACGAGGAGTTGGTGCGCCTGCTGGCGGAGCGCGTGCAGGCATCGCAGCTCATCGGCAGGGAGAAGGAGAAGGTCGGGTTGCCGGTGCTCGACGCGGCCAGGGAGCGACGGGTGCTCGATGGTGTTCGCGCCCGCGCTGCTTCGTACGGGGTGGATGAGCGCGACATGGAGCGCATCTACGAGCGCATCATGGATGCGACCAAGGCGGTGCAGCACACGACCGTCGCGTTCCAGGGAGAGCCCGGGGCGTTCAGCGAGGAAGCGGCACTGGTCTTCTTCGGCAGGGCGGTGAGCGCTCACCCGTGTGAGACGTTCGACGGTGTGTTTACGTCGGTCGCGGATGACCGCACGCGGTTCGGCATCGTGCCGGTGGAGAACTCGTCTGAGGGCAGCATCAGCCGTGTCTACGATCTGTTTCTGGAGCACGACGTGCGTGTCTGCGGCGAGACGGCGCTCCGCATCGTCCATTGCCTTATCGCGGCGCCCGGCGTCGCTCTCGGACAGGTGCGCCGTGTGTTCTCGCATCCCCAGGCGCTCGGGCAGTGCCGAAACTTCCTGTCCCACCTCGGATGCGAGCTGGTGCCCGCGTACGACACGGCCGGCAGCGTGAAGATGCTGCGTGAGCAGGGGTTGACGGACGCCGCTGCCGTGGCCGGCTCGCGCGCCGCGGAGCTGTACGGCATGCACGTTCTCGCAAAGGGCATCGAGGACCTTCAGAACAACTACACCAGGTTCTTCATCCTCTCAAAGCGGGATGTGCCCCCGTCGGGTGAGGACAAGACGTCGATCGTGTTCTCGGTGAAGCACGAGCCGGGTGCGCTGTACGAGGCGCTGCGCGTGCTGGCCGAGAAGCGGCTGAACCTCACGAAGATCGAATCCCGGCCAACGCGCCAGAAGCCGTGGGAGTACAACTTCTACCTCGACTTCGAGGGACATCAGAAGGACCCGCACTTCGCCAGCGCTCTGGAGGCGATGGCGCCGCATTGCCTTTTCCTCCGCGTGCTCGGTTCGTATCCCAGGGCGAAGCCGGTGTGGAAGACGCTGTGAAGATCGCGATTGTCGGCGCTGCCGGTAAGATGGGAAGCTGGTTTGCTGCTTTGCTGCATCGGCACGGACACGAGCTCGTGCTCGTCGGAAGGCGCCGTGAGCCGGTGGAGCGGCTGGCGCAGGGCATGGAGCGGTGCACCGTCGGAGGATACGACAGCATCGGCGGCGCGGACGCGGTCATCGTCTCGGTGCCCTTGAACGTCGTCGACAATGTGCTGCGCGAGCTTGCACCGTATGTGAAGGAGTCTCAGCCGGTTATCGACCTCAGCTCTCTCAAGGTGGCGCCGCAGGCTTCGGCCGAGGCTCACATGCCGAAGGCGTGTTTCCTCGGAGTTCATCCGATGTTCGGTCCGGGAGCCGACGGCTTCGCCGGCCACAATGTCATCCTCGTGCCTGGCAGCGCGGCGGCCGCCGCACTGGCGGAGAGGGTCAGGGCGTACTTGGAGCCGCTTGGCGCTCATGTCACATCGGTGGAACCGGCCGAGCACGATGCGCTGATGTCTATCGTCCTCGGGCTCCCCGCGCTGGCGGTTGCAGCCGTTGCGAGAACCATCCTCTCCACCGGGCGGCTCACGCAGGCACGCGAAGCCAGCGGCACGTCGCTCGAAGTCCTGATGGCGCTCACCGAGAGCATGGTTTGCGGCGGCAGCGAACTCTATGGGATGTTGCTTGCGGCGATGCCGGCCGCTCCGGCGGTGGCGGCGTCGTTTCAGGACAGCGCGGAGCACCTCGCGAAGCTCGTGGCGGAGGGCGACCGCTCCAGCCTCATTGCTGAGTTCGAGATGCTGGGGCGCGGTCTCACCGAATGCAGCCGCACGGCGGGCGATGCGTACGCCCGCATGTATGCGATGCTCGAAGCCCTGAAGCGGTATCCGGCTACGCCTTCGAACTCCCGATAGGCGGCAGCCCTGCGACCTCTCGCATCGTGTTGATGAAGTACACGAAGTTCTCGAACGGCACGTCGGGCGGCACGAAGTGGTCGACCGACGGGAAGTAGCCGCTTGTCTCCAGAAGGTAGGGGATCTTCGCCATAACCTCTTCGCGGATGGCGTCCCGGCTCTTCATCAGGACGCGCTTGTCGATGTTGCCGCCGAGTATGGCGTCGCGGCCGTACTGCTTCCGCAGCGCTACGGCGTCGTTGCCCGCCGCGCACTCAAGCGGCCAGAAGAAATTGATGCCGCTCTCTATCCACAGCGGAATGAGGTGCGTCAGGTTGCCATCGCTGTCGACGAAGATGACGTCCACGCCCTTCGAGCGGAGCAGGTCGGTTATCCGCCTGTAGCGCGGCATCATGAACCGGCGGAACATCTTCGGTGAGATGAGCGGACCGGTCTTGAAGGCCATGTCCTCCCAGAACATGGCGCCGTCAACCCGGACCTTGCCCAGCGCCTTCGTGATGCATGCCATCTCCATCTCGCAGAGAGTGTCCATCATGTCCTCAATGAGGACCGGGTCGTCGTGCAGAGCGAAGAGGAGCGGCTCGAGGCCCATCCACTCGCGCAGGAAGCCGAAGAAGCTGCCCACGTTGAGCAGCAGCGGTTCTTCTTTCGCGTTCATCCTGGTCGCGTAGCCTTCCCAGTCGGCCGGGAAGCGCTCCGGCGAGGCTGGATCGAACCGCTTCTTGTACTCCTGCCAGGTGGCCCGGTCTTTCACGGGATGGCCGAGGTACATCGGCATCTTCTGCGGGTCGCGCTTGTCGATGCGGACGGTCTGGCCTCCCTCGTTGACGAGGGACAGCGTGTGCTCATCCTCACCCAGCATCCGTATCTCGTAGGTCGGGATGATGGGAGGGATGGCATAGACGTAGGTCTGCCCGAGCACCTCGAGGCGCTTGTCCATGTAGAGACCGGTCTGTATCTCGCGCAGCACCCGGATGTGCTCGAACCGGAAGTAGTCGCGCAACGTGCGCGGGTCGGCGAGCTCGGCCGGCGCGCCCTGGCTGACCCAGACGCCGGGGGTCTCCATCCAGAAGTCGTTGAGCCACGGTGCGAGCAGGCAGAGATCACCGCTTCGCCTGAAGCGGCAGATATCGAGGAAGCGCTGTCTCAGGGAGTCTGCCATCCTGTGCCTCCTGTGGTGACGAATCAGGCTTTGACGAGTCGCTCGGCCTCGACGACGGCGGACGCGCAATCCGGCGCGAAGCCCTCGGCTCCGATCTGGTCGGCGTACTCGCGCGTTATGGGGGCTCCGCCTATCATCACCCGTACGCGGTCTCTCAGTCCGGCTTTCTCGAGCGCGGCAAGCACCTCGGGCATGTTGGTCATGGTGATGGTCAGGAGGGCCGACATTGCCAGGATATCGGGAGAGTGGGTCTTGACGGCATCGACGAAGGAGGTCACGGGCACGTCGACGCCGAGGTCGATGACCTCGAAGCCTCCGCACTCCAGCATGAGGCGGACGATGTTCTTGCCGATGTCGTGGAGGTCGCCCTCAACGGTCCCGATGATGACGCGGCCCTTCTTGTGAACCTCGGCCGCCGAGAGGAAAGGCTTGACTTCATCCACTCCGCGGTCCATGGCGCGGCACGAGATGAGCACTTCGGGCAGGAAGACCTCTCCGTCCTGGAACAGCTCGCCCAGGCGCTGGATTCCGGGCACCAGCCCGCTGTCGAGGATGATCGTCGCAGGCGTGCCCTGCCGGAGGGCCTCCTTCACCAGCTTGACGACGAGCTGGTCGTCCCCGTTCTGAACCGCATCAGATATCGCGGAAGCGTCCCACGTCATGAGATGGTGACCTCCTTCTGGAAAGTGTGCGCTTACCGGCACACGGCGCTCGGACGGAAGCCGCGGCGCTGTGTCCGGCCATTGTATGACACAGGCGCTGCGCACGCAACGCGCGTCGCACCCCGAGCGAGGCGCGCGAAGGGGTTGAATCACCCACACTGTTTTCGGCAAAATGACGGGTTGGCTGGCAGCGTCGAAAGGAGAAACATGCGAGAAGCCGTGATTGTGAGCGGTTGCCGAACTGCGATAGGCGCGTTCGGTGGCACACTGAAGGACATCCCCGCGATTGAGCTTGGTTCGCTCGTGATGCGTGAGGCGTTGAAGCGCGCCGGTCTGCGCCCGCGCGCTGGTGAGAGGCTCCTCGCGGTTGGCCCCGATCGCGTCAAGGAGGACGGTGTCATAGAGCTGGAGCGGCGCAACTACCTGTACGACAGCAGCCTGCGTGAGGTCGAGGTCGGCGAGGTCGTGATGGGGAACGTCCTTCAGGCCGGCCTCGGGCAGAACTCGGCGCGGCAGGCGTCCATCCGCGCGGGCATTTCGAAGGAGACCCCCGCCTACACGGTCAACAAGGTATGCGGCTCGGGTCTGAAGGCAATCACCCTCGGAGCGCAGCCGATAATGCTCGGGGAAGTGGATGTCGTGGTGGCCGGTGGCATGGAGAGCATGAGCTGTGCGCCGTATGGCCTGCCGAAGGCTCGATGGGGATACCGCATGGACGTCGACGGTGTCGGCGAGTTGCGGGACCTGATGGTCTACGACGGCCTTTGGGAGATCTTCTACGGTTTCCACATGGGCAACACGGCGGAAGAGGTGGCTGCGCGCTACGGCATAACCAGAGTCGAGCAGGACGAGGTGGGCGTGATGAGCCACCAGCGTGCCCGCGCGGCCATTGCCGAGGGGCTCTTCAAGGACGAGATCGTGCCGGTGGAGATCCCTCAGAAGAAGGGTGACCCCATCGTCTTCGCCACGGATGAGCGGCCGATGGACACGTCTCTCGAGAAGATGGCGAAGTTGAAGCCTGCCTTCCGGCCGAACGGCACCGTCACGGCAGGGAACGCGTCGGGCGTCAACGACGCCGCGGCGGCGGTTGTGATGATGTCTCGCGAGAAGGCGGACGAGATGGGACTCAGGCCGCTGCTGACTGTCCGCTCGTTCGCGTCCGGCGGTGTGGACCCCAAGTACATGGGCATCGGCCCGATTCCGGCGGTGCGCAAGGCGCTGGCCCGAGCGGCCATCACGGTGAAGGACCTCGATGTGGTGGAGTTGAACGAGGCATTTGCCGCGCAGGCCATCGCGTGCGTCAGGGAGCTGGGCTTCGACTGGGCAAGGACGAATCCGCATGGCAGCGGCATTTCGCTCGGCCACCCCATCGGCTGCACGGGAGCGCGCCAGGTGGTCACGCTGATGCACGACATGGTGCGCCGGAAGCTGCGCTACGGTCTGGTGAGCATGTGCATCGGTGGGGGACAGGGGATGGCCGCGATATTCGAGCGGACGGCCTGATCAGCGGCCCTTCTTCTGGTAGTCGGGACACCACGCCGCGCGCTGACGCTCAGGCCGGTGGCAGGCGCTGCGCCAGTTCCACTTGCAGTCCTCGCAGAGGACGGTGTTGAGGCCCAGCGCCTGCTTGAGACGCAGGCGCTGCCGGTCAAGCCAGCCGGGGCCTGTGCGTGTCATCCGCTGCGATTCCGTCGCTGCCCGCGGGTCGTTGTCCGGCCCGCAGCTCGCGCTAGATATCCTTGGTGAGGTGGGCCAGGAACTCGGCGTTGTTCTTGGACTTGGCCATGCGCGCCAGGACGCGCTCGGTCGCCTCACCGGCGTTCTGCGTGTCCTCGTTCAGCATCGCAACCATGCGCCGAAGCAGCCACACCTGGCGCAGCGTCTCGGCGTCGAGGAGAAGCTCCTCGCGCCTCGTGCCGCTCGGCACGATGTTGATAGCCGGGAAGACGCGCTTTTCGGCGAGCCGGCGGTCCAGGTGCAGTTCCATGTTGCCGGTACCCTTGAATTCCTCGTAGATGAGGTCGTCCATCCTGCTGCCGGTGTCGACGAGACACGTGGCTATGATGGTGAGGCTGCCGCCCTGGTCAGTGTTGCGGGCGGTACCGAAGAACCTCTTGGGCGGGTGAAGCGCGGCCGAATCGATGCCTCCAGACAGCGTGCGGCCGGAAGCCGGCATGGCCAGGTTGTAGGCCCTCGTGAGCCTGGTGATGCCGTCCAGCAGTACCACGACGTCCTTGCCAAGCTCGACGAGGCGCTTGGAGCGCTCGAGGGCGAGCTCGGCGACGCGGGTCTGTGTCTCGACCGGCTCATCGAACGTGGCGGCGATGACCTCCACGCCGACGGATCTCTTCATATCGGTGACTTCCTCAGGGCGTTCGCCGATGAGGCAGATGATGAGGTGCAGGTCGGGGTAGTTGGTCGTCATCGCGTTGGCGATCTTCTTCAGCAGGACGGTCTTGCCCGCCTTGGGCGGCGAGACGATGAGACCGCGCTGACCGCGTCCGATGGGCGCCACAAGGTCGATGAGGCGTGTTGACAGCTCCTCGGCGGTCGTCTCGAGGGTGATGCGCTTCTCGGGGAACAGAGGAGTGAGCGATGAGAAGTTGGGTCGCTTCTTGGCTGCCTCGGGGTCGAGGCCGTTGATGCTTTCGACCCGGAGCAGTCCGTAGTACTTCTCGCCCTCCTTCGGAGGCCGCGCCTGCCCGCAGACGTGGTCGCCGTCGCGGAGATTGAAGCGGCGTATCTGTGAGTTGGAGACATAGACATCGCTGGCGCCGCGCAGGAAGTTCTCCTGTCGCAGGAAACCGTATCCCTCGGTCATGATCTCCAGGATGCCGTCGAGGAACAGGTTGCCCTGCTGCTCGGCCTGCAACTTCAGTATCTGTGTGATGAGCTCGGCCTTCTTCAGCGACGAGTAACCGGACATGCCCTGTTCCTTGGCGATGACCTCGACCTCGTCGCGGTTCTTGGCTTCAAGTTGCGCCATCGTAAGCATGACTAATCCCCCGGGCGAGCGAAATACGCACTCATTTTGCCGGCACGATGCCGGTGGTACCCATTACTTTGTTCCAGTCGTCAGCGAACCGGCGAATCCCGATGTCTGTCAGCGGGTGCTCGACCATCTGGAGCAGGACCTTGTAGGGTACCGTGGCGATGTGAGCACCAGCGCTCGCGGCAGACAGACAGTGGGCGGGGTGCCTGATGCTGGCGGCGATGACCTGAGTGGGAAGCTTATAGTAGCTGAGGTATCGCGTGATGTCAACCACGAGCTGCATGCCGTCTTCGCCGATGTCATCTAGCCGGCCGACGAACGGGCTGACGTAGGTGGCTCCCGCCTCCGCGGCGAGGATCGCCTGGTTCAGGGAGAAGCAGAGGGTCATGTTGACCTTGACATGCTCCCTGGCGAGGAGGGCGGTGGCCTTGAGCCCCTCCAGCGTGGCCGGGATCTTGACCGCGATGTTCTCCGCCCAGGTGACGATCTCCCGGGCTTCGGCGAGCATGCCGGGGGCATCCTGGCTGAGCACCTCGGTCGAGACAGGGCCGGGCACGACCGAGCAGATTTCCTTGACGAGCGTCTTGTAGTCGACCTTGCCCTCTTTGGACACGAGGCTCGGGTTGGTTGTGACGCCGGAAACGACGCCCAGCTCCACGCCGTGCCGGATATGCTCTATGTTCGCCGTGTCAAGGAACAGGCGCATGGCAACCTCCTATGCGATGGGCAGCGAGGGCTGCGAGCCCTCGAGGAGAACGTCTTTGGCGGCGCCGACGAAGGCCACGAACAGCGGGTGCGGCGCGTCGGGTCGCGACTTGAACTCCGCGTGGAACTGACAACCCAGCATCCAGACATGGCCGCGGGACTCGACGATGTCAACGTACTGGTCATCGGCCGAGACTCCGGATGCGATGAGCCCGGCATCCCGCAAGGCCGATCTGAAGTGGCCGTTCAACTCGTGGGAGTGGCGGTGACGCTCGTAGCTCAAGAGCGAACCGTAGGCGGCGGCTGCGAGGGTTCCGTCAATCAGCTTACATGGATACGTGCCGCGCCGCATGCCCGAGGCATCCGCCTCGGTCGAGCGGTCGATGACCGGGCTCGCAGTGGTCTTGCAGAACTCGGACGAGTGCGCGTCCGGGATGTTCGCCACGTTTCGCGCGCATTCCACCACCATGGCGTGCATGCCTGTGTCGAGGCCGAAGAACGGGATTCCGTTGACGCGGGCGAAGCCGGCGGCAGCGATGAGCCCGTCGATGTGCTCGTAGTGTGAGCTGCCGGGCACGACGATGCCCTGGGCGGCCCGCAGGGCGGTGCAGTCACCCACCAGCGTCCGCGGGTCGATCCAGTGGAACACGACTTCCCTCTGGTGCACTAGCGCGGCGTGTACCAGAGCCTCTCTGACGGAGTAGTACGCATCCTGCAGTTGAACGTGGTCGCCCACGATTGCGATGTGAACCGGTTCACGCGGTTGCTTGAGCTGCTCGACCAGAGAGCGCCAGCCGTCCAGGTCCGGCGGGGGGCAGTTCAGTCCGAGCCGGGCGCAGAGGTAGTCACCGAGGCCGGCTTCTTCGAGAATCAGGGGGACCTCGTAGATGGTGTCGCTTGTCTCGAGAGCCACGACAGCCTCCCTGTCGACGTCGCAGAAGAGGGAGATCTTGTCCTTGATGGACTCGGAGACCGGGTAATCGCTGCGGCAGAGGATGACGTCCGGCTGGACGCCTATCCGGCGAAGCTCGTTGACGCTGTGCTGCGTCGGCTTGGTCTTGAGCTCGTGAGTAGCGGCGATATAAGGCAGGAAAGTGACGTGGACGTAGACAACGTTGTCGCGCCCCTCTTCATTGCGCATCTGGCGGATAGCCTCGAGGAACGGCTGACCTTCGATGTCGCCGACGGTGCCTCCCACCTCCACAATGGCGACATCTGCCTCGTTGGCGTCCGCGCCGCGCCTGATGAGCTGTTTTATCTGGTCGGTGAGTTGCGGCACGACCTGGATGGTGCCCCCGAGGTAGTCGCCACGGCGCTCGTTGTCGAGCAGCGCCCGGTACACCTGACCGGCGGTGACGCTGGAGAACCGACTCAACTCCGTGCCGATGAACCGCTCGTAGTGTCCGAGGTCCAGGTCGGTGGCGGCGCCGTCCTTGGTCACGAACAGCTCTCCGTGCTGGGCGGGTGACATGATGCCCGGCTCGGCGTTCAGGTAGGGATCGAGCTTCTGAGCTCCGACCTTGAGGGAGCGGCTCTTGAGGATGCGGCCGATGGATGCCACGGAGACACCCTTGCCGACCGAACTGAGAACACCGCCTGAGACGAATATGTATTTCGCCATGATAGAACGAAGGTCTTACATGAGAAGCACTACCACGGGCGCAGGGAATGCCGAACCGGGTGGGGAAGGGTCAACACGAGAATTCTAGCCGCCGTCACGTTCCCGTGTCAAGCAGTGTGCCGGGAAGCCCGTAGCGGCTGACGAGGCGCGGGGCCTGCTACGCGTGGTGAGCCCTCCGCTCCGCGGCAAGCACGGTGTGTGCAAGCAGCATCGTGACGGTCATGGGCCCGGCCCCGCCGGGAACCGGCGTGATGGCCGTCGCCTTCTGCCGCACTGGCTCGAAATCGATGTCGCCCACCAGCCGGCGCCCCTGCGGCGACGATGGGTCGTCCAGGTAGTTGGAGCCGAAGTCGACTGCGACGACGCCTTCCTTGACCATGTCGGCCGTGATGAACCGCGGCATGTTGACGGCGACGACGAGAAGGTCGGCCTGCCGGGTGAAGCGCGCGAGGTTCGGCGTGTCGCCGCTGCACAGCGTCACGTCGGCCCCCACGTCGGGTCGTGTGAGCAGCGCGGCGAGCGGCTTCCCCACGAGGTTGTCGGTGTTGACGATGACGGCGTGCCGATGGCGCAGTTCGGCGAGTCCGCTGCGCCGCAGCATCTCCATGATGCCGGCGGGAGTGGCGGGCACGAACGCATCCTGTCCGAGCCAGGACCGGCCGACGCTCATCGGATGAAATCCGTCGACATCCTTCTCGGGAGAGACGGCGGCGAGGGCCGCTTCCTCATCAAGATGGGATGGCAGCGGCAACTGAACGAATATGCCGTGCACGTCGGACCGGCGGTTCAGACTGTCGACCGTGGCGAGAAGCTCTTGCTGGCTCGTGTCTGCAGGGAGGCGCAGCATCTCCGCGCGGAGCCCCGCGTCGAGCGCGGCCTTCTCCTTGAGTCGCACGTAGCCGGACGAGCCGGGGTCATCGCCCACCAGCATGCCGGCAAGGGTCGGCACGATGTCCTGGGGAGCAAGTGCGGCGACGCGTTGCGCGAGTTCCTGCCTGATCTCCGCCGATATGCGGCGGCCGTCGATTATCTCTCCCGGCATCTGGTCCACCTCCTACAGCGCGTGGCGTCGAGTAGCGCTGAGCCGCTCGGCCGCGAGAACCGTGTTGCTCAGCAGCATGGCTGCGGTAACCGGCCCTGTGCCCCCGGGGACCGGAGTGATGGCTGCAGCTTTCTGCACGACGGCATCGAAATCGACATCGCCGACGAGTCTCGGCTTGCCAGTCAGCGGGTCGTCTACCTGGTTGACGCCCACGTCGATGACGACAGCGCCCTGGCGAACCATGTCGGCCGTGATAACCCGGGCGCGGCCGATGGCGGCAACGAGAATGTCCGCCGAGTTCGTTATCTCTGCGAGGTTTCGTGTGCCGGTGTGGCACACCGTCACGGTGGCGTTGGCTCCGGGCTGCTTCTGTATCAGGATGCCGGCAAGCGGCTTGCCCACGATGTTGCTGCGGCCGCAGATGACGACGTGCAGCCCTTCCGGGCTGTGGCCGCTGCGGACGAGCAGTTCCTTCACACCGTACGCCGTGGAAGGGAAGAAGGTATCTTCCCCCAGCAGCAGCTTGCCGGCGCTGACGGGGTTGGTGCCGTCGACATCCTTATCGGGAGAGATAGCGCTCTCGGCCCGCAGCGTGTTGAGCCGTCGCGGCAGCGGCAACTGCAGGATGATGCCGTGGAAGCGCGCATCGGCGTTGAGGGCGGCGACGGCCTCCTCGAGACCCTCCTGCGTCACGTCGTCCGGCAGGCGCACGACCTCGTGGCGTATGCCCACCGACTCGCACCCTTTCGCGATGCCTTTGAGGTAGGAGGCCGCGGCCGGGTCATCGCCGACTACGAGCGCGGCGAGACCGGGGACGGACGGCGACAGCCGGCCTATTCTCGCGCGCAGTTCGTCTCTGATGACAGCTGCGACCGCGCGACCATCGATGATTGCGGCAGACATGGTTACCTCCTGCGGCCCGGCGTGGCGCGGGGCATTCTACCATGGCCGGCCGCAACGCCCGACATCCGCGTTCAACGTGCGATTGCATAATGAAAAACCCCGTGATACATTCGCCAACGGGTCAGGTTGACATAGCAGGGTTCAGTCATCCCCGCCTCATGGATCCGGCCACAAATACAAGCTTGGAGGGCTTACGTATGGCAGTAGACAAGGGAATGCTGTCGATGATGGACGAGAAGAGGGTGTTCGCGCCCTCGAAGGAGTTCAGCGAGAAGGCGCAGGTCAAGAGCATGGCGGAGTATAAGAAGCTCTATGACCGCTCGATCGCGGACCCCGAGGGCTTCTGGGCTGAGAGTGCGTCGCAGCTCGAATGGTTCAAGAAGTGGGACAAGGTCAAGGTCGAGGACTTCGCCAATGCGAAGCATGAGTGGTTTGTGGGCGGGAAACTGAATGCCAGCTACAACTGCATCGACCGGCACCTGACCACCTGGCGCAAGAACAAGGCGGCAATCGTCTGGCAGGGTGAGCCCGAGGGCGACCGCAGGACGTACACCTACCAGGACCTCTACTACGAGGTCTGCCGCTTCGCAAACGTGCTGAAGAAGCACGGCGTGAAGAAGGGCGACCGCGTCTCCATCTACCTTCCGATGATCCCGGAGTTGGCGATTTCGCTGCTGGCATGCGCACGCATCGGCGCGATCCACAGCGTCATATTCGGCGGATTCAGCGCTGACGCGCTGCGCGACCGCATCCAGGGCTGTGATTCTGACACGGTCATCTGCTGCGATGGCTACTACCGCAGCGGCAAGGTCATTCAGAGCAAGTCGAATGCTGATGCAGCGATGGATGCCAGCCCGAGCGTGAAGCGGGCCTTTGTCGTGAAGCGTGCCGGCATCGAAGTTCCGATGAAGCAGGGCCGTGACCTCTGGTGGCATGAAGAGGTTGCTGCTCCCGACATCGCGGTCGATTGCCCACCGGAAGCCATGGATGCCGAGGATCCCCTCTTCATCCTGTACACCAGCGGCAGCACCGGCAAACCCAAGGGAGTGCTCCACACGACCGGCGGTTACCTCGTCTACGTCATGCAGACGTTCAAGTGGATATTCGACTACAGGGATGAAGACACCTTCTGGTGCACGGCGGACATCGGCTGGGTCACGGGACACAGCTACATCGTCTATGGTCCCCTCGCTTCCGGCGCGACGAGCGTCATGTTCGAGGGTGTCCCGACGTTCCCGGCGCCCGACCGCTTCTGGCAGATAGTCGAGAAGTACCGCGTCAACATCTTCTACACCGCACCCACCGCGCTGCGCTCTCTGATGCGCGAAGGCGACGACTGGGTCAACAATCGCAACCTGTCCTCGCTTCGCCTCCTCGGCTCCGTCGGCGAGCCCATCAACCCCGAGGCGTGGATGTGGTACTACACCGTCATCGGCAAGTCGCGCTGCCCGATTGTCGATACCTGGTGGCAGACGGAGACCGGCGGCATCCTCATCACGCCTCTTCCCGGCGCGATGTCGCTCAAGCCCGGCTCTGCCGTGCTTCCGTTCCCCGGAGTTGACGTGGCGATTCTCCGCGAGGATGGCACGCCTGTCGACACGAACGAGGGGGGCTATCTGGTCATCAAGAAACCGTGGCCCGGCCTGATGCGGCGGGTGTACGGAGACCCCAACCGGTTCAAGGACACGTACTTCGTTCGCTTCCCCGGCTGCTACACGACGGGTGACGGCGCCCGAAGGGACGAGGACGGCTTCTACTGGCTGATGGGCCGCATCGACGACGTCATCAAAGTCTCCGGCCACCGCATCGGCACCGCGGAAGTCGAGAGCGCACTCGTGTCTCATCCCAAGGTGGCGGAGGCGGCGGTCGTCGGCATGCCTCACCCGATCAAGGGAGAGGGCATCTACGCCTACGTGACTCTGAACGCCGGCGAAGCGAAGTCCGAGGAGCTCAAGAAGGAGCTCACGGCGCACGTTCGCAAGGAGATTGGCCCTATCGCCACGCCGGACGTCATCCAGTTCGCTGACAGTCTCCCCAAGACGCGCAGCGGCAAGATCATGCGGCGCGTGCTGGTGAAGATAGCGGCGGGCGACACCGGAAACCTGGGCGATACGTCCACGCTCGCGGATCCGGCAGTTGTCGATGATCTGGTGAAGGGTCGCAAGTAGACCGTTCCCATCCAGGCTGTTCAACAGGCTCCGGATGCCCTGGGGGCATCCGGAGCCTGTCTGTCGTTATGAGACAGCCGCCCTGGCTTCGGCCGGAAGCTGCCACCGGTCGTGGACAGGCTCATGATGCCGCCGTCGCGGGGCGCGGCTATGCTCCGGCTCGAGCGGGGGGCGCTGCGGCCTCCCCCTCCGGCTTTCGCAGCAGAAGGTCGAGCAGGGCACGCCACTTGCCGCCCGTGCGGTTGATGTTGATGCGGACCTGCGTGGGGCCGACGCGCACGGCAGGGCCGAGCGACAGCCCGGTGTTGAGCGCGGCTATACGCTCCGGCACGAGCACAAGGTCCGTTCCCTGCCTTGTAATCGACTTCACTCTGGCTGCGGCGGCCAGCACACGTATCCGTGCCACATAGAGCAGCTCCCTGACCGGAGGCGGCAGCGGTCCGAAGCGGTCCTTGAGCTCTTCCGAGACGGCCTCGATGTCCTCGGGCGAATCCGCGACAGAGAGCTTGCGATAGTAGGTGATTCGCGTGCCGGGCGGTGCGACGTACTCCTCCGGTATGAAGGCGGCCGAGACAGGGAGGTCGAGCGCGGGAGGCTGTGCCGCCTCGTGCCCGGCGGCGCCATCCGTCCCGTCTGCATCGCCGGACCGCAGCCTCTCCACTTCCTCCGCCAGCATCTGGCAGTAGAGCTCGAAGCCCACGGCGGCGATGTGGCCGCTCTGCCTGGTGCCGAGCAGGCTGCCGGCGCCTCGAATCTCGAGGTCTCGCAGCGCAATCTCCAGTCCGGCGCCGAGCTCGTTCGCCTCGAAGATGGTGCGGAGCCTTCTCCGGGCCTGCGGCGAGAGCTCCTTGTCCCGGTCGTAGAAGAAGTAGGCGTAGGCCTGGTTCCGGCCGCGTCCGACTCGACCACGAAGCTGGTAGAGCTGCGTCAGACCGAGGCGCTCCGCCTGGTCGACTATGAGGGTATTGGCATTGGGCATGTCCAGGCCGAGCTGGATGATGGTGGTGGCGACCAGGACGTCGGCCTCGCGAGCGGCGAAGCCGTTCATCGTCTTCTCCAGGTCCTCTTCCTGCATCCGCCCGTGGGCCACGGCGAAGCGAGCCTCGGGGACAATGGAGTGGAGTGCCCGGGCGGTCGCGGCGATATTGTCGATGCGGTTGTGCACGAAGAAGACCTGCCCGCCGCGCTCGAGTTCCCGCAGAATTGCCTGGCGCACGAGCGCGGCGTCGTAGACGCCTACGTGAGTCCGCACGGCCAGACGTTCCTCCGGTGGAGTCTCCATCGTGCTCATGTCCCGGATGCCGGTCAATGCCATGTGAAGCGTTCGGGGTATCGGCGTGGCGCTCAGCGTGAGCGTGTCCAGGCCCGCACGAAGAGAACGAAGTGATTCCTTCTGCATCACGCCGAATCGCTGTTCCTCGTCGATGATGAGCAGCCCGATGTCCTTGAACTGAACATCGCGCTGCAGCAGCCGGTGCGTGCCGATGCAGATGTCGACGGCGCCGGACGACAGTTCCTTCAGCGTCTCCGCCTCCTTCTCCGCGGGAGTGAAACGGCTGAGGACCTCGGTCCTGACCGGGAAGGCCCCGAGCCTCTCGGCGAATGTGGTGTAGTGCTGCTGGGCGAGAACGGTGGTGGGCGCCAGAATCGCAACCTGCTTGCCGTCCATGACGGCCTTGAACGCGGCACGGAGCGCTATCTCCGTCTTGCCGTAGCCAACGTCGCCGCAGATGAGCCGGTCCATGGGGCGCTCACTCTCCATGTCTCTCTTCACGGCGTCGATGGCCTCCAGTTGGTCCGGCGTCTCGACGTAGGGGAACGACGCCTCAAGCTCCTGTTGCCAGAGGGCGTCGCTTGAGAACGCGTGTCCCGCGGTCAACTGTCTGCGTGCGTAGAGTTCGACGAGTTCGCGGGCCATCGTACGCGCCGACTGCCGTACGTGCTGCTTGGTGGACTCCCACTCCGTCGACCCGAGCCGGCTCAGTGCAGGGGCATGCTCCCCCCCGCCGATGTAGCGCGTAACGCGTTGTACCTGGTCGGTGGGAACGTAGAGCGTGTCGCCGTCGAGGTAGGTGACGGCGAGGTATTCGTGCTCCGCTCCGCCGGTCTGAAGCGTGGTCAATCCCGAGAACCGGCCGATCCCGTGGTCGACATGGACGACGAGGTCTCCCGGACCAAAAGAAAGCGAGGCGGCGGGGCTTCTGGCCCTCGTCTTCGTAGAGCGCCTCGCCTGCTTGATGAAGCCGAAGAGCTCGGTGTCCGTGAGTATGGTGAGACGGCCCGGGAGCGTCCAGCCCTGGCTGAGCGAACCCTCGACCAGTGAAAGCGAGCCCTGTGGTGGTGGGGCATCGACGTCTGCTGCCGGAAGCGCAGTCAGGCCGGATTCCTCGAGTAACTCGCTCAGACGTCGTGCCTGCAGCGACACGAGCGCGACGCTCTGGCCCCGTGCAAGAGACCGCGGCAGTTCCTCGATCAGGGACGGCAGCCTGCGGACGTACGAAGGGACGGGAACGAACGAGTTGCCCGCACTCTGAGTGCCGTCATCCCAGGGCAGCAGGATGAGACGCCGAAAAGCTGCCATGCGCGACTCGATGTGCTTCCAGTCGAGAAACGCAGCGGCTTCCGATGCCGCGTCGGCGTTGCCCTCCGCTTCGAGGTACTCATCCAGTTCGGTCTGCAACCGGAGGGCGCGCATCCGGAGCGCCTGCGGGTCTTCAAGCGCGATGATGGAGCCGGCGGGCAGATAGTCGAGGATTGAGGCCGGGCCGCCGGTGGCGTTGACGGGCCCGACGAAGACCCGGTCAGCAGTCTCCGCGCTGCGCTGGGAGATTGGGTCGAACAGCCTGAGACTCTCGATGCGGTTGCCGTAGAACTCGATACGCACCGGCATCTCGTGTGCGGGAGGGAACACGTCGACGATGCCGCCGCGCGCGCTCATCTCCCCCTGTTGCGACACGTACTCGACCCGGTCGTAGCCGCTCTTCTCAAGAGACAGCAACAGGTCGAGCGGCTTTGCCTCGGACCCGCGGTGCAGTTCGATGGTTCCTGCGGCGATGGCACTGGGCGATGCCATCGGACCGATGAGCGCCAGCACCGATGCCGCGATGATTATGCGCGGGTAGGGGAGACGCCGGAGAGACAGAAGGCTCGCCAGCTCGGAGCGCGCCACCGCCGCCACCCCCGCTGTGTCGCCTGAGCATGGGAAGTCGGGCTCCGCCAGCCTGCGAGCCTCGGTGCCCGGCGCCAGCCAGCGCTCCAGTTCGTCGGCAATGGCTGCCGAGCGCTCGGGATGCGCGCTGACGATGCAGAGAGGGACAGCCAGCTCATCCTGCAGCGAGGCAAGGAAACAGGGCGTCGCCGCCTGCATCAGCGGCAGGCGACATGACGAACCATCCGGGGCGAGCATGGAGCGGACCCAGAGGTACTCGTCGGCGTCCCGGAGGATCGGGAGAAGGCCGTGAAGACGCATGCGCGGACGGCAGTATAGCAGGATTCCGGCTCGGCCCGCTGATATATAATGCGGCTCGTGTCGTACCACAGGATTGTCGTCAAGCTCGGCACGACGCTCCTTACGTCGGGGCGCGACCACCTGGACCTCGCCGTCATGGCGACCCTGGTCGAGCAGCTTGTCGCGCTCCACCGGAGAGGCCGGCAGGTGATCGTGGTCTCGTCGGGCGCGGTCGCGGCGGGAAGGGAGCGACTGCGCAGGCTGCCGCCGGGCGGCGTTCGCGGCACTCCCTTGAAGCAGGTCCTCGCCTCAATCGGACAGAGCCACCTGATGAGCACGTACGAGACGCTGTTCTCGCGACACGACATAACAATTGCCCAGGCGCTGCTGACGAGGGATTCGCTGGTGGACAGGGCGGGGTACCTGAACGCGAGGAATACGCTGCTGGCCCTGTGCGAGATGGGCGTCATTTGCGTCGTGAACGAGAACGACGTCGTGGCGGTGGAGGAGTTGGGCGAGAAGCGCTTCGGCGATAACGACAACCTGTCGGCGATGGTGGCGAACCTCGTGGATGCCGACGTGCTGATCATCCTCACGGATATCGGCGGCCTCTACACGGCGGACCCCCGCACGCACCCGGATGCCCGGCTGATACCGCGGGTGGAGACCATCGACGATGCGATCGAGGCGCTGGCGGGGGGAACGATGAGCGGCCAGGGTGTCGGTGGGATGGCGACCAAGGTAGAGGCGGCGCGCCTGGCGACCTGCTCTGGTGTGGAGGTAGTGGTTGCGGCGGGTCGGGATCCAGACGTACTGCTGCGTCTCGACTCGGGTGAACGGGTCGGCACCCTGTTCGTTGCGCCGTCCAGCCGTCTCGAGAGCCGGAAGCGCTGGATGGCGAGCGGCCTCGCCTCGCATGGGCGCATCGTCGTAGACGGGGGCGCCGTCAGCGCTCTGAAAAGGGGAACAGGGAGTCTGCTGCCGGCTGGAGTGACGGCAGTGGAGGGTTCGTTCAGTCGAGGAGACATAGTGGACATCGTCGGCGAGGGGGGAACGCGCGTAGCCTCCGGCATCGTCAACTATGACTCGACTGACGTCAACAAGATACGTGGACAGCGGACTGACCGGATGTCGGGGCTGCTCGAGCACGTGTATGGCGATGAAGTAGTACATCGCAACAACATGGTGGTGCTCTGAAGGGGGCGACGTGGAGACAGGGACTGCGGAGCTTGAGGCGAAAGCGCGGCGCGCCAGGGGAGCGACGCGCGAACTCGCGTTTCTGAGCTCGTCCACGAAGAACCGTGCGCTGAGGACCGTTGCGGCCTCTCTTCGGAGTGCTGCCGCGGCGATACTGGCGGCCAACCACCTCGACTACGAAGAGGCGAAGGCATCGGGGATGAGCGAGGCGATGCTCGACCGTCTGCTGCTGACGCAGGCGCGAATCGAGGCCATGGCTGTAGACGTGCTGACGGTTGCCTCGCTTCCGGATCCCATAGGACAGGAATTCGACAGCCGGAGATTGCCGAATGGTCTGCAGCTCTGCAAGCGGCGAGTGCCACTGGGAGTGATAGCTGCCATCTACGAGAGCCGCCCGAACGTGACCATCGACATCTCTTCACTCTGCCTCAAGTCCGGCAATGCCTGTATCCTGCGTGGAGGCAAGGAGGCGCGGCGCTCGAACCTCGCTCTGGCTCGCGTGGTGCAGGATGCGTGCCGCGCTGAGGGAGTGCCCGACGGTGCCGTGGAGTTCATCGAGTCCGGCGACAGGGCGCTGGTCGGTCAGTTGCTTCGCATGCGCCAGTACATCGACCTGGTGATTCCTCGCGGAGGAGCGGAGCTCATCCGGCTGGTGTCTGAGAACGCGACGATGGCGGTTGTCACCGGTGGCATCGGTGTCTGCCACGCTTTCATCGACGAGAGCGCGGACGTTGACATGGCATTGCGCATCGTGCACAACGCGAAGGTCCAGCGGCCGACCGTGTGCAACGCGCTCGATTGCGTGCTGGTACACCGCGGCATTGCCGCGCGGTTCCTTCCGCGGCTGCGGGAGATGTGGGCGAATGCCGGCGTGCAGATGCGGTGCGATGAAGCGTCGCTGGAGGTGCTCGACGGGCCGGCCGGCGAAGGGCTGGTGGCGGCCGGCGATGCGGACTGGGGCAGGGAGTTTCTCTCCCTCGTGGCGGCCATCAAGGTTGTGGCGAACCTGGACGAGGCCATCGCTCACATACACCGGTTCGGCTCCGGGCACTCGGAGGCCATTGTCACGGAGAGCTACGGCTCGTCGAACAGGTTCCAATCGGAGGTGGATGCAGCCTGCGTCTATGTGAACGCAAGCACGCGCTTCACCGACGGTTCCCAGTTCGGGCTTGGCGCGGAGATAGGCATCAGCACGCAGAAGTTTCACGCCCGGGGCCCGATGGCTCTGGAAGAGATTACCAGCTACAAGTGGATTGCGCTGGGCACCGGCCAGATTCGCGAATAGCCACGCTGAACCCTGTGGCGCCATGCCCCGCTAGGTCATCTCACGTATGACCTGGCGCTGGTACTGGAACAGCTTCTCGATGCCCTTCTGAGCCAGCGAGAGGAGCCCGTCAGCGTCGTCCTTTGTGAACGGACGGTGCTCGGCGGTGCCCTGGATCTCGACGAACTCGTTGCGGTCGGTCATGACGACGTTGAAGTCCACCTGGGCGCGGAAGTCTTCCTCATAGCAGAGGTCGAGCAGTCGCACGCCGTCGACGATGCCGACGCTGGTGGCGGCGATCATCTTCGTGACGGGGTTGGCGCGAACAACACCCCCCTTGCGGAGCCGGCCAAACGCCTGGCAGAGGGCGACGTAGGCGCCGGTGATGGCCGCGGTCCGCGTTCCGCCGTCCGCCTGCAGCACGTCACAGTCGACAATCATGGTTCTTTCGCCGAAGGCGGTCAGGTCAGTGCATGCGCGGAGGCTTCTGCCGATGAGTCGCTGGATCTCATGGCTCCGACCTGAATCGCGCTCGCGAGGAGTCCGGGTGAGCGTTGAACGCGGCAACATCGAGTACTCCGCCGTAACCCAGCCTTCGCCGGAGCCCTTGAGGAACGCAGGCACCCTCTCCTCCATGGTTACCGAACAGAGCACCATCGTCTTGCCAAGTTCGATCAGCACCGAGCCCTCGGCGAAGCTCTGGTAGCCCGGAGTCATGCGTACGACGCGCAGTTGATCGTCGGCGCGGTTATCTATTCTGGCCATTCGTACTCCTGCGGGAGGGGTTCTTCACGAGAAATTGACATTCGTCTGGTACGCTGGCATCCTCGCGTGTTGATATGGTAAACGTGGTTAGGCTATCATGTAAAGCCGATATTTCGGGAGGTCAGAGCGTATGCGCAGTTCCACATTAACTCGCGGTTTCGCTGCCGTGCTGTCCGTTCTTCTGCTTGGCGCAGCCGTACTGGTCCCTGCCGCTGTTCTCGCCGAGGATGAGGAGACGACGGTACCCAAGATTCAGGACCAGCTCATCGTCAACCCCAAGTTCCCGTCGATGACCGGGTCTGCCGACTCCACGTTCAAGTTCGAGGTGGAGTTCACCTTCCGGACGGGCGACCCCGTGGGAAAGGCCTTCGACCTGAAGGTCACCGGACCGTCGGGCTGGCTAACGTACATCGCGGAGTCCACGTATAAGCTGGACAGCCAGATTTCCGCCATCTTTCTCGAACCCTACTCGGTGAAGACACCGATCGTCGTTGTCGCGGTAGCGCCGTTCTGGCTCTATCCCGAGCCTGGCGACTATCCGCTCGAGTTGCGGGTGTCCTCGGGAGACCTGCAGGAGACGGTGAACCTGACCGCGACAATCACAGCCAGGTATGGACTCACCGCTGAGACGACGAGTGGGCTGCTGAACACCAAGACTACCGCCGGCAAGGCGACGGTGGTGGGCGTCAACGTGACGAACAGTGGCACCGCCGGCCTCGACAAGGTGACGCTCTCGGCCACCACTCCTACGGCCATTGCCAACGAGCAGTGGCAGGTCACCTTCGAACCGAAGACCATCGAGAACCTGGCTCCCGGAGACTCCATTGAGGTGCAGGCGTCGATAGTCCCCCCATCCAAGACCGTCGCCGGCGACTACATGGTGACGCTCAACTTCAAGGGTGAGCCGGCCCTGTCGTCAGCTCCACCCTCGCTCGCCATGCGCGTGTCGGTGGCGACCAGGACCGCCTGGGGCGTCATCGGCGCACTCATCGTGGTCGTTGTCATCGGCGGACTCGTCTGGGCATTCCGGACATTCGGACGGAGGTAAACCGTGGCACAACTCGTTGTCGAGACCACGGACCTGACCAAGAAGTACGGCTCGTTCACGGCCGTGAACCGGCTGAACCTCAAGATCGAGCAGGGCGAGGTGTTCGGCTTCCTCGGGGCCAACGGCGCCGGCAAGACGACCACGATGCTGATGCTTCTCGGACTGACCGAGCCGACGGCCGGCACAGTGCGCGTGTGCGGGATGGACCCGGCCAGGCAGCCCCTCGAGGTGAAGCGGCTCGTCGGATACGTACCCGAGCGAGTCGGCTTCTACGAGGATCTCACCGCGCGGCAGAACCTCCGCTTCACTGCGGAACTGAACCGCATCAGGCGCGCCGAGGCCGAAGACAAGATAGTCTCGCTGTTGGGGAGTGTCGGCCTGAGTGAGGTCATGGACCACCCTGTGGCCACCTTCTCCCGCGGCATGAAGCAGCGTCTGGGCATCGCAGACGTGTGGCTGAAGGACCCCAAACTGGCCTTCCTGGATGAACCGACGACCGGCATCGACCCCAACGGTATCGATGAGATGCTGAAGCTCATTTCGGGCATGGCCAAGCGGGGCATCACCATCATCTTCTGCTCGCACGTCCTGCCACAGGTGCAGAAGCTTTGCTCACGCGTTGGCATTCTATCGAAGGGCAACCTGGTGGCGGACGGCCCCATCGACCGTCTGGGCCGGGATGCCGCTACCGCGGGCCGGTACCGGATGGAAGCCGAAGTCGATGACCTCAAGCCTGCGGTCGTCGAGGCGGTGCGCAGGGTCGCCGGCATCGAGGAAGTGGAGACCAGCGGCAACACGCTGGTGGCGACGGCACGGAGCGACATGCGCGGGCAAGTCTCGCGCGCCATCATCGACAGCGGTGCCCTGCTCCTCGGCATGAAGATCGAGGAGTTCAACCTGGAGAAGATCTACAAGCGATACTCGAAAGAGGCCTGAACGCCATGTACGCCGTATTTCGGAAAGAGATAGCGGACCACCTGACCAGCAAGAGGTTCATCATCCTCTTTGCGCTCGTGTTCCTGTCTGCCGTGTTCGCCATCTACATCGCCATCCAGACCATCCGAAGTGTGGTCGACCCGACCAGCGAGTTCATCTTCCTCAAGCTGTTCACGACGTCCGGCAGTAACCTGCCGTCGTTCCTCTTCTTCCTGTCCTTGTTCATCCCGATTGTGGGGATAGCCCTCGGGTTCGATGCGGTCAACAATGAGCGCAACTCGGGCAACCTCAGCCGGCTGATGTCTCAGCCCATCTACCGCGATTCGGTCATCAACGGCAAGTTCCTTGCGGGTCTTGCTGTGCTGGCTATCATGATTGTGGGCGTCGTGCTGATGGTAGCCGGCCTCGGATTGCGCATCGTGGGCGTGCCGCCGACCGGAGAGGAAGTCGTGCGGCTGCTAGGGTTCGTGGCCATCAGCGTCCTGTACGGCGGCTTCTGGCTTGCGCTGGCCGTGCTGTTCTCCGTGATCTTCAGCAGGACTGCCACCTCGATGCTGGCGTCGCTGGCGGTCTGGATAGTGTTCTTCTTCTTCCTGAGCGTCATAGCCGGTGCGATTGCGAATGCGGTGGTGCCGATTGACGCAAACTCAACCATCGACGCCTTCACGCGAAACGCCACCATAGAAGGGGCGTTGTCGCGGATATCTCCGTGCACGCTGTACGGCGAGGCTACTCTGGGGCTGCTTACTCCTGAGTTGGGCACGATGAACTCGGCCATGCTTATCGTGAGCGCGTACTCCGGACGCATGTCGAATCCGCTGCCGCTCGAGCAGAGCCTCGTCATCGTGTGGCCGCAGATAGTGTCGCTCATCGCACTGAGCGCGATCTGCTTCGCGATTTCTTACATACGGTTCATGCGCGAGGAGATACGGTCGATCTGAGTACCTCCCAACCTCAACTCTGTCGCACGGGCCCGCCGGCACACGGCGGGCCCGTCTGTGTACACCCGTCAGCCGTTGCGATATGATGTGCCGCACCGAAGCGAGGTGCTTCGGCATAGTTGTGTATGCGGCAGAGACGGGTACCGGTGCAAGGTCCGACGTAATGGGGCTACTTCCGGAACGGGCATGAGCGAAGTCGCGGCGGTCGCCTTCGGGTACCTGATCGGGTCGGTGCCGTTCTCCTATGCGATTGCGAAGCTGCGACTTGGCATCGACATCAGGACCGTCGACATCGGCAACGTCGGCGCGGGCAGCGTGATCCGGACGGTGGGGCTTCGCGAAGGTATCGCGGCGCTGATCGGAGATGCTGGCAAGGGAGTGGTCTCCATCCTGCTGGCCGAGGCGCTGGGCGTCGGCATCCTCTGGACCATGGGGGCCGGATTCGCGGCCGTGCTGGGCCACATCTTCCCCCTTTACATAGGGTTCCGTGGGGGACAGGGGGTCGCAACCGCCATCGGCGCCTTCGGCGCGCTTGCGCCGAAGGCAATGGCTCTTACGCTCGCCGTGATGGGTATCGTTCTGTTGCTCAACGTGCGCAGCGGAGCCTCTCGGCGGCTGTTCCTGTGTACTGCTTGCGCGGCGCCTGTTCTGCCGCTGCTCATCCTTGTCGTTTACCACTCGTGGCTGCTCGCGGGCTACGCGCTCTTCGTCATCGGATTCAT
>CAZLPP010000015.1:25289-29147 GCA_964561465.1 uncultured Dehalococcoidales bacterium
TCCTCTCGGCGGCCCCCATTCTGCTGAGCCTGCCTGCCTACTCGGCGCTATCGTCGGCGCTCCCGGTTACGTGTGCGAACTACCAGTACGCCAAGCTGTTCTCGCGACCGCTCGCGGTCGCGGCGTGGATGGTGCTCTTCATCGCGATTCCGCTGGGGATGCTGCCGCTCTTCGCCGTCGCGACAGCGAAGCTGCTGGCCGTGCTTGTTCCCGGGCTGGCGGTTACCGGCTGGGCCATCGGCGTGATGACCGTCCTCTTTGTGGTGAATCTGCTCGGTGTGCGACTCGCCACGCAGACACAATTCGTCGGCGTAATCATCCTGCTGGCTGCGTTGCTCACGTTCATCGCAGGCGGAATCCCCTCGGTCCAGGTTTCGAACCTCGTTCCGCAGTTCACCGGCGGGCCCGTCGGGCTGCTGGGTGCCTCGGCGATTCTCTACACGCTGCTGGCCGGCGGATTGTTCGGCATCGAGATGGGCGACGAGATACGGAATGCGCGCATCACTATCCCCCGTGCCCTCGTCATCAGCATCCTCATCGTCCTGGTTCTCTACGTGCTCATCGAGGTGGTGGCGGTGGGGACGGTTGGTTGGGAGCGGTTCTCGAAAGGAACGCTGGGTGATGCCGCCGGAGCCTTTCTGCCGGGCGCGTGGCTGGGTTTCTTCGTCATCGGCGGCGGCATCATGGCGAGCACGACGACCATCAATCTCACGCTTGCTGCTGCCGGCAGGTACGCCCTGGCGTTCTCGTTCGACGGGTACTTCCCCCGTTTCTTCTCGCACGTCAGTCAGCGGTTCGGCACGCCGCACAACGGTCTTGCGCTCATCTATGGCATGACCGTCGCCGCACTGCTGGTCAACCAGGATCTCATGACGCTCGGCTCAGTGCTGAACTTCGGGCTGCTCTTCATGGTCACGCTCGTCCTCTGCGGGGCGGTGAGGCTACTGCGCCGTCATCCGGCGGCCTACATGGAGTCGCCGACGCGCTTGCGTCCAAGACTGCTCGTGTGGGCTTCGTCCGCGGCCGTGGTCATCAACCTGGTGTACATGGCGGTCCTCGCCTATGCCCTCAAGTGGACCTTCCTCGTCTTCGTCGGCGCCATGGTTGTCGGACTGGCGCTCTTCTACACCCGCAAGCGCGGACTCTGGCGCTAGGACGCCTGCACCTCCGTCTGTTGGGCGGGGGACGCGGCTTCTCCTCACCGCTGGCCGGCGACAGTCACGGTCTGCGGAGCCCTGTCGGTGCACAGCACGAGTTCATGTCCGTCTGTGATGAACTCAACTGTGCCGCTCGTCGATGTGGTCAGGACCGTGGCTCCTGAAGCGACGAGTGCGCCGATGACATCCTCGTGCGGATGACCGTAGGCGTTCTCTGCACCGACGGACACGACCGCGTAGTCCGGACCCACCGCGTCCAGAAACCGGGAGCAGGACGATGTGTTGCTGCCGTGGTGAGGCACCTTCAACACGTTTGCTCTGAGGTCGGCCACTCTGTGAACCAGCGATATCTCCTGCTCCGACCCGATGTCGGCGGTGAACAGTACGCTCACGTCGCCGTAGCTGAGTCTCAGGACCACGCTGTTGTTGTCATCGGCATCCGGCCCTTTCATCGAGGCTGCGGCCGTGGGGTTCAATACCTCCAACGTCGTGCCGTCCCCAAGGGCGAGCTTCTGATCTGCCGTCGCGCGACGAAGCGCGACATCCGGGCCGGCCATGCGGCGCTCCCACTCCGCGTAGAGCAGCGACTCTGCCGTGACGAAGGGGCAGAGAACCAGGCCGACGTCGTAGCGGTCGGCAACCGCAAGCAGTCCTCCGAGGTGATCAGCGTGCGGGTGCGTCAAGACGACCACGTCGATGCTCCTGTCCCAGAAGGGCAGGAATCTGTCCACGAGTGAGCAGGTCCGTTGCCCGTCGGGACCGCCGTCGATGAGCACGGTCCTGCCCGAAGGCGTCACAATGAAGGCTGAGTCGCCCTGTCCGACGTCGAGGAAGGCGACGTGCAGGCGTCCGTCGGGGGCTTCCAACACCGCCGACCACACCAGCACGACGGCCAGCGCAAGCGTTGGGATGGCCCATCGCACTGCCGAACGGGGAGGTGGAGTCGAGAGGGATGGCGGCGCGCCCGGCTTGTCGTCGCGTCGCCAGTTGCGTTGCCAGAGCATGGCGAGAACGACGATGAGTGTGTAGTAGGCCGCGGTGATCAGCCTGTCGGGAGGCTGCACCGCGGCTGCAGCACCGGGCAGAGACGCGAGCGCCTCGACGACGTTGATGATGCAGGAGAGGAACAGCCAGGCTATCCATCCGAACGGAGCCGCCAGGGTGGGCGATGCCAGGCCGACGAGGGCCGCGGCTGACGTGGAGGAGAGGGCGAACGGAAGGAGAGGCAGCGTCAGGAGCGAAGCGGGCACGGCGATGAGGGAGATGAGACCGAATGTGCCCGCGCACACCGGCGAGACGGCGATGGTTGCCGCGAGCGTGGCCGCGGTGATGTCCGCCGCTGCGTCCGGAAGAGCGTGAGCGATGCGACACCGTCGCTGAATGAATCCGGCGGAGCTCACCAGGAGCGCACGCACAGGGTTGTAGAGGAGCACGAGCCCCGCCATGGCAAGCACACTGAGTTGGAATGAGGTCTGCCAGAGCAACCGTGGCTCCACGCCGACCATGACCGCGGCGGCAAGCGCAAGCGCGGTCGGGGCATGCTTCTGCCTGCCGGCAAGCTCGGCCAGGAGAAAGAGGGTCAGCATTGCGGCGGCCCGCACGACGGGTGGCCTCACGCCCGTGAAGAGCGCGTAAACCCATACGGCCGCTATGCCGAACCAGACGTAGAGGTAGCGCCTGCGACCAACCGCAGCGAGCATGATGGCCAGGACTCCCGCGGCCACGATACCCAGGTGCAGCCCCGATATCGAAAGCAGGTGTGCCGTACCGGTGCGCGCGAAGGCGTCGAGCAGGGCGTCGGGCATGCCTCCGCGACGTCCGAGGAGGAGCGACCGGCCGAGAGACGATTCCGGTTCCGGAAGCACTCTCGCGATGACGTCCGCAAGCCGGCGGTTGAGGGAGAGCAGAATCCGTTTGACGCTCTGCTCGCTCTCGGAGGGAAGGACCTCGAGAGATGGACAGAACATGGTCGAGTAGATGCCCCTGCTTGCGAGATAGCCGGCATAGTCGAAGTCACCGAGCGACCCGGGCTCGTCGAGTGAGCCGTGGAGCGAGACGGTGTCTCCGTAGTGCAGCGGTCGCGGGTCCGGTGTGGTGACAAGCACCATGCCCTCGAGGAGCCGGGGCTCCCCGGGCGCCTCGACGTGCACGCTTTCGAGGAGAACCTGCGTGTAGCGACTGGTCTGCTCGGGCTCCTCGGCAATCACCGCACGAAGCGAGACGTTGCTCAGACCGTTGCACGACGAGACAAGTCCGGTTTCATCCTTGGGCACGGAGGTCTCGTAGCGCACGACGCCCAGCAGGGCGGACACGACGACACAGACGCCGATCAGGCCAATCGTGGTGCGTGTCGGGCGAGCCAGGAGAAACACGAAGCCGACCACCGGGCACAGCACCAGCGTCCACAGCGGGTCGCGGGTGGCGGCGATAGCGACCCCTGAGATGAAGCCACAGCCGGACGCAAACAGCCACATAGGGGGAGTTACTCCGCGACCGTGATGAGGTCCTTGAGGCTCTCGTACACGGCGCTGCCCACGCCCGGGACAAGCATCAAGTCCTCCGTGCGGACGAATGCGCCGTGCTCGACCCTGAAGTCGACGATGGCCTGCGCGCGGTCGGGGCCGATGCCCGGCAAGGCCTGAAGCAACCACGGGTCGGCGCGGTTGATGTTGACTCTCTGAGGCGTCGCATCGTCGGCCGT
>CAZLPP010000015.1:29247-35602 GCA_964561465.1 uncultured Dehalococcoidales bacterium
ACGACCGCCGTGATAGCGGTCACGAAGTAGAGGCGAGCGGCGGCCTCAGAGCCCATTGCTCCGGACAGCCTTCTGCAATCGGTCGCCGGTGCGGTAGAATGCGTTCATGGGGAGCGAGACGCGTACTATCACCGTCAACCGGAAAGCTTATCACGACTACATCATAGGTGATACCTATGAGGCGGGCATCGTGCTGCAGGGCTCGGAGATCAAGTCCATCCGGGCGGGCCACGTCAACCTCAAGGATGCGTACGCGAAGGAAGACAAGGGCGAGCTGTGGTTGTTCAACTGTCACATCTCACCCTACGACGCTGCCAGCTACCACGGGCACGAACCTGACCGTCCGCGTAAGCTGTTGCTGCACCGCAAGGAGGTTCTTGAACTCGCGGCCCTGACGCAGCAGAAGAGTTTGACGCTCGTTCCCGTTCGACTGTACATTAAGGGTGGAGTCGCCAAGGTGGCGCTGGCGGTGGGGCGCGGCAAGAAGCTCTACGACAAGCGCGCCAGCATCGCGGAGCGTGACGAAGAGCGGGAGCTTGACCGCGTGATGAAGCAGCGGGCGCGGTAGGGTCCGGCAGCCCCTTGGGGGATTCCAAAGGCATGGGGGCGCGTGGGTTCGACAGGGGAGGGCCTACAGGATTGCAGGTTGAGGTGCCATCTACCTCATTAATCAGGTGGCAAAAAACAGACGAGAACGATCTAGTTCCCGTCGCGGCCTAAATAGGCTGCGCGTCCACCTCGGCCTCTCCCCGGTGGGTTGAGAGTGGGCGCCGAAATGCCGGGGTGCCCTGGGTGTGGGCCAGCGACAACCAGGAAAGATGAGCTGGATGGCCTGACCGGACTCGGTCGGCGGACGACGGTCAGGTGACTATTTGGCGACCGACTAAACCTGTAGCAGATTCTGGCAACCCTTTTCTGGACGGGGAGTTCAACCCTCCCCCGCCTCCACCACTTGCTTACTCGCCGTTCGGACGCGACCCGGTTTCCGGCAGCCTGACGCGCAGCAGGACGACCTGCCGCGCCACGGGCGCTGTCCGACTGTTCTCCTCGAAGCGTCGCCTGCAGCCCCTACCTGTTGCCTGCGGCACTGGCATATACTCTAGTCGCCCGCACGGACTTCGTTTCGGCTTCGTGTGCCGGCAGAATGGACAGCGATGAGCCCTGACCTGAACTGCGACGTTGTGGTGGTAGGTGGTGGGCCGGCCGGAAGCACGGTCGCGGCGAAGCTTGCTCAACGCGGCATCGATGTTGTGCTGGTCGAACGCATGCGCGTTCCGCGCCGCAAGTGCTGCGCCGGTGGGCTGACGGCAGGGGCGGCGAAGCTGCTTCCCCCTTCGGCCCTGTCCGTCCTGGAGAACGAGATCCGCGGAATCCGAGTCTCGTCCGTCGGCGGGCGCAGCGCCCGGTGGATTGCCGATGGCCCGTTCATGTACATGGAGAGCCGTGAACGACTCGACCTGGCACTCTGGGAAGAGGCCGGCCGCTGCGGGGCGCGAGTCTTCGACGGCCAGGAAGCGATTCGTGTGGAGAGTGCGGGTGGCGGCGTGGAGGTGACCTGCGCCGCCCTGATCGTACGCGGCCGCTTCCTTGTTGGCGCCGACGGCGCCGCAGGCGGCGTCGGGGGACTGTTCGGGACACGGCGAAGGCACGTTGCCGTGGGCGTGGCGCTCGAGTTCGAGCAGGAAGAGGCGGGGGAGGGTCGAGATACCGGGATGGTCGACCTGCTGGTGGGCCTGCCCGGCCGGACCTATGGCTGGGTCTTCCCGAGATGCGGAGTCGTCTCGGTGGGCATCGAGATTCATGGGCGCTTGAAGGATAGGGAGTCGGCGTTGCAGCAGGTGTGCCAGCTCGCTGGTGTGCAGGGACGAGCCGCCCTGTACCGCGGCGTGCATCCCATCCCCACGTGCGTGGACAGACGCGCGCGGGTCACATTGGACAGAGTTGTGCTCGTTGGCGATGCCGCCGGCCTGTGTGACCCGCTGACGGGGGAAGGCGTGAGGCATGCGCTGTTGAGCGCCGGCTTCGCCGCGGATGCGGTCGAGCACGCTGTTGCACGCGGCCCCGAAGCATTGCAGGAATACGAGAGGGCGGTCAACGAAGCCATCGTTCCCGAGCTGAGGTCGGCCATGCTCATACTGCGCCTGCTCTTCCGTCTGGAACCAGCCGCGCTGTTCGTGTTGCAGCACGATGCGAGAGCGCGCCGCGCAGCCCTGGCTGTCCTCAAGGGGGAACTCTCGTACTGCGAGCTCCTTCGTCGCGTCGGCGGCATCCGGGGCTTCATCGAGTTGATTGGAGGGGCCGCACGTTGAAGCAGACGGGCTACCACCGGATTGGAGTGGCGCTTCTTGCGAGTGGCGCAGGCGTCCTCGCGGGTTCGCTGCTGCTGTTGCGCTCGGCGCCGGGCGCGTCCACCGGCATCGCGCTGCTGGTGCTCGGGGCTATCGTGCTGGTGCTGGGAGACTCGCGCCCGCGAGTCTCTCCTGAACTGGCGCAACTGCTGCTGCACGCAGGCTACGACAACCTCGCCCGCTTGCTGGAAGAGCTGGGACTCAGAAGCGCGGCCATCTACCTTCCTGCATCGCTCTGCCATGGGACGCCGCGCGCCCTCATTCCACTGAGCGACACAGGTTTGGTGCCTGCTTCTCTGGCCATGGCCGAGGACCGCCTTATCGCGCGGTTCAGCGACGCTCCGGATGGCGTCGGATTGCTCGTCAGCACTCCCGGGACGCAGACGCTCGGGCTGCTTCCGTCCGGCGTCGGCACTTCGACCGACGAGCTTGCGGCCAGCCTGCAGATGCTGACCGCCGGCACCCTCGACCTTGTCCGCAGCGCGGAGTTGCACGAGGTCGACGGCCTTGTCTCGGTCGAGTACCGCGGCGTGAGCAAGGACCGCGAGACGCCGGCATTGGCGGTCCAGCAGACTGTCGGCAGCCCGCTGGCGGCGATTGCGGCCACGCTGACCGCCGAGGGCCGGCAGAGGCCGGTCATCATCGAGTCGGAAACTGAGGGAAACGAATCGCTCTTGGTCAGGTTGAGGCTGATGTGATAAACGAATCGCTGTCCGTGACGGACCGCTACATCGTTGCGCTCTCCGCGCTGCTCCTGGGAACGAGCATCGTTTTCGCGTGGTCGGGGGAGACCCGCACGCAGGTATTCTTCAGCGTGTACCTGATAGAGGTCCTGGCGTTCAACCAGCTTTCCGTGATGATGAGTCGCCGGGCACGCGCATGTACCGCCAGGGTGGAACGCGTGCTCGTAGTCTGCTTCGCGATACTCGTTCTCTGGGAGATTGTGCGCATCATTGGAGCCATGTAGTTGAAGCCGGCTTGGGCCGCTGCGCATCGACCGGCGGGGCGCGGCCGCGCTGGCCGTGCGGCGTGCGCGGCAGGCTGTGCCCTCGTGCTCCTGCTCACGAGCTGCGCACCCGCGTCGCCCGCAGTACTCGTGCCACACGAGAATCCTGCCACCGCGGCCTCGCGATTCAGCCCCGGCGACCTCTTTCTGCATGTCGCTGGTTCGCTGCAGCAGCTCGCGCTGCAGCAGTACGGGTCGGCCAGGGAGGCGCTCTCGCAGGTTGACGCAGGCGAGGCGCACATTCCGGAGGCGTTGCGGCACATCTGCGTGCGCTACGTCGAGCTGTGTGATGAGCTGGCTCGGACGCTCGACGGTCTTGACAGGTCGCTCTCCACGGCGGAACGGCTGCTGGAGACGAATGAGATAGCGGCGGCTCGCGCTCAGCTCGACGAGGCCCGGGGGTTCCTCAGCCTGGCGGAAGACCAACTCGACTCTCTGGAGAGCGCCACCACGGAGGCGATGGCGCTCGTCGGTCGGTACGGGACCGGGGGGGCCGCGCGTGCCGCGGTGACGGAGGCGCGCACACGGCTGGACGACGCGATTCGACGCCTGCGCGAGTTGACCGCCGAGTACCTCAGGCGGCTTGACGCCGCGACGATGCAGTTCGAGCGGCGCGTGTCGTTCGTGAGCCCCTGGCTGACGTGCGATGCGGAAGTCGACGCCGTCTGGGTGGGGGAGCAGGTCGTGGTGTCCGGTGTGCTGTCGTCGCAAGGCGGACCGCTTGCCGCCCGGACGGTGCAACTGCTCGTCGACGGCATCGCAGCCTACGAGGCGGTCACGGATGCCGGCGGCGCGTACGCCTTGCAGGTGACGGCTCCGTACCGGTACATGCCTCGGATGACGCTGCAGGCACGTTTCTCGCCCAGGGGCGCAGACCTCGCCTCCGTCCAGTCGGCTGCGAGCGCTTCCGTCGAGCTCACCGTCCGCTACTACGAGACCAGCATCGAGGTCGGGCTCCCGCGCGAGCTGCAGCCCGGTGTGTCGACCAGGCTCCTTGGCCGCCTGAGTTCCATCGGCGCCGTGGGTGAGCGCCCGGTCGAGGTGCTTCTCTCGGGAGAGATGGTTGGACATGCCGTCAGCTTCGATGATGGCGCCTTCGTCTGCGAGATGCGTGTCCCGGCTGCCGCGCCGGAAGGCGACGTGCAGCTTGCGGTGAGGACGCCATCCGTGGACGAGATGAAGACGGGACCTGTTGACACGAGCGCCGCGGTACGCGTGAGCCGCGTCGCGCCGTCGCTGTCGCTCGGCTTCCCCGGCATCGTTCTTATGCCGAGCGTTCGGCTGCTCGATCAACTGCTGGGACAGCGGGGGGTCACCGACGACGGGCTGCCCGTGCGAACGGCGCTTGATTCGCCTCTCCCCCTGACGGCTCCGGCGCTCGTCGCGCGCATTGGCGATGAGGCAGTGCGCGTGACCGGTAGGGCGGGTGAGACATGGGTGACCTTCCCGCTTCGGCGTTCCGTCTGGACGGTCGGCATCCAGACCGCGCGGCTGGACGTCGTGCCGTCAGAGCCGTGGCACCGTCCCGTCACGCGAGAAGTCAGATTCCTCGTGGTGAACCTCATCCTTGTGCTGCTCGCGCTCGTGGTGCTCTGCTGGATAGTCGTGATGATGGCGTATGTTCGGCGAGGCCAGGTTGAGGCGGTGGTCCACCTTCGGGCGGAAGCGCCCGTGCCGGCTGCCGCCCCGCCTCCGCCGGTTGTGGCGCCGGGATTCGCGGCGGCTTCGCACCGGCATGCCATCGTGAACCTGTATCTTGCGGCCGCGCGGCGCGTGGAAGGACTGACCGGACTCGCCTTCGGGCGTACGGTGACGCTGCGGGAGTTCCTCTCGTCGTGCGGCGCGCTCATCGGGCGGGCCGGCACGTTCTTTGCCCGGCTGACGGCTCTCGCCGAAGAGGCACTGTACTCGAGACACGACATCGGCGCCGCGGATGTAGCACGCTCGCACGAGCTTGCTGATTTGGTCGAGGGTGAGATGGCGCGCGAAGCCCCCTGCGCTCGAGGGGGCAAGACGTGACCGGGCGCGCGTGGGTCAACGCGGTCCTTGCTGCCGGCATCGGAGTCGCGATGCTCACATGGCTGCATCCAGCGGATACCGACTACAGCGCGGCCGGCCGCGGTTGGAACGGTCTTCAGCGGACGACGCGTGAGCTCAACGCGGTGACGCTTGCGGCCGCCGGCGAGTATGCCCTGCTCGCGCCGCCGGGCACGCTCATCCTAGTGCCTTCCATGCTTCCCGAGAGGTCCGTGCTGGGGAATGTCAATGGATTCGTTCGCGGCGGCGGCGTTCTCGTGCTGCTGGATGACTACGGCTACGGCAACGACGTGCTGGAGGCACTGGGCGCGCCGATACAGTTCTCCGGCAGACCGCTCGTCGACCCTCTGCACTGCGACACGAATGAGACCATGCCGAAGGCGAAGGTGTCGACGGTCTCGGCCGCGGATGCGGAGGCGCTCACGATGAATCATGGCTCCTGGCTTGTGCTCGGAGCCGGCGCCGAAACGTGGGCGCGCTCGTCCTACTTCAGCTACGGCGATGCCGACAACAACCGGAAGTGGGATGGCGGGGAACCGGAGGGCCCGCTGCCGGTCGGAGCGAGCTGGGTCTGCGGTGAGGGGCAGGTCGTTGTGGTTGCCGATGCCAGCCTGCTCATCAACTCGATGGTGGAGCGAAGCGACAATCTGGAAGTCCTTTCGCGGTTCGTGCGTGCGCCGGTGTACATCGACCAGGCGTACCACGCGGCTGACACGAGCCTGGACCGGAACAAGCAGCGCATGGAGAGGCTGCGTGTTTTCCTGTCGTACCCTGCCGCGGTGGCGGTGGCTGTCATCCTTCTGGCAGGTGCGGCACTGTGGTACGGCTGGTATGCCCGCAGAGCGGAGTAGCCGGCCAGGGACCGGGGTTCTGGGTTCCAAGTTCTGAGTTCAGGGTTCTGGGTTCATTGGCGCAGGGCGCCGGGGTGCGTGAGTGCTTGGGTTACTGGTGCTGGAGTTGCCGG
>CAZLPP010000016.1:0-1586 GCA_964561465.1 uncultured Dehalococcoidales bacterium
TTCGGCATGGGCGGCGTGTTCACCGATTTCTACATGTGCGCCGTGAGCGACAAGTGGTGGAACACCCTTTCGACGGAGAACCAGGGCAAGATCAAGCAGGCCTTCGACTACTGGCTGGACGAGTTCTACAAGATGCAGTACGCGGAGGACATGCTCGGCTACGCCCAGTACGGCACGACCGATTCCAGCAAGCCCGGCATCTACATCGCCACTGCCGCCGAGGTTGCGCCTCTCAAGGCTGCCGTTGGCACTGCCATCGTCGATGCTCTGGTGAAGGAGCTCGGCGCTGATGCCAGGCCTCTCATCGAAGCCTTCAACACCGAGGGCGCAGCGCTCGTCGCCAAGTACCCCACCGGCACTCATCCGGTCGAGAAGATCAATCCGGACGACTACAAAGCCATACTCCGCGTGAGCTAAGTATCTGCTCTGGCGCCCGGTTTCACCGGTGTTCCGTCTCCAGAGGGGAGGCAACTCCCCTCTGGAGACCGTATTGCCGGAGAATCCCGTGCGTCAACGGAGAAATGAGGGGTTGCCATGAGTGACAAGGTTCAGAGCTTCTCAAGGTGGTGGGGAAGGGTGTACGTTGAGAAGATCGCGATGGCGGTAGGCATGGTGCTCTTCCTCTTCGGCACAACCCTCGCCATGGTCGAAGTGTTCAGGCGGTACGTCTTCGGCGTCTCCTTCATGTGGCAGCAGGACATTGTGGTGGTCTCGCTGCTCTGCGGCATCTCACTCTACTTCACTATTGCTCAGTGGGAGCGCAGCCACATATCGGTCACCGCAGTGCAGGAGTACCTCGCACGGAAGAAGACCCCGCGCCGTCTGCGGGCGGTTCAGATCGTCAACGGAGTCGGCGATGCATGGACTGGCATCTTCTTCGTGCTGATGCTGATCTGGGGTGTCCCTCTGGTCATCGAGTACCAGAAGCTCGGGATTCGACTGCAGAGCCAGCTGACGGTGTTCTGGCCTTTCTTCCTGGTGTTTGTCGCGTCGCTGGTTCCGCTTGTGTTGACGTATTTCCTCCACGCGTTCCAGAACTTCCGTGGGACGGAGGTCGGGGGTCCGGACGCGCATGGATCCGCGAAATGATTCTCATGAGGCACAACTCGCTTGCGTTGTCGTGCTCCGTGATTGTGTCGACGGCGCCGTCTTGGCGTGACGGTCTCCCTCTCGGCTACGCAGAAGGAGGCACCTTCCGATGTGGGTGATGTTCATACTCCTGTTCGCTTTGCTTGCCCTGGGCGTGCCTATCGGCGTCGCCCTCGGCTCTTCGGCCGTGGCGTACTGGCTGCTGTTCACCTACATGAACCCCAGCATTGTTCCGGCCGTGTTCTTCGAATTCATCAACAGCTACCCGCTCATGGCTGCGCCGTTCTTCATCCTCGCGGGTATGCTGATGGAGCGCAGCGCCCTACTGGGGCAGATCTTCGATTTCGCTGACAGCCTGCTGGGCTGGATCAAGGGTGGCATGGGCGCCGCCGGCCTGCTCACCGCCGTGGTCTTCGCCGCCCTGACGGGCTCGGCCGTGGCGGCCGCTTCGGCCCTGTCGGTCATCGTAGTGCCGCGCATGGTCTCCATCGGTCACA
>CAZLPP010000016.1:1686-4447 GCA_964561465.1 uncultured Dehalococcoidales bacterium
GCCGCTTCGGCCCTGTCGGTCATCGTAGTGCCGCGCATGGTCTCCATCGGTCACACCAAGGAGTACTCCGCGGGTCTCGTGTGCGCCGGAGGGACTCTGGCTCAGCTCATCCCCCCCAGCGTATGGATGATTATCTACGGCGTCATCACCGAGACGTCGGTTGCATCACTGTTCTTCGGCGGCATCGTGCCCGGGCTCATCCTCGCGACACTGCTCATCATCCTTAATCTCTTCCTGAGCCGCTCGCAACCTGTCCTGCTCTCAAAGTTCGACGTCAAGCGGGTCGGTCATACGTTCAAGTACAGTCTTCCCGGTCTGGGCCTGCCCGCGCTGGTGCTGGGCGGCATGTACGGCGGCATCTTCACCCCGACCGAGGCCGGGGCTGCCGCGTGCGCCTATGCGATCATCTACGGCTACATAGCCAAGAAGGGACGCTTCACCAGCACCGTCATCGCGGCAACCAAGCCTGCGATGAGGACGACGGCGATGCTGTTCCTGCTTCTGGGTTGCGTGGGCATCTTCCAGAGCCTGGCAGCGAACCAGTACTGGCCGCAGGAGC
This sequence comes from uncultured Dehalococcoidales bacterium, assembly GCA_964561465.1. GTDB lineage: Bacteria > Chloroflexota > Dehalococcoidia > GIF9 > AB-539-J10 > SKVJ01. Next base: position 2,246 of record CAZLPP010000016.1, read on the forward strand.
TGGCCAAGTGGGCGCTCGGCCTTGGCTTGACCAAGTACTCCTTCCTCTTCCTGTACATGTTCGTGGGCCTCGTCCTCGGCTGCTTCCTTGACGGCCTCGCCATCATTGCCCTGACGGTCCCTGTTGTGTACCCGATCGGCATGGCCATGGGCATCAATCCTATTCACCTGTGCATCCTGCTGGTCATCAACCTGCAGCTGGGAACCATCACTCCCCCTCTGGGACTGAACGTGTACGCCGTGGCAGGTGTGACGAAGCAACCGGTCACCGCCGTCCTGAAGTCGACGATGCCGTTCTTCTTCGTCATCCTTGTGTTCATGTGCGCCCTGGTGTTCCTGCCCCAGCTGACCACCTGGCTCCCGACGGTGGTGGTGAAACCGGTGCACTTCGGAGGTCTGGGAGGTTAGCATCGCACTACACTGGAGGTAACTCGCATGGCAGACTCACACCGGAAGAGCAACTCTGTGTTCGTACCCCAGTTGGCGTGGTGGGGCGACATTGAGGCTGAACTGACGTTCCCCGACGGCTGGCAGGTGACCGAGTGTCGCATGACCGGACATGACGCCCCTCCGCTGGATGACGCCGGGTTCCGCAGGGCCTTCGCGAATCCCGTTGCTGGCCCGCGCATCCGTGAGCTGGCTCGGGGCAAGAAGAACGTTGTCATCCTGTTCGACGACATGAGCCGCGGAACGAGAACGTACCAGATCGTCCCGTACCTGCTGGAGGAACTGGCGGCGGCCGGAGTCGACCAGAATGACATCCAGTTCATCTGTGCGCCGGGCACCCACGGCGCGCTCTCGACGTTCGAGTTCTCGAAGAAGCTGGGTGAAGACATCGTTGCCCGTTTCAACGTCTACAACCACAACATCTACGAGAACCTGACCTACGTCGGCACGAGCAGCCGCGGCACTCCCGTCTCGCTTAACGCCGAGTTCATGAAGGCGGACCTCAAGATAGGCATCGGCGGCATCGTCCCTCACGCGAACTGCGGTTTCGGCGGCGGAGGCAAGCTCATCCTGCCGGGGATCGCCGGCCTCGAGACCATCCTGCACAACCACGGACCGGTCAGGACCAAGAGCAAGGAGACCGGCATCGATGACAACACCGGCATGGGCAGGTACGAGCACAACGCTCAGCTTCTGGACACGCTGGAAGCCTGCAAGATGTCGGGCCTACACATCAAGATCGATGCCATCATGAACATCCACCGCGAGACGACCGCCCTGTTCGTGGGTTCGCCCGAGGCCGTCTATTACGCCGGAGCTAAGGCCGGGCTTACGCACTACCACACGCCTCTGCCCGACAACCCGCAGGTCGTCATCGCCAATTGCTACGCCAAGATCAACGAGGTGACGATCGCGAAGACGGTGGGACAGGCGATGCTGCCCGATGGTGGGGGCACGCTGGTCCTCATCACCAATAACCCCTGGGGAGAGGTCGTCCACTACCTTCGGAGGAAGTTCGGCAACCACACCACCGGCCAGGGCTATCGAGCCCCGACGCTGTCACCCAAGGTGAAGAAGTTCATCCTGCAGATGCCGTACAAGAACCGGGCAAGCATCGACTGGCTCGCTCCGGAGGAGTCGGTCACCTGGGCCAGGACCTGGGACGACGTTCTAGCTGAGCTCAAGAAGGACTATCCGAACGGCGCGCATGTTGCCGTGGTGCCGGACGGCACCGTCCAGTACTTCGACGTGCAGGCCACGCTGCACTATCTGTAGTTTCACACCAAGGGAAAGGAGACATGAACGATGAACGGTAAGATTGCGGTAGGACCCGGTGACGGCATCGGTCCCGAGGTCGTGGCCGAGGGCGTCAAGGTTCTCAAGGCCGTCGAGAAGAAGTTCGGCCACAAGTTCGAGCTGACCTACTTCGACATCGGCGGCATCAGCATCGACAAGTTCGGGGTGGGCATCACCAAGGAGAACATCGAGCTCTGCCGGAAGAGCGATGCCATCCTCTTCGGTGCGGCGGGCGGTCCCAAGTGGGACATCCCGGGCACGAAGGAGTACTCGAACTCCGCGGTTCTGGTCATCCGGAAGGAGTTCGGTCTGTATGCCAATCTGCGACCCGTGGTCGTCTTCCCCGGCATGGAGGGGTGCTCGCCCCTCAAGCCCGAGCTCGTGAAGGGCACGGACCTCATCGTGCTGCGCGAGAACACCGGCGGCGCGTACTTCGGTCAACCGAAGAAGCAGTGGATCG
>CAZLPP010000016.1:4547-35367 GCA_964561465.1 uncultured Dehalococcoidales bacterium
CTGCGCGAGAACACCGGCGGCGCGTACTTCGGTCAACCGAAGAAGCAGTGGATCGAGAACAACGAGCGGAATGCCATCGACGCCATGCTCTACTCCGAGCACGAGATCGTGCGCATCCTGGAGGTCGGCTTTGAGCTGGCGCGACAGCGCAAGAAGAAGCTGGCGTCGGTCGAGAAGGCCAACGTGACCGAGACCGGCAAGCTGTGGCGCAAGATTGCGACCGAGATGTCGGCCAAGAACCCGGACATTGCCGTCGAGCACATGTACGCGGATGCCACCACCATGTGGCTGCTGCGCCAGCCCACGTCCTTTGATGTGCTGGTCATGGGCAACCTCTTCGGTGACATCATCAGCGACGAGGCTTCGACACTCGCCGGCTCGCTCGGCATGGGGCCGTCCGCTCAGATTGCCGGCCTGCCCAAGAAGGGCGAGAAGGTTTTCGGGTTCTACGAGTCCGCTCACGGCAGTGCGCCCAAGCACGCCGGCAAGAACGACGCGAACCCGATAGCGACCATCCTGAGCGTTGCGCTGATGCTGCGCTACACCTTCGGTCTCGAGAAGGAGGCGAAGGCGATCGAAGCGGCGACGGCCAAGGCCGTTCTGACGCACCGCACCTACGACGTCATGGAGCCCGGCAAGATCAAGGTCGGGACGAAGGAGATGGGAGACGTCATCACGGCCGCGCTGTAGCATACCGTGACCCGCACCGTTGTGCGTGCGGGGTGTATCCATGGGTTTGCCTGTCGCCAGGCGGGTCTAATGGTCCGCCTGGCGACAGTGCTGTAGAGTGAACTGGGCCTTGACAGCGCGCGGGCCGAACCGGCCGCGCGCTGCGTTCGAGAATACGACTGGGGAGCAAAGACTTGAAAGGAACAATCGCGGTTGGACCCGGCGACGGCATCGGACCTGAGATCGTGGCGGAAGGCGTGAAGGTCCTGAAGACCGTTGAGAAGAAGTATGGTCACGAGTTCAAGCTGAACTACATCGACATCGGCGGCATCAGCATAGACAAGCACGGCACGCCGTTGACTGACGAAGCCATCGAAGTCTGCCGGCGCGCGGATTCCTTCTTCTTCGGTTCTCTAGGGGGACCGAAGTGGGACTACCCTGGCGCGAAGGTGTACACGAACACTGCCGGCCTGCGCATCAGGAAGATCTTCGACGTGTATGCGAATCTCCGACCTGCGAAGATCTACCCGGGCATGGAGGGATGCTCGCCTCTCAAACCGGAAAAGGTGAAGGGACTCGACCTTATCGTGGTCCGTGAGAACTGCGGGGGCGCGTACTTCGGCGAACCCAAGAAGCAGTGGACCGAGAAGGGCATACGCTGGGCTGTCGACACGATGCTGTACAGCGAGCCGGAGATCACCCGCATTCTCAAGGTTGGCTTCGAGCTGGCACGGTCGCGACGCAAGAAGCTGGCCTCGGTCGAGAAGCAGAACGTCACCGAGACCGGGAAGCTGTGGCGCAGACTGGCTATCGAGATGAGCGAGCAGTACCCGGACGTCGAACTCGAGCATGTCCTGGCTGACGCGTGTACTGCCTGGCTGCTGCGGGAGCCGACCCGTTTCGATGTGCTGGTGATGGGCAACCTGTACGGCGACATCATCAGCGACGAGGCATCTACCGTGGCGGGTTCGCTCGGCATGGGCTCGTCCGCGCAACTGCGCGGGCTGGGCACGGACGAGGAGAAGCCGTGGGGCTACTACGAGTCTGCGCACGGGTCAGCTCCGGATATCGCGGGCAAGGGCATCGCGAATCCGATTGCCACCATCATGAGCGCAGCTCACATGCTCGAGTACACCTACAAGCTCCGCAAGGAAGCCGACGCAATCGACAAGGCGATTGCCCGGGTGGTTCTGAAGGCCCGCACGGCGGATATCATGGAGAAGGGGATGAGGCAGGTCGGGTCGGCGGAGATGGGAGACCTCATCTGCGCCGAGATCGAGAAGGGCTAGACGCTCTTCCGGGGTTGCTCTGTCCTGCTCGTGATTCAGGGCAATAGAGTGGGCCGCGTCGGAAAACGCGGCCCACTTTCGTTGCTGCTCCGCGCACGTTGAAGCGCGGCGTCAGGCGTCCCGGCCGGACTCGGTCCCGACCGCTGCGGCGTCGCGAATGACCTCGGCTATCCTCTCGTCCGAGTAGTGCAGCAGGTCGGCAAGTACCTGCCGCGTATCCTGGCCGAGCGGCGGCGCCGGACGAAACTCGTCGGGTGAGGCGGACAGCTTGATGGGATTGCCGGGCTGCCGCAGGACGCGACCGTCCGGGAACGTCACGTCAACCATCATATCGCGCGCCAGCACCTGCGGATCACAAACGGTGCGGTCGACCGTGTTGACCGGCGCGCACGGGATACCCGCGTCGGAAAGTAGCTTCAACCACTCATCGACGCCCCTGGTCAGCAGCGCCTCCTGCACCAGCGCGTTGATGCGCTCACGGTCTTTCTGACGCTCGGAGCGCTTCAGGTACCTGGGTTCCCGCAGAGCCTCGATGTTCATCGCGTTCACGAACAGTGGCCAGTGCGGGTCGGGGATGACCGCCACGAAGATGTACAGGTCCTTCGTCCTGTACGCGCCGTAGGGAACGTGGACGAAGTGCTGGTTGCCGAGCTGTCCCGGCACCTCTCCGGACATCGTGTGCATCGTGATCATGTAGTTCCAGAGCGATACCTGGCAGTCGAGCATCGAGATGTCTATCTTCTGTCCGATGCCCGTGGTCAGGCGGGCGTAGGCTGCAGCGAGGATACCGATGCCGGCGAAAAGGCCGGCGCACAGGTCCCCGATGGGGATGCCGGCCCGCATCGGCTCACGGCCCGGCTCTCCGGTGATGCTCATGCCCCCGCCGTAGGCCTGGACGATGCCGTCGAAGGCCGGCCGGTCCTTGCCCGGTCCGGTTAGACCGAATCCCGAGATCGAACACGAGATGATTGCCGGGTTGATGGTCTTCAACGTCTCGTAGTCCGCGCCCAGCCGCTCGAGCACGCCCGGCCGGAAGTTGTCATAAACGACGTCGCATGCCCTGACGAGGTCGTAGAACACCTCGCGTCCCGGCTCGCGCTGCAGGTCGAGGACGACGCTCTTCTTGTTGCGTCCGGCGGTGAGAAAGTAGGAGCTCATGCCCATGTGGCAGTACTGCGGCTTGTTGAGCTGCATCGTGCGGGCGTTGTCTCCCGTGCCGGGTCGCTCAATCTTGATGACTTCTGCGCCCAGGTCCGCCAGCAGCATGGCCCCGTAGGGCCCGGAAAGCATGGTGGTAAGGTCGACGATCTTGAGACCGGACAGTGCTCCCATGTGAATCTGACTCCTTCGATGGCCGTAATGCTACCTGGCAGGGGTCCTAGCAGCCTCCGGCGGGTTGTCTCGCTCGAGCTCGGCCAGCCTGGCGCGCAGGGCGACCGCGGAGGCTTGCAGCTTCTCGATGTCGACTCCGGTCTCGTACCCCATCATCTTGAGCAGGTAGGCGAGTTCCTCGGTCGCCAGGTTGCCCACCGCGCCCGGTGTCAGGGGGTCGCCTCCGAGGCCGGCGATTGATGACTCGACAATCCTCACCCCGGCGCTGACCGCCGCAAATGCGTTCACCATGCCGATGCCGAGCCGGTCGTGGAAATGCACGGAAACGGGGAAGTCTCCCATGTCGCCCAGGAACCGGCCCACCCTCTGGGCGACGTCCGACGGGCCGCTGATGCCCATGCTGTCGGCCAGCGTTATGAGGGAAGCATCGGCTTCGCGGAGCTTATGGCCGATTGAGAGGATGCGGTCGTACGCGATGGGGCCTTCCATGGCGCAGCCGAAGGCACACGCGATGGTGACGCGGAAGCTGACGCCCGCCGCGGAGCAGGTCTTGCCAAGCGCCGGCACGAGCAGAAGCGCCTCGTCGACGCCCTTGTTGAAGACCATCTTGCTCACGGTCTCGCTCGCCGCGACGACGTAGCAGACCTCCTTCACGCCGGTGGCGATTGCCCTGTCGAGACCGCGCTCGTTGGGGACCAGGGCACTGAACACCACACCGGCGGGCTTGCGGACCCCGGCGAAGACTTCTTCGGCGTCCTTCAGTTGGGGTATCCATTTCGGATGCACGAACGAGCTGGTCTCGATGCGCTTCAGCCCCGCATCCACTAGTTCGTTCACCACGCGAATCTTGTCCTGCGTGGGGATCTGCACTTGAACGTTCTGGAATCCGTCCCGGGGGCCCACCTCGAGAATCGTCACCTGCTCAGGCTTTCGCATGTTCGCCTCCTTGCTCTCTGTCACCTGTGTCTCGACGCTATGGCGTCATATCCGCATCCAATGATACTCGATAGGTCTCCGGTGGGATTCCTCCGTCGGGCGTCGGTTGCATGCGATGCGAGGCGGGACTGCCGGTCCGGGCCCGCGGGCCCGGCGCTGGCCTCGCCTCCGGCTTCAGCGTATACTGTATTCAGGATACACAGACATGCGATTTGCTGTCAATCGCCCCGAGCGGGACGGAACCGAGCTGTCCGTCCGCACCGCTGTCCCAGGCTTCCTGTCGTGTCTTACAGAAAGGCCGTGATCGTGAGAGGCTCATCGCCCCTGTTCTACGGCTGGGTGGTTGTCGCCGCCTCGTTCGCGGTGACTGCCTGTCTGGGCGAGGTCCAGTGGTCGTTCGGCGTCTTCTTCAAGGCGCTTGAGAGCGAGTTCGGGTGGAGCAGAGGACTCACGTCGTCCGGCTACACGTTCCTAGCGGTGGGTTACGCCATATCGTCCATTGCATTCGGCAGGCTGGCTGACAGGTACCCGCCGCGGTCGATTCTCCTCGTAAGTGCTCTCGTGTCCGGCGCGGCCATCGCCCTGTGCAGCCGCATCGAGACTGTTGTCCAGTTGCAGTCCCTGCTCTTTGCCACCGGAATCGGCGCGGGAGCCCTGATTCCTGTTCCGACGGCCACGGCGGCTCGCTGGTTTCAGGGCCGGTCCGGAGGCGGCATTGCCCTCGGGGTGACGATGGCCGGCGTGGGCATGGGCGCCATCGTGTTCGCCCCTCTTTTCACGAGGCTGATACTCGTCCTGGGCTGGAGGTCGTCGTTTCTCATCGCCGGCGCGATCTTCTTCGGAGTCGTCACGATGGCGGCCATGCTGCTGAGGCCGTCGGGTCTCTCGGTCCCGCGTTCGAGCCGGGAGGCGGATTCGGCAGCGGCGCCGGCAGTCGCGTCGAGCCGCCGGTTGCTTCGCGCCCCCCAGTTCATCCAGGTCGTCGCCATCATGGTCGTGACGACGCTGTCGTTCCAGACGCTCACGGTGCACCTGGTGCCTCACGCCGTCGACATCGGCATCTCGCAGATAACCGCCGCGGCTGCCCTCGGATTCGCCGGTGCGTGCTCGGTTCCGGGCCGGCTCGGGTCAGGGTTCCTCTCCGAGAGGCTCGGCTGGGGGCGGACGCTCGTGCTGTCGCAGGCAGGCATGGCGATCGGCATGCTCGCCCTCCCGTTCGTCTCGTGCGAACCAGTGCTCTTCGCCGTCGTCGGACTGTATGGACTCTGTCAGGGAATCCGGGCCGTGTCGGTCATAGGGGTGCTGGGACACGTGTTCGGCATGCGCGCGGTGGGAGAGCTCACCGGCGTCATGATCGCTGCTGCCCACGGCGCCGGAGCCCTCGGTCCCTACTTCGCCGGGGCTGTATTCGACCGGTGGGGCAGCTACACTGCATCCTTCGTCTCGCTCGGCGTCGCGATCCTCATCGGCGCCATCCTCTCACTGAGGCTGGACGTCGAACCTGAGTCGGGTACCGCACAGGGCGCGCACACCGCCTGACGGGTTCGACAACCCGCTCCGGGCTGCGGTTCGCAGCCTTACGAGCGAAGCTGACACCACCGGCGCCCGGATCCTCCGGCTCGCTTCCGTCCGCTGTGTGTTGATAATCCGAGAACCCGTTGTTACAATCGCCAAGGCCCCCCAACTATCGTTACGAATCTGTAGCTGTGCTCGCACACGCAGAAAGGAGTATTGCGAACAATGACGCAGATAATCCCGCCCCAGGTACGAGGCTTCATGAAACGGGCAGAGGAGGACTACGAGGGGTTCTGGGAGGACGCCGCGGTCGCGGCGATGGACGACATCTACTGGTTCAAGGAATGGGATACGGTGCTCGAGCAGGAGTACCCTACGTTCAGGTGGTTCGGAGGCGGACTCACCAACATCTGCTACAGCTGTCTTGACTACAAGGTTGAGCAAGGACTCGGCACTAAGGCAGCCTTCATCGCGGAGGATGGCGACTCGGGCGTCATCCGCACCGTCACCTACAGCCAGTTGCTTGAGCTGGTCAAGAAGCATGCCGCGGCTCTGCGAGGGCTTGGTGTGAAGAAGGGCGACCGCGTTGCCATCTACATGCCGATGGGCATCGAGGCGGCTGTCATCATGCTCGCGTGTGCCCGCATTGGCGCCATCCACATGGCCATCTTCGCCGGCTTCTCTCCCAACGCGGTGGCCGACCGACTCTCGCTTACCGGCGCCCAGTACGTGTTCGCCCAGGACGCGGGGAGCCGTCGCGGCAAGCCGGTTCCGCTGAAGGTCATGGTGGACGACGCCATCGAGTTGCTCGAGGACCCCAAGCAGGTCAAGTCGGTCGTTGTCTTCAAGTCGGGTCTCGCTGACGTCAAGATGGTCGCCGGGCGGGACATCACCTGGGACCAGTTCCTGGCGAAGGGCGACGGGCAGAGCCCGGACGTTGTTCCGATGGAGTCGAACGACGTCCTCTTCGTCATGCCGACCTCCGGCACGACCGCCAAGCCGAAGGTCACGGTGCAGCGGCACGGCGGCTACCAAGTCTATATCTACTCGATGGCGAAGTGGATCTACAACCTGAATCAGGACGATGTCTGGTTCTGCACGTCCGACATCGGCTGGATCGTCGGACACAGCTACAACGTGTACGGGCCGCTGCTCGTCGGCTGCACGTCCATCCTCTTCTCGGGCACGCCTGACTACCCGAGGCCGGACATGTGGTGGGACCTCATCGAGCGGAATAAGGCGACCGGTCTGTGGTTCTCGCCGACCGGTATCAGGGGCCTACGAAGGCTCGGCATCGAGCACGCGCTGAAGCACGACCTGAGCACGGTCGAACGTGTCCTCTGTGCCGGCGAGGTCCTGAACCCCGCTGCCTGGGAATGGCTGCAGGAAGAGGTCTTCGGCGGTGCCGTGCCTGTCATCGACCACATGTGGCAGACCGAGACCGGAGGCCCCATCATCGGCAATGCCTACGGCATCGCCATTTCTCCCATCAAGCCGGGCTCCGCATCGATTCCTGTCCCCGGCGTCGTCGCCGACGTGGTTGACGTTCAGGACGGCCACGTCTGCGCGCCTGGAGAGAAAGGCGTGCTGGTCATCAAGAAGCCGTTCCCCGGACTGACTTCGACCCTCTGGGGCGATGCCGAGCGCTACAAGACCGACTACTGGGAGACTAAGGAAGGGACGAAGGGCATGTACTATGCCGGCGACTCGGCCTCAAAGGACGAGGACGGTTACATCTGGTTCGCCGGCCGCGCCGACGAAGTCATCAAGATCGCGGCGCACCGCATCGGCACCGTCGAGGTTGAGAGCGCCCTCGTGTCGCACCCGGCGGTTGTCGAGGCCGGCGTCTCCGGCGTGCCGGACGAACTGAGAGGCGAGGTCGCGAGCGCCTTCGTCGTACTCAACAAGGACTACAAGCCGAGCGACGAACTCAAGAAGGAGCTCATCAACCACGTCCGGCAGTCGATGGGACCGATCGTCGTTATCGGCGACATCCAGTTCGTCAACATGCTGCCCAAGACCAAGAGCGGCAAGATCATGCGGCGGGTCATGAAGGCGCTGTTGACCGGCAAGGACATCGGCGACCTCTCCACCGTCGAGGAAGAGGCCTCCATCGAGGAGATCCGCGAAGCGGCCGGCAAAGTGAAGAAGGGCGCCTAGCGCCCTTCCCGGTCCTTCGGCGACACAACGGGGACGCGCTCAGCGCGTCCCCGTTATCTGTCGTGCGATAGTCCAGCGCTGCATCTCGGAGGTGCCCTCGTATATCTCCGTGATGCGCTGGTCGCGGTAGTAGCGCTCCACCGGGAACTCCCGCGTGTAGCCATAGCCACCGAACACCTGCACCGCCTTGTGGCAGATTCGATGCGCGGCCTCGCTGGCATAGAGCTTGGCCATGGCCGCTTCCTTCGCCGGTGACTTCCCTTGCTGCTGCGTGAGCCAGCCGGCGCGGTACGTGAGCAACCGGGCGGCATCCAGCTCGACCGCCATGTCGGCGAGCATGAACTGGATGCCCTGGTGGCGCGCTATCTCGACGCCGAACTGCTTGCGCTCCTTTGCGTACCCGACCGCCGCGTCGTACGCCGCCTGCGCGATGCCCACTGCCTGGGCGGCGATGGTGACCCTGCTCGCATCGATGGCCTCGAGCGCGATGCGGAACCCCTGTCCTTCCTGGCCCAGCAGGTTCTCCGCCGGGATCCGGCAGTTGTCGAACACGAGTTCGGCGGCCGACGTCGGGTGGATACCCATCTTGTGCTCCACCTTGCCGACCGAGAAGCCCGGCGTGCCGCGCTCCACGATGAAGGCGCTGATGCCCTTGTAGCCAAGCGACTTGTCTCTGGTCGCGAACGTCGTCACGAAGTCGGCCTCGGCTCCGTTCGTGATGAAGATCTTGTTTCCGTTGAGGATGAACGAGTCACCGTCCTTCTGGTACCGCATGTCGAGGTTGGCGACGTCGCTGCCGGCCATTGCCTCGGTCAGTGCGAAGGCCACGGTGGCGCCGTTGGTGACCCGGGTGATGTACTTCGCCTTCTGCTCGTTGTTGCCGTGCATCGTTATGGGGTACATCGCGAGTCCGAGCGTCACGATGTACGAGATACCGAGACCCCCGGACCCCCGGGAGATCTCCTCCGACGCCAGTATGAACGTCAACTCGTCGCCGGTGCCGCCGTACTGCTCCGGGAAGCCGACGCTGTACAGGCCGACTTCCGCCATCTTCTTCACCATGTCGTACGGGAACTCGTTGGTCTCGTCCCACGCGGCGGCGCAGGGCTCAACCTCGTTGACGACGAAGTCCCGGATCATCGCCTGGAACATCTTGTGCTCTTCGCCAAGTTCGAAATCCATGTGTGAAGTTGCTCCCTTCGCTGTACGGTCGGTCTACTTCAGTCCGGTTATCTGTCTTGCGATGGTCCAGCGCTGCATCTCTGACGTGCCCTCGTATATCTCGACGATGCGCTGGTCGCGGTAGAGCCTCTCGACGGCGAACTCACGTGTGTAGCCATAGCCGCCGTGTATCTGCACCGCCCGGTGGCAGATGCGGTGCGCCGCCTCGGAGGCGAACAGCTTCGCCATCGCCGGCTCCTTCGCCGATACCTTGCCCGTCGTCTGAACCTGCCAGGCTGCCCGGTAGGTCAGCAGCCGGGCGGCATCGAGGTCGACCGCCATATCTGCGATGATGAACTGGATGCCCTGGTGGCGGGCTATCTCGACGCCGAACTGCTTGCGCTCCTTTGCGTAGGCGACTGCCGCATCGTAGGCAGCCTGAGAGATGCCGACTGCCTGTGCCGCCACGCAGACGCGGCACGTATCGATGGCCTGGAGCGCGAAGGAGAAGCCCTGGCCCTCCTGACCGATGAGGTTGCGGGCGGGGACCCGGCAGTTGTCGAAGACCAGCTCCGCCGCTGACGCGGGGTGCATGCCCATCTTCCGCTCGGTCTTGCCCACCGAGAATCCGGGGAAGCCTTTCTCGACGATGAAGGCGCTGATGCCCTTGTAGCCGAGGGACTTGTCTCTTGTCGCGAACGTGACCAGGAAGTCCGCCTCCGCGCCGTTCGTGATGAAGATCTTCGTGCCGTTCAGGATGAAGTCATCCCCGTCGCGCTCGTACCGGGTGTCGAGGTTCGCGACATCGCTTCCGGCCATCGCCTCGGTGAGCCCGAAGGAGACATTGGCCCCGCGCACAACCCAGGGGATGTAGCGCTCCTTCTGCTCCTTGCTGCCGTGCATGACAATGGCATTCATCGCCAGGCTCATGGTGGTCACGTAGGATGCGCCCAATCCTCCGCAGCCGCGCGAGATTTCCTCGACGGCCAGTACGAAAGAGACGTCGTCGCCGCTGCCGCCGTACTCCTCCGGCATGTGAAGGCCGTAGAGCCCAACCTCGGCCATCTTCTTGACGACGTCGTGCGGGAATCGCTCCGACTCGTCCCACTCGGCAGCGTGCGGCGCAATCTCGTTGTCCACGAAATCGCGGACCATGGCCTGAAACATCTTCTGTTCTTCTGTGAGCTCGAAATCCATCTCGACACCCCCTCCCGATTGGCCTTCTCTACTTGAGCCCGGTTATCTGTCTTGCGATGGTCCAGCGCTGCATCTCGGATGTGCCTTCGAACAGCTCCATGATGCGCTGGTCGCGGTAGATGCGCTCGACAGCAAACTCCCTGGTGTAGCCGTAGCCGCCGTGTATCTGGATGGCCCGGTGGGCAATGCGGTGGGCGGCCTCACTGGCGAAGAGCTTTGCCATCGCCGGCTCCTTCGCGTTCACGTTCCCGGTGGTCTGCTGCTGCCAGGCTGCCCTGTAAGTGAGTAGACGCGCGGCATCGAGGTCGACCGCCATGTCCGCAATCATGAACTGGATGCCCTGGTGGCGGGCGATCTCCACGCCGAACTGCTTCCGTTCCTTGGCATAGGCCACGGCCGCGTCGTACGCAGCCTGCGCCAGGCCGACGCACTGCGCGGCAATGGTCACGCGGCAGGAGTCGATGGCCCTGAGCGCTATCTTGAACCCCTGTCCTTCTTCGCCGAGGAGGTTCTTCGCGGGCACTTTACAGTTGTCAAACACAAGCTCCGCTGCCGAGGCAGGGTGCAGCCCCATCTTCTTCTCGAGCTTGCCGACCGAGAATCCCGGGGTGCCCTTGTCGATGATGAAGGCGCTGATGCCCTTGTAGCCCAACGCCTTGTCCTTCGTGGCAAACGTCACAAGGAAGTCCGCCTCCGCGCCGTTCGTGATGAATATCTTGGTGCCGTTGAGGATGTAGTAGTCGCCTTCCCTGGTGTACTTCATTTCGAGCGCGGCGACGTCGCTGCCGGCCATGGCTTCGGTCAGGGCGAACGCGACGGTTGCGCCCTCGGTGGTAACGCGCGGGATGTACTTCCTCTTCTGCTCCTCGTTGCCGAACATGACGATGGGGCCGATGGCAAGGCTGATTGTCGTGATGTAGATGCTGGACAAGCCGCCCGACCCGCGCGCCAGCTCCTCGCACGCGAGCATGAAGGTGATGTCGTCGCCGCTGCCCCCGTACGCTTCGGGCAGATGGAGTCCGAACAGGCCAAGCTCGGTCATCTTGGCAAGTGCTTCCGTGGGGAACTCATTGCTTTCATCCCATTCCGCCGCGTGCGGCGCGATCTCGCGGTCAACGAAGTCGCGAAGCATCGCCTGGAACATCTTCTGCTCTTCTGTCAGCTCGAAATCCATGCAGGCCTCCTTCAAGAATCGGACGAGGGACCGCCGGCACGCGGCTGCGCCTGTGAGGAGATGCGGGAGGGGAGTACCAGGCAGGGACGGCGCCGGAATCTGTCCATTGTGCTGAGCAACGGTCGCTGCATGGTAACACGGGAGCGGAACCTCGACAATGCTCGCTCGCGGAGCTCAATCCGGGCTGCGCTACCGGACGCGGGCGGCGGAACGCCCGCCGACCGGCTGCCACTTGCCCCATGAGAAGAGGCGGGGCGCCACCAGCTTTCGTAGTTCCTCGACGAGGAAGAGAGCTCCGGCTGCGCCCAGCACCATCCCCCACTCTGCCAGACTGAGGGGAACCGAGCGGAACGCCGCCTGGCCAATCGGGAGGTAGATGGCGCCGAGTTGCAGCACGATTGCCACCGCGATGCTGGCCAGGAGAACTCTGTTCGAGAACAGACCGAGCGACAGCAGCGTGCGCTCGTCGGACCGCGCGTTGAAAGCGCGGAACCACTCGAAGGCAACCATTGTGCAGAAGGCCAGTGTGCGGGCTTCCTCGATCGGCATGCGTGGTTTGGCCCAACTGAAGACGAGGAAGATGCCGGCTCCCATCAGCGCCGCCAGGAAGACGATGCGCAGGATGTTGCCGGGATAGAGCAGGTCTACGCGCGGGTGCCGGGGCGGCTGCCTCAACTCATCGCCGGACTTCGGTTCCATCCCGAGAGGGATAGCGGATGCGGTATCGGTCACCAGGTTGACCCAGATGATCTGCACCGCCAGCAGCGGCGCCTGGCCCGTCACGGCCACGGCAAGGATGAGTGCGATGAGCTCCCCCAGGTTCGTGCTGAGGAGGAAGAACACGACGCTCCGCAGGCGCGAGAAGACGGCTCTCCCCTCTTCGACGGCGGCGACGACCGAGGCGAAGTTGTCGTCGGCCAGGACCATGTCCGCGGATTCCTTCGCCACGTCGGTGCCGGTGATGCCCATGGCGATGCCGATGTTGGCGGTCTTGAGTGCCGGAGCGTCGTTCACGCCGTCGCCGGTCATGGCGACCACGTGGCCCCGCGCCTTCAGGGCATCGACGATGCGCAGCTTGTGCAGGGGTTCGATGCGGGCGAAGACGGAGATGTGGTCGATTGCGTCCGCCAACGCCTCGTCACTCATTCGCTGAAGGTCGGCACCTTCGACGGTCCGTCCCTCGGGCAGTTCGAGTTGCCGGGCGATGGCCTCGGCCGTCGTTCGATGGTCGCCGGTGATCATCAAGACGCGGATGCCCGCTTCACGACACTGCCGGATGGCGAGCCGGGCCTCCTCACGTGGCGGGTCGGCCATGCCGGCCAGCCCGAGGAAGGTGAGTCTGCCGGCGAACTGTGGACACGCGAGCTTGCGCGGTGCGCCGGGAAGGTCGAGGTACGCAAGCGCGATGACGCGCATCGCCTCCGAAGCCAGCGCGTCTGTAGCTTCGCGTATCCTCGTTCTTGCCTCCTCATCCAGCGTTGCGGGCGCGCCGTCACGTGCAACCGCCCCGCAGAAGGAGAGCACCCTCTCCATGGAGCCCTTCACATAGATGCGGGTCCCGCCGTCCTCCTCGTACCCGATTGCCATGTACTGCTGTTCGCTCTCAAACGGGATTTCGCAGGTCCGGCGCAGATTGTGCTGCAGCGTCGCCTTGTCGATGCCCGCCTTGGCGGCGGCCACTACGAGTGCTCCCTCCGTCGGGTCGCCGGCAATCTCGTACTGCTCGCCGTTCTTCAGCAGCGTCGCCTCGCTGCAAAGCGCTCCGGTGCGAAGCAGCAGACCCAGGCTGGACCCGTCGCCATGGTGCACCGGTTCACCGTCGCTCCTGAAATCACCCTCGGGGTTGTAGCCTTCGCCGGTGACGTCCAGGAACCGGCCATCGACGAAGATGCGGCGGACCGTCATCTCATTCCTGGTGAGCGTTCCCGTCTTGTCCGAGCAGATGACGGTCGCCGAGCCGAGCGTCTCGACGGCAACGAGTCGACGGATGATGGCATTGCGCTTCGCCATCATCCTCATGCCGAGCGCCAGGACCACCGTCACCACCGCGGGAAGGCCTTCCGGTATAGCGGACACGGCCGTTGCCACCGCCAGCATCAGTATCTCGACCGGCTCCAGGCCGCGGTAGAGCCCTGCGCCGACGAGCACGGCGACGATGCCGAGCACGAGGAGAATGATGTAGCGACTCAGCTTCCGGATGCTCTTCTCTACCGGCGTTGGTTCGTCCTCCACGCTTCTAAGGGCGGACGCTATGCCGCCGATCTGGGTGCCCATGCCCGTGCTGACCACCACGGCGGTCGCCCGGCCGTGTGTGGCCGTGGTGCCCATGAACACCATGTTGTTGCGCTCGGCCAGAACGGTGTCCCGGGTCAGGGGCGCGGCCTCCTTGTCGACCGGCAGAGACTCGCCGGTGAGCGATGCCTCCGTGACCTTCAGGTTCGCCTCCTCGAGCACTCTCGCATCGGCCGGCACGCGGTTGCCGCTCTCGAGCAGGATGACGTCGCCGGGGACGATATCCTCGGCAAGGACCGATGCCGGCTTCCCGTCGCGTCGCACCTGCGCTCGCGGCGCCGTCATCTGCACCAGGGCGTCCATGGCCCGCACCGCCTGCTGTTCCTGCAGGAAACCGATAACAGCGCCTACCAGGAGCGCCGCAAGGATGACCGCCGCATCGACGTAGTGAGAGAGCACGACCGAGAGAACGGCTGCGGCGAAGAGGATGTAGATGAGAGGACTGAGGAACTGACGCAGGAACAGGATTGCCGGCGAGGTCTTCTTCTTCCCCTCGAGGCGGTTGGCGCCGTAGCGCAGCAGACGCTGCCGGGCCTCGGCTTCGGTGAGTCCTGTGATGCTCGACTCAAGGGCCGCCAGGACCTCTTCGGCTGTCTGTTCGTGCCACTCGCGGACCACGGCCGTACTATACCATGGTCGCCTGCTCACGATTGACGTGCACGTCGCAGCGCGCGCCTGCGACGCCGGCCGTACTGCGCGAAGGTTGCCGGCTCACAAGGTCGCGTGCCGCGTGCCGGCGCCGCGGGTTCTCCCGCCGCTAGTCTCGATCTCGCGGCGAACCCGCCGCTTCGCGCTCTTGAGAGGCAAGCCGGTCGGCCGCCATCTCCTTGTGAAGGAAATAGCTGATGACGGTGCGTATGGCCACGATGCCTCCCAGTATGCCGACCTCCTGCAGCGTCGGCTGCAGCACGGTGCGTATCACGTCCGCCGCGATGAGGAACTCAAGCCCTAGCAGTAGCGAGGCGCCCAACTGCTGCCTCAGGACCATCCTCGAGCCGGGCAGGTGACGGCCCCGGACGGCGCCGGTTTCGACCCGGATTGTGGAGACGGTTGTCACTGCGACGCCCCACAGTATGACGGCGACGCCGATGATGCCCACTCCCCGGGCAATGATGTCCAGCACCCCCGAAGCACTCATGATGCCCTACCGGCCCATTTCCCCGTTGCGTTGCTTTCTACAGCCCCAGCCACTCGAGCGCCAGAAGCAGCGCCACGATTAGGGCCGAAACCAGTATCGCCGCCGGCCACGTGCGCAGATGCAGCACTTCCTGCAGGGTCTTCCGAGCGAACTCTCCTCTGGAGAGAAAGGGCTTCAGCCGCGGGTAGAGGACTGCGAAGAGCCACGAGCCGAGGAGCAGTCCCGTGAAGCCTCCGACCAACGCGTCCATCGCCCCCTGGCCCGCCGCCCCGGCGACGGTGCCGGGACAGTAGCCCAGGAGGGCGAATCCGGCGCCGAAGATGAGACCGCCCACAACGGTTGCCCCGAAGGACCCGCCCCGGATGTGAAGATTGACCATGCCCTTACCGTGCATGGCGTGAACTCCGAACATCCCTACAACCGCCGCGGACATCATGACCTTGAGCACCGTGAAGTCCGTGAGCAGGAGTTGCCCGATGATGACCTCGTACCGTGTTACGCCGGCCTTCTGCAGGAAGACGCCGAAGACGATGCCGAATACCAGACCGAGCAGTAGTTGAGCATTGCGGTTCTGTCTGAGTCCTTCGTACATCACAGCCCTCCTAGATGGCCAGCACGGCGTACAGGAACGTTGCGACAGCGATGCCGCCGACGAAGAAGCAGATCGCCGCGACCCAGCTCGCGACCGAGAGTTGCATCGTGCCGCTGATGCCGTGACCGCTGGTGCAGCCGCCTGCCCAGCGGGCGCCAAGGCCGAGCAGCGCGCCCCCGATGAAGGCAACGACAAGACGCGGTCCGGCCGCGGCGCCGAAGGCTGTCAGCCACGGCTCCGGGACCCACTCGATCCGGGCCTGCCCCGATGCCATCGACGATAGGAACGCGCCGATGATGATGCCCAGCACCAGCATCCACTGCCAGTCGATGCTCGGCGGCGTGGTCTTGAAATACTCCCGCTGCGGCGCCCGATTGCCTCGCAGCAGTCGCTCAAGTATGCCCGCGGTCTTCACGTACGTGGTCGACGTCCCCAGAGGCTTGTCGGAGAGCAGGAAGGTCAACCAGCTCAAGATGCCGATGCCCGCTCCACAGACGTACGGTGACCATTGCTCCATCATCAGCCACTCCATGAGAATCCTCCTGCGAACTCCCGGCGTTGACCGCGAAAACTACGACTGAACGAGAGAGAACCCGGCTGCCGCAAAGCCGCTCACGCCGCCGGCAGCGTTCTTTACATTGGTAAAGCCCTTCTGCAGGAGCATGCTCGTGCCAAGGCTTGACCGGTTGCCGGTTGAGCAGACGACCACCGTCTCCGCCGAGGGGTCGAGCTCGGAGTAGCGCGTTCTGAGGTCCGCCACCTGGATGCTCGTCGACTTCGGGACGTGTCCACTTCGATACTCGGCAGGTGCACGCGTGTCCACGATGACCACGCCGGGATGCGCCTGGACGGCTTCCTGCAACTGCTGCGCCGACAGTTGAGGCACGTGGCTCATCGGCAGCCCGGTGGTTGCCCAGGCCGCGATGCCGCCTTCCAGGTAGGCCACGGTACGGTCCATGCCCACACGGCGCAGCCAGTCCACCGCCTCAGAGACCTGGGCGGCATCGGATGCCACCAGAAGGATGTCCTTGTCGGGCGGCACGACCCAGCCTGCGAACGTCGGGAAGTTGCCGGCGAGGTCGAGGCTGAACGAACCGGCGATGTGCTGCCCCCCGAAGGCGGGATACGGGCGCGCGTCAATGATGACCGCGTTCCCGTTTGAGGCAAGCTTCGCGAACTCGCGCGGAGGCAGAGCGACCGGCGTCGGGAGCGAGCTCACCGGTGCAGGTCCCCTGCCGTTGATGGCGCTGCAGCGGCCGAAGTGGTCCGGGGCGGGCGGCATGTCGGTCGTCAGCGACGCGACGAACGACTCCAGGTCGTCTATCTCAAGCGCGATGTTGTACAACCGCTCGTACCCCATGGTGCTCTGGCGCTTGGCCGCCATGGCCCGGCCGCAGAGCGAGCCCGCCGCGTGGGCGGGATAGACCTCGCAGAACTCGGGCAGCTTCATCAGCTTGTCGTGCAGGCTATCGTACAGAGCCTCGGCCAACTCGCGCGCCCGGCC
Source organism: uncultured Dehalococcoidales bacterium (assembly GCA_964561465.1). Lineage (GTDB taxonomy): Bacteria > Chloroflexota > Dehalococcoidia > GIF9 > AB-539-J10 > SKVJ01. The sequence goes on from CAZLPP010000016.1 coordinate 21,507, forward strand.
CGGAAAGAGGTCTGGCCGGCCCACGTCCCCGACGAACAACGTATCGCCACAGAATACCGCCACTGGCTGGGCGCCTCTGGAGGTATCGATGACGGCGTAGGACACGTGCTCCGGAGTGTGTCCCGGCGTCTCGAGCACCTGCAACACCATGTCCTCAAGTACGACTTCGTCACCCTCGGATACCGGCACATGGTCGAATGAGCACTTGCCTATGCGAGGAGCGTAGATGGTTGCGCCGGTCTTCCGGGCGAGGTCGAGGTGTCCGGATACGAAGTCAGCGTGCAGGTGTGTCTCGATGACGTGGGTGATCCTCCAGCCGGCGGCCCTGGCCGTATCGATGTAGACCTGCACATCCCTGCGCGGGTCGATCACGGCGCACGTCGAGCTTCCCGCGAGCAGGTAAGAGCTGTGCGCTATCTTCGGGGTGAATATCTGCAGTACCAGCATGCGTATCCTCCCTCTGTATTCGCATGGCCCGTGCGGGCGGCTTGACGTCAAGCGTACCACAGGTAGGTGATGCACACCGCCACGAACAGGAACAGGAGAGTCATCAGTCCTCCCACCTTGAGGTAGTCGGCGTTCCGGTAGCCCCCGGGGCCCATGAGCAGAGCATTCACCTGATGGGTGGGCAGGATGAACGAGTTCGAGGCACAGATGGCGACCAGCAGCGCGAGAGGCCGGGCGTGCACGCCGGCAATGCCGGCAACCGCGATTGCCAGGGGTACCAGCAGGACCGTGGCTGCGACGTTCGACATGAACAGCGAGAACAGCGTGGCCAGGGCGCCGACGACGATGAAGAGCAGCAGAGGGCTCTTCCCTGCCACCAGCCGTGCGGCTCCTTCGGCGACAAGCGCCGCCGCTCCCGTCGCCTCCATCGCGATTCCCAGCGGTATCAGTCCGGCCAGCAGGAACACGGTCCTCCAGTCGATCGACCGGTACGCCTCGTCGATCGTCGTGACGCCGAGGAGGACCATCGCGACCGCTCCGCTCATCAGGCCGAGCGAGATGGGAAGCCCCGACAGCGCCAGTCCGATTCCCAGCCCGAAACAACCAACAGCAACCGCCGGCTTCCTGGAGCCGCCTGCCGCGTCCTCGATCTGGCTGACTAGAAGGAAGCTGCGGTCGTGCTTGAGAGGCGCGAGAGTACTCCATGCGCCGTAGACGATGAGGGTGTCACCCGCTTTGAGAGGCCTGTCGGAGAAATCGCTGCGTACCTCTTCCGTGCCTGACGTAAGCAGTACCGGCTCGACTCCGAGGTTCTTGCGCAGTGATATCTCGCGCAGGGTGAGGCCCCTGACGGCTGCACGCGGGCGCACAATCAGCTCCGCGAATCCGGCCCGTTCGCCGCTCTGCAGCAGACGGCTCAAACGGCATCGTTCACCCAGCTCCCGCAGGCCATGGTCGGCCGCGAAGCGAAGCGCATCCTCTCTCTGTCCCAGCAGCGCCATCTGCTGGCCCGTCCGGAATACCGTGTGCCGCCAGGGTGCATAGAGCACGTCGCCCTTCTCATCGAGCACCAGCAGGTGCAGGTTGTAGTCTTCCCACAGGCGCGCGCCCTCGCGGGTCTTCCCTTCGAGGCTGCTGCCGGACGGGATTGCGAAGTACCAGATGGTTGAAGGCAACTTCCAAGCTTCGATCAGCTCCTTCTGGTGGCCCCTTCCCGGTGCGCGTGTCGCCGCCGGCAGAAGTCGCCTGCCGAGGACGAAGAAGTAGCCGATGCCCGCGGCAAGGAGCGCCACACCGAGCGGCGTCACGGCGAACAGCCCGTAGGGCTGCAGGTCCCGCTGTCGCAGCAGGTCGTTCAGAATGATGAGCGGCCCGGAGCCCACCATCGTCAGGCAGCCCCCGAGTATCGCCGCGAAGCCGATGGGCATCAGGGTCCGGGGGAGGGACAGCCCCTTGTTGCGCGAGAGCCTGAGAAGCGCCGGCAGGAAGAGTGCGGCGGCGCCCACGTTCTGCATGAACGCCGACAGGGCACCGACGGCGGTGGACAGGAGAGCGACGGTGCGCGCCTCGCTCTGCCCCGCCAGTCGCAGTATCGGTCGCGCGAGTTGAAGCGTCACGCCGGAGCGGTCAAGACCGTTGCTCAGGATCATCACGGCGATGACCGCAACTACCGCGTTGCTCGCGAGACCTGAGAATGCCTCCGCAGGCGTAAGCAGCCCGAGCCACGCCGTCGCAAGCATCACGAGGATGGCGACAACGTCGGCCCTCAGCTTCTCCGTCACCAGGAGGAAGGAGGATGCCGCTATCAGCGAGAGCACAAGCGCGATTTCCAGGCTCATGACTTCCGCGAGCTTCCTTTCATCTCCGGCTGGCGCGATTGCGCGACGCAATGGCGAGTCTAGTACAGTCAGGTATGGCAGGCAAACACGCGGGAGGAGGTCGCGTGAGGCATGAGTCGGTGGTTGGGTGCAGAAGCCGCGCAGCTAGCCGGTGGTCGCGGCGCGCGACGAAGCCCCGGTGTCGCCGCTGAGTGGCGAGCCGCATTGGACGCAGAACCTGCTTCCGGACTGGTTCGCGTAACGACACATGGGGCAGAGGGCGCTCGGCGACGCTGCGGGTTGCCCGTAGTAGACCTTGACGTGCGGCCAGGGAATCTCGATGTGCTCCTGGTCGAAGACCTTCTTGATGCGCAGCCGGAGTTCCCTCGCGACTTCCCACTGCATCATCGGCTTGGTGTCGCCGAGGACCTTTATCTCCACGCCGGACTCCGCGAACTTGTTCACCCCCAGGCTCTGGGGAGCGCTGCGGAGCTTCGGTCCCCACAGCGGGTCTTTCGCCATGTCCTGCCCGACGCGGTTGATGACCTGGATGACCCGCTCAAGGTCCTCGCCGTAGGCGACGGGCACGTCGAGGTTCAACCTGGAGTACTCCTTGGTGTAGTTGCTTGCGGTGGTTATCTCCCCGTTCGGGATGCTGTGCACGATGCCGTCCAGGTCGCGCAGCACCGTCCGCTTCAACGTGACATCCTCGACCATCCCCGAGATGCCGGCCACCTTGACCACGTCGCCCTTGTTGTACTGGTCCTCCATGAGGATGAACAACCCGGCCAGCATGTCCTTGATGAGGCTCTGCGCTCCAAGCCCGACCGCGATGCCCACGACGCCGGCGGTCGCGAGCAGCGGTGTGACGTCGATGCCGATCTCCTGCAGCACCATGAATGCTGCAACGGTCAGAATCACCGTCGCAGCTATCGTGACGAGGGCGCTGCTGAGAGTCTGTGCCCGACGTGCGAGATCCTCTCTCGCCTTGCGGCCCCGGCCGCGTGAGGACATGGAGCTCTCGACGAGGCCCGGAAGCACCGATTTCAAGAGGCGATAGAGCAGGTAGCCGATGCTGGCGATGAGCACGATGAGTATGCCGTGCTCCATGAACCACAGCTTGATCGACTCAGGGGTGATCAGCGCCTGGGGGCCTTCCCGTGAAAGGGTGAGGGCGACTGCCGCGGTGGCAATGGTTGTCAGGACGATGCCGAGCAGCAGCGCGATGACCCCATCGGCCAGCTGGCAGAGCCGGTGCGCCAGCGGCATCGGGCTGACGTGCTCGAGCCGCGTATGCAGCCGGGGTCTGCCAAAGACGAGCACAGCAAGGGCCAGTGCCGAGAACATGAGGACCCAGATGCTGTGGGCGCTGAACCAGTGCCAAAGGGACGCGACACTTGTCCCGGCTGCGGCCACGAATGCCATGCTGCAAGTCTAAGAGGGCTCCGGAGCTTCGTCAAGCCTGTTGCGGAACCAACCCGAGGTTGGCGGCAGCTTTCCGGTCACCCTACCGTCCCTGGGTGGGGCGCGCCTGGTGCGGGCGGTATCCGCGCAGCTTCCGCTGCTCGACGACGAACAGTCTCGCCAGCTTCCGGCGGCCCGGCCTCAGGCTGAACCACTGCCTTCGCCAGAACACGACCAGCGCGGCAGCGATGACCGTGCCCATGAAGGCCAGCACGCCGAAGTAGCCGTAGCGCCAGTGCAGCTCGGGCATGTTGTCGAAGTTCATACCGTAGATGCCGGCCAGAAGCGTCAGCGGGAGGAAGATGGCGCCGGCTATGGCGAGGACCCTCATGGTTTCGTTCTGGCGGTTGGCGACGGCCGTCAGGTAGATGGAGAGGGCGTTGTCGGCGCCCTCGAGCACCGAGGCGTTCAGGTCCTCGATGCGAACGAGGTGGTCGTAGATATCGCGGAAGTAGATGTACGAGTCAGGCTTGACGATGGCGTACTCTCCCCGGCTCAGTCGATTGACGAGGTCGCGTTGCGGCACCATCGTTCGGTGGATGCTTCGAGATGAACGTTTGAGCCGGAGAATGGTCTCCGGTATCTGCCGCCGCGGCTTTCCCAGAGCCTGCTCTTCCACGTCCTGCGTCAGTTCACTCATCCGGTCGATGGCGGGAAGCACGTTGTCGACCAGCGCGTCTATCAGAGAGTACGCCAGGAAGTCGGGGCCGCGCTTCATGGGGTGACCCGTTGTCTCCACCTGGCGCCGCACTTCGTCGACCGACAGCAAAGGGAAGTTGTGATTGCTCACGACGTAGGTGGGTCCCAGAAAGAGCTCCAGCTCCGCGGTTTCGACCACGTCTGACTCCGCCGCGTAGTTGACCCCGTGGAAGATGCAGAAGAGATACTCCCCGTAGTTGTCGAGCTTGGGAGAGTGAATCCCGGATTCAAGGCAATCCTCCACCGCCAGCCGGTGAAAGCCGAAGGTCTCGCCAAGAAGCCGGCTGTCCTCTTCCGTGGTTTCGGAGATGTTGACCCAGAGCAGACCCTTGCCGCTGCGGAACGCAGCCGCCATCTCCTTCGTGCTGAGTCCGGTCTTCAGCGAGCCGGAATCCTCAAGGTAGTATGTACTTACCGGCATGGCACCTGTCCTCCTGCAGCATTCTAGCATTGAAGCTCAGATGCAGGAGAGACCGTCGGCTGGCGAGAGGCTGCATTCGCGGGTAGTTGAATGCGGGAGGCGCGGAACTCGTTGACAGCGAAGAAAGCGAAACAGGCACTAGTGGCGACCCCGGGGGGATTCGAACCCCCGCTCTCCACCGTGACAGGGTGGCATGTTAGACCGCTACACCACGGGGCCGGACAGGCGGAAGCGGACGGAGTCTAGCAGGAAGCCTTCGCACGTGTCAAACGTCGTTGCGACGGTTCGGTCCTCACCCGGCCGGCCCGGGAGCATTTGACACTCCATCGCCGCGCCAGCACAATATGCTGTCGGAAAGGAGCGCGCACAAGGTGGCCAAACCCACAACGTGGACTGTCGAGGTCAATGGCAACACTCACAAGGTAGAGGTGCGGCGGAAGCCATGGCTCGCCATCGGGCAGGTGAAGGTTGATGAGAAGGTGGTGGCCATGTTCGCCGCGAAGGCGATGGCTATCACCATCTTCAACTACAGGCAGCAGCCTTTCGAGATTGACGGCACCTGGTTCTCGGTCGTCATCAAGCCGAACTTCTTCGGCTACAGCTTCGACCTGACCAGGGATGGCGAGACCTTGACTCCGGATGCCTGACTGCGCTTGCCCTCTTCTGCGCCTGGTGACAGCATGCGAATCCTGCTGACCAATGATGACGGCATAGGCGCCCCGGGGCTCTGGGCCCTCGCCGGCGAGCTCGTGAAGGTGGGCGACCTTGTCGTCGCCGCACCGGGAGAGGAGCGAAGCGGAGCTGGGACGGCCATAAGCCTCCGCAAGCCCATCTGGGTGCAGCAGGTGGCCTCGCAGGTTGAGGGCGCGCAGGCGTTCTCGGTCTCCGGGACTCCGGCTGACAGCGCTATCCTCGCCATCAGTTGCCTCTTCCCCGGCGAGTTCGACCTCGTCGTGTCCGGCATCAACCGCGGGTCGAACCTCGGCCACGACGTGTATGTCTCGGGCACGGTGGGCGCGGCCATGCAGGGCTTTCTTCACAACATCCCGTCCATCGCGGTCTCCATGTACGCGTACGTCGACATAGACTTCACCATTGCGGCCAGAGTAGCTGCGTTGATGGCGCGACGGGTTGGCGCCGGGGAGCTCTCTGCTCCCATGCTTCTGAACATCAACGTCCCGAATCTTCCCGCCAGCGACATCGCGGCAATCGATGTGACACGTATCAGCCGCAAGAACTACTGCGACCGCATCGAGAAAGACTATGACTCGAGCGGCGAGTACTTCATCATCACCAGGAACGAAGAGCTGGATGACGCCGTTCCCGGCACTGACCTGTGGGCGGTCGAACACGGTCGCATCTCGGTGACACCTCTACCTGACCGTGCCGTCAGCGCCCAGTTCATAGCCGCATTGGAGAGGATCGTCCCCTCGGTGCACGCCGAACTGCGCGGTACAGCCTCATAGGTTCGTGGACTGCTCATGTCTTTGACCTCGCGAGAGTTCTGGTGCTATCATCGTACGCGGCAGCTGACCTCATCGGCGGCTAGCCGGGCAGGGTGTCCTGAAGCAGCCCCCGCTTGGATCGAATCTCGACCGAGACGGTGAACAGGGACCAGTTGAGGGCCCTCTCGGTCTGGTGTACCGGGAGGGCCCTTTGTTGTGACTATGGCGGGTTCGGTCACTGATATCGCCGGGATACGGGTCGGACACTACACCGACCCTGTCGCAGCCACAGGCTGCACGGTCGTGCTCTGTGAGAGAGGTGCTGTCCCCGGCGTTAGTGTCTCCGGAGCCTCCCCCGGCGGCCGCGAGATCGAGCTCCTGAGGCCAGGGTACTCCATCGGCCTTGTGCACGCGGTCTTCTTGGGCGGCGGCAGCGCCTACGGTCTCGATGCGGCGGCCGGCGTGATGCGCTACCTGGAGGAGCACGGAGCCGGTTTCGACACTGTGGCGGGAATCGTGCCCATCGTCCCGGCGGCCATCATCTTCGACCTGTCCATCGGCGACCCCGGGGTGCGACCGACTCCCGACAACGCGTATGCCGCCTGCGTCGCCGCCACCGACTCCGGAGTCCAGGAAGGAAGCATCGGAGCGGGAACCGGCGCCACTGTCGGAAAGTGCCTCGGCATCGAGCACGCCACGAAGGGGGGCGTCGGGATGGCGAGCGTCGAGATCGGCGGCGGAGCCCGCGTCGCCGCGCTCATCGTCGTCAACGCCTGGGGCGATGTCATCTCTCCGGCGACGGGTCGCGTCATCGCCGGGCCGCGCGATGACGCGTCGGACGGGTTCCTACGGACGGCGTCGCTGCTCAAGGAGCGCCGGATGCGCAGGCCGTTTCCGACCTCCAACACCGTTATCGGCGTCGTTGCGACGAACGTGAGACTGCGCAAGGAGCAGGCGCATCGCCTGGCCCAGATGGCCCAGGTGGGACTGGCCAGGACGGTGGACCCCTGCGGGTCGATGTACGATGGAGACACGCTGTTCGTCCTGTCGCTGGGCGACAGCAGATGCGATATGAATGCTCTGGGGGTAGGTGCGGTCGAAGCAGTGACCGGCGCCGTGCAGCGCGCCGTACTGCAGGCCACCTCGCTGGCCGGAGTGCCGGCCGTCAGAGATCTGAAGGAGACTGGCTCATGCGGACAATGCTGAAGAGCAAGATTCATCGTGCGACGGTCACTCAGGTGAACCTCGACTACGAGGGGAGCATCACCATCGACCGGGCACTCATGGAGGCCGCCGACCTGTACCAGTACGAGAAGGTGGATGTGCTGAACATCAACAACGGCGCCAGGTTCAGCACCTACGTCATCGAGGGAGAACCCGGCTCCGGCATCATCGGCCTCAACGGAGCCGCTGCGCGGCTTGCCGTGGTGAACGACCTTGTCATCGTGGTGTCGTATCGCACAATGAGTGACGCAGACGCGCGAAACCTCAATCCTGTTGTCGTCCACGTCGACGGCAACAACCGCATCCAGTAACCGCTCTTCGTTCCTCTGCGAAGGAGGCTGACCGTGCAGATCGTGCGTGAGGTTGACGCTGTGAAGGCGATGCGGAAAGCCTGGGAGCAACCGGTCGGGCTGGTGCCGACTATGGGCTACCTGCACCAGGGGCACGTAGAACTCGTGCGACAGGCGCGAGCGTCGAACGCCACAGTCGTCGTCAGCATCTTCGTGAATCCAACGCAGTTTGGTCCGTCGGAGGACTACGGGCGGTATCCGAGGGCCTTCGAGAGGGATTGCGCCATGCTGCAGTCAGCCGGAGCCGACGTCGTCTTCGCTCCGGCTCCGCATGAGATGTACCCGCCCGGCTTCTCGTCGTGGGTGGTGGTTGAAGACGTCACCAGCAGATTCGAGGGAGCAATTCGGCCGGTGCATTTCCGTGGCGTGGCCACGGTCTGCAACAAGCTCTTCAACATCGTCTATCCCGCCAGGGCGTACTTCGGGCAGAAGGACGCGCAGCAGGTGGCGGTGATCAAACGCATGGTGCGAGACCTCAATATGAACCTTGAGATCGCTGTGGTGCCGACGGTACGCGAACCGGACGGTCTGGCCATGAGCAGCCGCAACTCCTACCTCAGCCCGGAGCAGCGCGCCGCAGCGTCGGTTCTATACCGCGCTCTGACAGCGGCGAAAGCCCTCCGCAACCAGGGAGGTCATCCGGCAGAGGTGTGTTCGAAGATGGAGGAGGTCGTGAGCGCGGAGTCCCTTGCGGTGCTCGACTACGCCGCAGTCGTCGATCCGCTCACTTTCGAGCCAGTTGAGTCGTTGGACAGACCGTGCCTCTCGGTGCTGGCGGTGAGGTTCGGAACGACTCGTCTCATCGACAACATGAGGCTCGACGAATAAGGGAGCGGGCACGCGTCTCGTCTCGCGTGCCCGCTCTGTTCCATTGCCCGGTTTGCGGGGTGGGGACTCCAGCTCTACAGTCCGGCCGGGATCGTGACGCCGGCCTCCTTGTAGTACTTCACCGCTCCGGGGTGCAGCTTGAGGCTCATGCCATTCAGCGCCGCCTCGAGCTTAATCTCGTTCGCCTTCGTGTGGGCGCTGCGCAGCTCGTCAAGCTTCGTGAACAGTATCTTCGTCATGTCGTAGGCCACATCCTCGGGCACGGTGCTGCGTACGCAGAGCATCGCCTGCACCGCGACGGTTGAGCACTGAGCACTCATCTTGTACGTGCCGGCCGGAATCACCTGCCGGACGTAGAAGGAGTAGCCGGACGAGAGGAGCTTCGACAGTATGGCATCGGGGACCTCGATGATGCGAACGTCCTCCGACACGGCGAGTTCCTCGATGGCCGGAGTCGGGGCGCCGGCGACGATGAAGCCTGCGTCAACTTCGCCGAGCTTGATGGCGGAGGCAGCTTCAGCGAAGTTCAGGTCGAACCGCGTGATGCTGTTCCACACGCCGGCGGCCGTCAGTATCTGCTCGCACGCTACCGCGGTGCCGCTTCCGGGAGCACCGACCGCCACATTCTTGCCTGCCATGTCCTGCAGCGACTTGATGGGGCTGCTGGCCTTGACGACGAACTGGATCGTCTCAGGATAGAGACAGGCGATTCCTTGCAGTTGTGGAATCGCCGCATCGAACATGTTCGTTCCCTTGCTCGCGTAGAACGACACGTCGTTCTGAAGAAGGGCAGCCTGGCATTCGTCCGTGCCGATTGCCTTGGCATTCGTCACGCTTGCGCCGCTGGTGACGGCCGTGGCGTCGATGCCGTCCGAGTACTTGTTCAGCAGCTCCGCATACTTCGAGCCAAGAGGGAAGTACACACCTGCCGTTCCCCCCGTGAAGATGGTGACCTTCGTCTTGCCGCCACCGGAGCAGCCCGCAGTCCCCGCCAGAAGCGACGTGACGACGAGCACAAGTAGGAGCAATCTGAGACTCGACCTGGTTTGGATACGCATCACTAGTCCTCCTTCTACACCCAACCGGCGTGCCCGCCCGGCATCGCCTGACCGTTCAGGTTGAGCACCTCTTGGAGCGCTGGAGCCGCACACGGCCGGGGTGACCCGGCGGGGCATCCCGGGAGAGCGCCTACGTCGCGGCTGTTCTTCTATACTACAACGGTAGTACTATTACAAGTCAAGGTACGTGTCATCTCATCTGTCCGGACGAGACAGAGCACGTCATTGCCGCGGTGTTGTGGCGCTGGTCCTGCTTCTTCTGGCGGCGCTGTGTGTTCCCGCGATTGTCGTGGAGGTGACGGCGGGTGGGGAGCAGCCGGCATGTCGCGTCTGGCTGCGGGACGTTTCGACGCTCACTGTCTCCTACGTGCACAGCGTCGAGCGCACGCCCGTTCGGGAGTCGTACAGCGTGAGCGTGACGGGGATCCGACTCCGCGAGGTGAGATGGCAGTCGTTTGGCTACGGTCTGCCGGACGAGTATGACGACTTCGAGGACGGCTTCTACGTCAAGAGTGAGGACGTCGGGCTGGGTCGCAGGCTCGACTACTGGTTCATGCCCCTCAACGACGCGCGCATCGCTGTCGGGGCGCACACTGTCTTCGAGGGGCTCGACGAACCGGCTCGAGTCAGCATCCGCGTTCGGCTCGTGCCGCTGTTTGTCGCGGTTCAGGGCTAGAGCACACCGGTCGGTGGCGAGCGAGCCTCTCGGCAGGTCGGGCAAGTGGACCGCGGAGTCTCGGCGAGCGGCGGTCATGGGAGTTCTGAGGGTAGGCATGACTGTCCTGAGTGGAGGAAAGCGATGAGCAAGGACGAGTCGGACAGCGGACCACAGCTTACAAGGAACCTCACGTCGCTGCCGGCGCGCATCGTGACGGCGGCGGCCCTCCTGTTCGGTCTGTACGAGGTGCTGTTCTTCTTCAACTTCAACTACACCCTCTACGCATTCTTCTCACGCCTCGGCCTCGATTTCTCGTTTCTGCGGCACACGTTTCAGACCAAGCAAGGAATGGCGTTTGTGCTTGCCATGGTCTTCGTCATCTCCTTCCTGCTCTATCCTGCCCGGAGGAAGGCCGCTTCCTTCGCACGGGTAGCTGTTGGCGACTGGGCTCTTGCACTTGCCGGCGCAGCGTGTGCGTTCTACATCTTCTTCGAGTACGGCAGGTATGCCAGGTCCGCGGATGTGCTGCCGCCGGACATCGTTTTCGGCCTGCTCATGGTGCTCCTCGTGCTCGAAGCGACTCGACGCGTCGTCGGCTGGGTTCTGCCCGCGGTCGTCGGCGGCTTCGTACTCTACGGCGTCATCGACCTCGGCTTCCGCTGGCCCCGCATCGTGCAGCAGTTGTGTTTCGACGAGGGGATCCTCGGCATTCCGCTCATGGTGATGGTCACCTACGTTTTCGCCTTCGTCTTCTTCGGGGCCTTCCTGCTGAGAATCGGAGTGAGCGACTACATCACCGAGTTCATGATTGCCGTCTTCGGGCCGAAGCCCGGCGGCCCCGCAAAGGCCGCGGTAGTCTCCAGTGGGCTGATGGGCACCGTGAGCGGAAGCTCCGTAGCCAACGTCCTGACCACGGGAACGTTCACGATCCCTCTCATGAAGAAGGCCGGCTACTCGGCGGAGGTTGCGGGCGCCATCGAGCCGGTCGCTTCGACGGGCGGCCAGCTCATGCCGCCCATCATGGGGGCGGCCGCTTTCATCATGGCCGAGTTTCTCGGCATCCCGTATCGCACCATCATCATCGCCGCGGTTGTGCCGGCTGTCGTCTACTACTTCAGCGTGTACGTCTTTGTCGATCTGGAGACGAGGCGCCTGGGTCTCGGTGGACTGCCGCGTGAACGCGCTCTCGGCTACTTCTACCGCAAGCTCTACGTCCTGCTCCCGGTCGTTGTCATCACCGTGGCCCTACTTCGCGGACTGCCTCCCCAGATATGCGCCGTTGCCTCCCTGGGCGTCGCGGTGTGGGTTGCATGGATCGCGAGGGACCGCATACCCGGCTCAGAGCCCCTGTACGTAGCTGTCGCGGTGGCTACAACCGCTCTCATGTTCGTCGGCGGCGGGCGGAACGGAGCGGCCGTCGTTGCACTGCTGGCTCTCCTTGCCACACTGGTGGCGCTCTCGTTCACCAGGCTGGCGCCGCGCAATGAGAAGTTCTACGTCAGCGTGTTGCTGCTCGCGTTCGTGGCTGCGTCGAAAGCGTCGGGGGTACCCGCCGAGCAGGTGCTGTTGCTGTCCGGGATGGCAGGAGTGCTCATCTCCGTTGCCGTTGCTTCGATCATGCGGACCGAGGAAGGACGCGGAATGTCGAGAGCCACCTATGATGCGGTGCTCTCTGCAAGCAAGACGAGTGTCAGTGTTATGCTGGCTGCGGCGAGCGCCGGGCTCATCCAGGCGGTGCTCACCATGACGGGCCTCATCACCTCCATCGGCTACGACCTGGTGTCCGTCACCGGGGGCAGTCTGTTCCTGCTGCTCCCGCTGGCCATGCTCTTCAGCCTTATTCTGGGCATGGGTGTGCCGACGACCGCCAACTACATAATCACCTCGCTCGTCGTGTCGCCGGCCATCTTCCTCGTGGTCAAGAGCTCGGCGCTGTACGGCGTGCCGGTACCCGGCTTCTCAACTCCGGTTGCGCTGCTCGCGGCGCATTTCTTCGTCTTCTACTTCGGCATCCTGGCCGACGTTACCCCGCCTGTCGCGCTGGCGTCCTACGCAGGGTGCGCGATTGCGCGCGGTGACTTCTGGAAGACCTCGCTCAACGCCGTGAAGTATGCCTCGGCCGGGTACGTCGGCCCGTATGTGTACTTCCTGCACCCGCAGCTCTTTCTGGTGACGGTCGGGGACTGGAGCGCGACGGCGGTGCTTTATGTGCTCTTCTGCGTTGCGGGCGCGCTGGTGGCGATGTTCCTCCTGGCGACGGCCATCACCGGCTGGTGCGACGGCAGGCTACGGCGGGAAGTGAGAATCTTCCTGCTGGCGTGGTCGCTTGCCATCGTGCTCACCATGCATCCCGCCGTGGTGGTCGGCGGTCTGGGTCTGACGGTTGTCCTGCGACGGTTTCCACGGCGGCTCACTGGCCTGCTGTACTGACTGTCAGGAGTCACACCCGAACGAACGGGTGGGTGGACGGAGAGAGTCGGGCAGTCCACGCGGGTCCGTGGCCGATGAGGTCAAGCGTTTCGCAGCACGTCCCTGGCCTGCGGCGGGGCATCCGCGACATCGGCGCGGTGGCGATGGCGGCGAATCTGAGTCCGGCTGTCATGGATGACAGGCCGGGAGCGCTGAACATCAACGACAACGCCCCTGTGTCGTTCAAGTCGAGGAATCCGGGGCGATTTGTGTGCTGGAAGGGCTGAAACCCCTTTGCACGGGGAGGGAGACCTGCTACAATGCCCTGTCTTTTGCGCCGAAGGGCGGAAAGGACGGGGGTGGGGCAGAACGCGGTGTGTTTGACAGCCGACGTCCACCTCAGGTAGAATCCTGTTTCGCGAGTTCTGCGTCCGCACGTTAACAATCGAATACGTTTTGTGTCCGGCTTGATGTAGGTCAAGGGATTAAGGGCACAGGGTGGATGCCTTGGCATCAGCGAGCGATGAAGGGCGCGGCAAGACTGCGATAAGCCTCGGTTAGCTGTCTAGCTAGCTTAGCCGGGGATTCCCGAATGGGGCAACCCGCCTGGGTTAGTACCCAGGCACCTGCTTACGCAGGGGCAAACCGGGTGAACTGAAACATCTTAGTAACCCGAGGAAAAGAAATCAAAAGAGATTCTCCTAGTAGTGGCGAACGAACGGGGAACAGCCCAAACCGGCGTAATCACAAGTTTCGCCGGGGTTGTAAGGCACGGGAAGGCGGACCAGAATCCGCCGCAGAGTTACAAAGTTTCGTCCTAACCGAAGGTCCCTGGAACGGGTAACCATAGAGGGTGAGAGTCCCGTAGGTGAAAGGACTGAAACCTCTGCTCGTGTTCTTGAGTACCACGGGACACGTGAAATCCTGTGGGAATCTGGGGAGACCACTCTCCAAGGCTAAATATTGCTGATGACCGATAGTGAACCAGTACCGTGAGGGAAAGGTGAAAAGTACCCCGGGAGGGGAGTGAAATAGAACCTG
>CAZLPP010000017.1:0-5602 GCA_964561465.1 uncultured Dehalococcoidales bacterium
ACGGCTGCGCGCACGAAGAACTCACCGTCGGCGAAGTACCCCAGGAAGACGAGCGCACCATCGTCGGAGGGAATCTCGAAGCTCACGTGGTCGTCCAGCCGGGCGACTTGAAGCGAGATGCTGACGGAATCCCCCTCGATGACGGGCTCCGCCCACATGTGGCCGCGTGTGCTGCGCTCCGACAGGCCGGGATTGAGAGCATAGAAGGGAGCGGCCCCGGGCGCAGGCGCTACGACGTCGCCTGCCCCCGGCATAGCCGCATTCACCGGATTCCCGGAGGGGACCTCCGTTTCCCTGGACGGAAGCTCCTCCGGAAGCGCCGCCGCAGGCGCGGCGCACGCGGCGGCCGACAACAGCACGAGCAGCGCCGGCAATACCAATGAATAACCTCTCATCGTGTTCCGTTCTCTCCTTCGAGAGCGAGTTCGCGCACGGACAAACCAATACCTGCGGCCTGAAGCTCTGCCTGCGTTCCGTCCACCGTTCCGTCGCCAGTCCTGACAGCAGGCAATCCGCGCTTCTGAACCACCGAGCGAGACACCACTCTGCCATCCGACAGCTCCAGCAGTTCCCTGGCGCAGTGCGCCAGATCCGGGTTGTGGGTAACCATGACGATAGCCCGACCCTCGTCGTTCAACTCCATGAACAGGTTCATGACTTGCCGGCCCGACGCCTGGTCGAGGTTGCCGGTCGGCTCGTCCGCCAGGATGAGCGCGGGGTCGTTCACCAGCGCACGGGCGACCGCAACGCGCTGCTGCTCGCCGCCGCTCAGCTCCGAGGGGCGGTGAGAGGCGCGGTGCCGCAACCCGACGCGGTCCAGCACCCGCCCGGCCCGACTCGTATCGGGTCCGGCTCCGCGGAAGACAAGCGGGAGCATCACGTTCTCCAGCACGGTGAGCGACGGCACAAGGTGATACTGCTGGAAGACGTACGCGAGGCGCCCTCGTCTGAACGAGGTCAACTCCTCTTCCGAGAGCAGGTCGAACCGCTCACCTTCGAAGAGGATTTCCCCTTCGGAGACGCGGTCGACGCCTCCCATCAGATTCAGGAGCGTCGACTTGCCGCTGCCCGACGGACCCATTACTGAGAGAAACGCTCCTCGCTCGACGACGGTTGACACCCGGTCGAGCGCCACGACTCTCGCGTTCCCCTCGCCGTAGTAGCGTGACACGTTCTTGAGTTCTAGCATCTCTGGACTCCTAAGAGGCCGTCCTTACGGCGTCGGCCACGCGCATCCGTGCCGCGTCGAGCGCCGGGTGCAATGCCGCGAGCATCGAGATGGCGCCAGCCAGCCCGACCGCGAGCGGCACGTAGGAGAGAACCGGCGTCACGGCAACGCCGCCAAGAACCAGCGGACCGACGGCAAGCGCCAGGAGCAGCCCCGCCAGGTAGCCCGCCATGCCGCCCAGCACGCCGAGGGCCGCCGCTTCGTAGAGGAACATCGAGACTATCTGCCGCCTGGACGCGCCCACGGCGCGCATGATGCCGATGTCCTTCCTGCGCTCCAGCACCATGGCGGACATCGAGTTCATCACGCCGAACAGGCCAACCAGCAGCGTGACGGAGGCGAGCAGCAGCACGATGGAGCGCATGCTGTGCCACATGCCCAGCTCCGCCTCGGCCACCTGCCGGACCGCGCTGGCGTGGATGCCGGCGATGTTGCTGGAAAGCGCGTCGGCTATCTTCTCCACCGGGCAGCCGGTGCAGAGGGCGCGTACGTCCACGCTGGACACCTGCCCTTCTTTGCCTGCGGCCGCCTGCAGCGTGGTGAGAGGAACGAACAGCAGGTAGTCGTCATTCGAGCCGCTGTCGCTCAGCACTCCCGCCACGGTGAAGTCGTGGCCGGAGAGGCTGACTGTCCGTCCGGCGGAGAGCCCGAGAGACCTGGCCGCCACGGAGCCGGCGACAACGGAGTCCGGACCATCCATGTACTCGCCTTCCGAGAAGCCCCACCAGACACGGATCGCCTTCTCCTGGTCCGGACTCACTCCCACCACCGTGACATTGCGCCCCTCCAGAGAGGCCGGAAGGTAGAGCCGAGGTGCAACGATGGCGATGGGGCCGGCATCGTCAATCCCCATGTCGTGGCGGATGAGGTCGTCCGCGACCTGCTGTATCCGGGGAAGCACCGATTCGTCGATGATGGTGTCCCCGACCGTAACGGAACCCATCGTCAATCCGCCGAGTTCCACATCAAGCCTGGAGGTTGCCGGAACGACCGTCAGGTTCGGTCCGTAACGCTCCATCTCCCCGCGCAGCAGGCTTTCGCCGGCCCTGGCCACCGTGAGCATTGCGATGACCGTCATAATGCCGATGGAGACGCCGAGGACGGAGTGCGCCACCCGCCGCTTGCGGCGGGCCATGTCCTTGAGGACGATGGTCGAGAGGTTCATGCCGCGCTCCCTTCCTCCAGCCCGCGCCTTCTGCCCGTGATCCGGGCGGCATCGGCCAGTGGCCGGACCGCAGCCACTGCGCACGAGCCTTCGGCGGTCCCGTCGTCCTCCCGCATCAGGTCGGCAAGGGTGCGGCTCGCAAGAACGTGGTGCATCGCTTCGGTGAGCTCGCTCCACAGCCGCCGCGTCGCGCACGTTTGGGAGCGCGCGCAGATGTGAGGATACGGAACACAATCCACCGCAGCCACCGACCCTTCGAGCAGGCCGACCACATCCCAGAGCAGGATGTCACGCGGTTCCCTCAGCAGAGAGACGCCGCCGAACATGCCGCGCGTGCTGCGGAGGATGCCGCCGGCTATGAGAGGGCCGACGATGTGCTCAAGGTAGGCGAGCGACACCTCCTGGCGTCGCGAGATCTCCTTCAGTTGCACCGGAGCGCCGCTGCTGTGAGCGGCGATATCGAGCAGCGCCCTGAGTCCGTAGCGGGTGCGCGTGCTGAGCTTCATCGTGACGTCTCCTTCTTGAGTTTGTCGCTAAGTATAGTCAACAATCTTCCAGCCCTCATTGCACTTCGTATTGTGCAGGAACGACTACGACCAACACTCCCATCCGCAGACGCGGATAGGGACTGAGGGGCGAGGCGCGGTTTACGCCGGCGGGCGGCTGCTCCCACCTGCGTCGCGCCCCGCCTGTGAACCTCAGGTACTACGCTACCACCCCGCTGTGAAGAACCCGTGAATTCCCGCAAGGGAAATCATGAACCGGCGTGCGTTCGCCGCCAGGGAGACGCACTTCACCAGTACGAAGACTCACGTCCGGGACTCAATCAAACCAACCGAGGTTCAGCCCCAACCGCAGACAAGGCCGGGCTTTCACAACGCACATGCAGCACCGCTAGCCTTGCGGCGTTTGAAGCCCGCCGACGCCTGCCAGAGAGGCGACTCTGCGGAAGTGGTATCCCTGGATCGCGAACGTGATGTAGAGGTGGAAGCACCTGGGCTTGTGGCGCAGCGTCCAGGCGAACAGGCGCCAGAACTCGGTGCGCCCTCGCTGCCGGACTCCCACGGTCCACATGCACCGGAGCAGCGCGCCGATGTATCTCGGGCTGTAGCTCCTCCTGCGCGTAGGGCGAGGCTGGTACTCCTTGAAGAACGTGAGTATGCGGTCATAGTACTCACGGGGAGAGTAGATGGTCGCCATCACCTGCCGGTATCCGCTGACGAGTCTCTCGAGGCCCATCTTCGGCACGATGTTCGTGGAGCCGTCAGTGTTGTTGCCCGTGCCCCACGGCAGCAAGCGCCCCTGCGCGCGCATCCGCTCGTGCAGCCGCGTGCCGGGAGGCGCCATGAGCAGGCCGACCATCGCGCTCACGATGCCGCTTCGCTGGATGAAGCTGATCTGGGTGCGGAAGATGGACGGGGGATCCTCGTCGAAGCCGACGATGAACCCGCCCTGCACCTGCATCCCGTGGCGCTGGATGGTCTTCACATCTCTAAGAAGGTCGCGGTGCTCGTTCGGTATCTTGTTGCATTCAACAAGGCTGTCCTCGTTGGGGCTTTCGATGCCGACAAACACAACGTCAAAACCGGCGTCACTCATCAGTTGCATCAGCTGTTCATCGTCGGCCAGGTTGATGGAGGTTTCGGTGAAGAACGACAAGCGGTAGCCGTTCCGCCGGTTCCATGCAACGATGGCCGGCAGCACTTCCGCCTTGAGTTTCCTCTTGTTGCCGATGAAGTTGTCATCCGTAAAGAAGACGCTTCCGCGCCAGCCGTACTCGCATATCGCGTCCAGTTCCGCGAGCACCTGATGGGTGCTCTTAGTTCGGGGCACGTGCCCGTTCATCAGGACGATGTCGCAGAACTCGCAGTTGAACGGACAGCCACGCGAGTACTGCAGGCTCATCATCTCGTAGTGCCTGGGGTTGACGAGCGACCACATCGGAACCGGACTCCGCGTGACGTCCGGCCTGTCCACAGCCTCGTAGCGTGCGGCTGCACGGCCATCCTCGATGTCCCTCACGAGTCGCGGCATGAGTTCCTCCGCCTCACCTATCACCAGGTGGTCGACGCCCTCGAAGCCGAAAGACTCGTAGCCCCGTCTGAACAGTGGCCCGCCGGCGACCACCTTCCTCCCGAGCGCCTTGCTGCAGCGTATGACATCCCTCGCCGAGTCCTGCTGCACCACCATCGCGCTGATGAAGACGTAGTCAGCCCACTTCAGATCCCGCTCTGACAGCCTTGTCGCGTTCATGTCCACGAGCTTCTTATCCCAGGTGGCGGGCAACATGGCCGCCACTGTCAGCAGCCCAAGAGGCGGGAACGCGGCGCGTCGAGAGGCAAACCGCAGGGCATGCTTGAAGCTCCAGAAGGTCTCCGGGATCTGGGGGTACACGAGCAGAACGTTCATGGCGACCTCCATTTGGACGAGGTCAGAAGAGGTGCGGGGAGGGCGGTGACGGCAGTGAGTGCGCACGCAGTACACGGGCACACGGAGTACCTCAATTCCATCATACGCGGCCGGGGCGCCCCTGTCACAGATAGGCCGGGTCGACCGGCGGAGAAATTCGCAGACCGGGGAGGTGCTCAGCTCAACGGTTCACCTATGGCCGCAAGAAAGCGGTTGCCCAGGGAAGCGACAACCGCCGACTGGTACTCCTCGATGCGGCCGCGGTCGCAGAGCGTCGCCAGCGACGGGTCCACCGGGATGCGTCCGAGCAGCGGAGCGGCGGCGACCTTCGCCATCTGCTCGCCGCGGCTCGGTCCGAACAACTCCAGCCGTTTGTCGATCTCAGGCACGTAGAGGTAGCTCATGTTCTCGACGACGCCCAGCACGCGCTTCTGCATCATGCCAGCCATGTTGATGGCCTTGCGTACGATCATCTCGACCAGGTCCTGGGGGGTGAAGACCACGACAACGCCGTCGATGGGGAACGCCTGCATCACGGTGAGCACCGCGTCCGCGGTGCCGGGCGGCAGGTCGATGAGCAGGTAGTCGAGCTTGCCCCAGAGCACGTCCTTGCCGAACTGCCGCAGCGCCTTGTCGATGAGCGGACCGCGCCAGATGACCGGCTGGTCGTCGCTCTCCAGCAGCAGGTTCATCGACATGACCGGCTTGCCAAGGGAAGACGCGACCGGCAGGATGCCGCTCGCGCTGCCGTATGCCCTGCCCTCGACGCCGAACATCCTGGGGATGCTCGGCCCGGTGAG
>CAZLPP010000017.1:5702-35276 GCA_964561465.1 uncultured Dehalococcoidales bacterium
ACGATGCGCACCTGTCCGTCCTCATGCTCGACGCTGCGCACCAGGCCGAGCTGCAGCAGACTGCGTTCCGCACCCGGCACGATGACCGAGTCCAGCACCCGCTCCATCCGTTCATCCATCGTGACTATGTTCCTTTCAGCAGGCGTGGTCGCCATGCTCGTGATCGCAGACGTTCGCGCCGGTCGCAAGCGCGCCCGACAGGTATGCCAGTACGATGTCTTCCGGCTCGCCTTCCGGTGCGCCGAGAATGACCTCCACGTGGTTCTCCTCAAAGAGGCCAACGGCCCTCGGGCCCATTCCGCCCGCGATGATAGCCGAGACACCCTGCTCCGCGAGCCATCCAGGCAGGAATCCGGGCTGGTGGCCGGGAGACGGCACCAATACCCTGCCGGTTATCGCGCCGGTCTGCTCATCGACATCGAACATGGCGAACTCCTCGCAATGCCCGAAGTGGGCCGCGAGCCTGCCGCCGGTGACGGGGATTGCGTAACGCATCTACTGTTCTCCTTGCGCCCACCCAGGGGCGACTCAATCCGCGAATTGTACGTGTCAGGAAGGGGCGACGTCGAGCCGGTCGCACACCGCCCTCCATGCCTGTTCCACCGGCGCAACCAGCCGGGCATCGTCCGTGTACTCGACCAGAGGCACTCCCTGCACCTGCGCCTCGGTGACCCTGGTATCGAACGGTATCCTGGAGACCACATCCACGCCGTGTCCGGCGCAGTACCGCTCTATCTCCCGGGCGCCGTCTTCGTTGATATCGAACTTGTTCACGCAGACCACCGCCGGGACATTGAAATGCCGGCAGACCGAGAGCACCCGCTCCATGTCGTGGATGCCGGAAATCGATGGCTCAGTGACGATGCAGGCGAGGCCCGCGCCGGACAGCGCGGAGATGACCGCGCAGCCGATGCCGGGAGGGCCGTCGTTCACGGTCAGCTCGATGCCTGCCTGCTCGGCCGTCTCCTTCGCCTTCTGCCGCACCAGGTGCACGAGCTTGCCGGAGTTCTCCTGGGCAATGCCCAGTCTGGCGTGGACGAGCGGTCCGAACCGCGTCTCGGAGACAAACCAGCGTCCCGCCATGTTCTCCCTCATCCGGATAGCACCGGCGGGGCAGATGTGGGCGCAGAGGCCACACCCTTCGCAGCCGACTCGGGCCACGGCGAAGTCATGTATGGCATCAAAGCGGCACGCCTCCTGGCATGCGCAGCATCGAGTACACTTCGCCGGGTCGATCTCGGCCACCTGGCCGCTCCAGAACTCGTGCTCCTCCCGTGGTGTCGGGGAGAGAAGCAGGTGCAGGTCGGCAGCATCGACATCACAATCCGACAGCACCTTCCGGCCCGGGAGCGCAGCGAACGCCCCCACCACGCTCGTCTTTCCGGTTCCGCCCTTGCCGCTGAGAACGACTACTTCCTTCATGACAGCAGCTCCCCTATGCGCCCGTAGAGCTCGGCGAAGCGCTGCCGGTACTCCGGAAGCGCCTCAAGCAACGGCACACCGCGTGAGTAGAAGCGGGCGATGCGTTCGTCGAGCGGGATGGTCATCAGCACGGGTATCCCCTCAGCGCTGCAGTAGGCCTCAGTCCGGGCATCCCCGACGCCGACGCGGTTGATGATGACGCCGTGCCTGAGGCCAAGCTCTCGAACCGTCTCGACGGCAAGGCGAAGGTCGCTCAAACCGAACGGGGTCGGTTCCGTCACCAGGATGCAGAAATCGCTTCCCTTGACGGCCTCGACCACGGGGCAGGACGTGCCGGGCGAGGTATCAATAATGGTCACTCCTTCAGTGCCTGTATGCTTCTTCACCTGGCGGATGATAGGCGGCGCCATAGGCTGGCCGATGGTGAGGACGCCATCGACGAAACGGGTACCGTCCGCGTCGCCCACTTCAACAACGCCAATCTCATGCGGCGCCTCGGTGATGGCGCCCACCGGACAGAAACGGGAACAGGCACCGCAGCCATGGCACAGATCCTTGAAGACCAGCACCGCCGAACCAAGTACGGCGATGGCATTGAAGGCGCAGACATCGTGGCACATGCCGCAGGTGATGCACCTTGACTCGTCGACAAACGGCACGGGTATGTTCACCGGCTCTGAGCTCACCAGCCGCGCACGCATGTAGATGTGGTCGTTCGGTTCCTCCACATCGCAGTCGAGCAGCGTGACCGGCATCGTGCCTTTGAGTGCGTGCGCCAGGCTCGTGGCGACCAGTGTCTTCCCCGTGCCGCCTTTTCCACTCGCGACTGAGACTATCATCGGCTACGCCCGAGTCATCTTCGCGCCGCAGTTCGGGCAACTCATTCCGTTGCAGGGGACGCCCACCTGGTGCGGCACCTTCTTCCCACAGGAAGGGCAGACACACATGCCGCCAGGTCCCGCGCCCGCTTGATCACCCCCCATACGCCCCCTTCCCATGCCGCGTCCGAGGCCTCTTCCGGTACCGGGTCCCTGACCCGCCGGCCCTGTTCCATCTCCCCATGGCATCTCATCACCTCCGTACGGTGCAGACGCTGCCAGACGCAAGCCGCCCGCCCAGACTGCGACCGGGCGAGGGCGCCGCCGCGCGACGCTCTCCCCGGTCCAACGGGTTCACTGCTTCTTGTGCAGTTCGTCGATACGACGATTGACGTCGCTCACCTGCTGTCGCAGGGCGTCCATTTCTCCCTTCAGCTCCCGCAGCAGTCCCACCACGGCATCAGATCCTCCCGCAGGCACAGACGGCTGAGGACGCGCGGCCATTGCACCACCCATGCCACCACCCATCCCGCGCCCCTGACCGGCGCCCATGCCATGGTGAGATGCGACGTTCGCCTGGGAGACCGACTGCAGTCTGCCTTCCTTGTACGCAAGCGCGGCGTCCCGTACCGTTCCGGTCACGCCGGTGACCACCTTCACCTGCGCCGCCTCCAGTGCCTGGTAGGCATTGGGACCGCAGTTCCCTGTGAGCACAGCTTCCACGCCTTTGCCGGCAATCATTTGAGCGGTAGCTATCCCCGCGCCCTGAGTGGCCGAGATGCTTGCGTTCTCGATAACCTCGAACGCCATCGTGGTCGGGTCGACAATCAGGAAGTACTCACACCGGCCGAAGCGAGGATCCACACGCGCGTCAAGTGTCCGGCCCTCAGCGGAGACTGCGACACTCACTTGCGTGCTCCTTCGCTCCCGCCTTCTTCGGCTTCAAGCTCTTTCACGCGGCTGCTGATAGCATCCAGTTCGTCCTTCAACTCCCCTGCCTGGTCCTTCAGGTACTCGAGTTCCTCTTCACGGCTGATGCGCCGAGCGTCCCACGGACCAACGCCATAGGCTCCCCGAGGCCCGAAGTACCTTGCGGGGGCTCCCCAGCACCTCCAGCCGAAGCCGCGCCCGCGCCCCCAGCCGAGTCCCATACCCCGGACCCAACCCGGCCCGGGATTGGCGAATCTTGGGGCGGCATAGCCGCCACAGTAGCCCGCACCACGACCGGTCATCGGCCCGGCGCCCACTGGTCCAGTTCTATCTCCTCCTGGCATCGTCAACACCTCCTTGCAGTGCTACTCGATTGTTGACTTCCTGTAGCCGCTACCACCAACCCCGCGGCGCGCGGCTGTATGGCATCCCGACATACCGCGCTCCCCAACCGAGGCCGCGGCCGCGACCCTGTCCCACGAACCCCCGGCCGATCCTTCGGCCGAAGCCGCGCCCGAGGCCACCACCCAAGCCGGGAGCCGCGCCGACACAGCCGGGCACGCCGAACCCGGCGCAGTAGCCGGCAGCGCGCCCCGTCATCGGCCCCATGCCCATCGGTCCTGTCCCATCACCTCTTGGCATCGCTCGCCTCCTTCATCAACACGTAGTACGTCCGGCGTCCTTGCGTTCCGGTCATTGCTCGCTAAGCTCTGATCGGCTGCTTCTGCAGTCAGCCGCATCGTCACAGCCTGGTCTCTCCATCTGCTTCCTTCTCGCCTCGGGCCGCCTCGTCTGCCGCATCGCGTCCCGTCGCACCGCGGCCGTGCCCCGGGACTCCCCAGGGCCCCTGCCAGCCATGCATCCATCTGCCACGGCCCCGACCTCCGCAACGCGGGCCATGCGGCGGGAGAATAGGTTGTACATCCCTGCCCTTGCACCTCGGACACGAAACCGAGGAGACTCCGGGCAGAGGACCGGGAGGCAACGCCCATTCGCTTCCATCCCGGCGGCAGCGAAAGCGTCCACCCGGAAGAGCGAATGCCCCGCCCTCAAGCTGAATGGCTTTGCCGTTCAGAATAGCATCGGCGAGCTTGGCGCGGGCCGCCCCGAGGACGTGGTGAAACGTCGCGCGGGACACACCCATGCGCTCGGCACATTCTTCCTGGTGCAGGTCCTCGATGTCCTTCAGCCTGATGGCCTCAACCTCCTCGAGCGCAAGTGTGACCATTTCGAGTGCTGCCATCGGGACGCCCGCGGGCTTGAAGAACGTGACCGACGGCGTCATCGCCACCTGTCTGAGCTTCATCGGTCTCGGCATATTCCGTCCACTCCATGCTGGAGTTTCTGACATATGTTAGAAATAACGAGGCATGCCTGTCAAATCGCACAGCGCACCAGCGCGTATCCGCGCGCCCCACGGGAAGCACTGCGGCCGCGACGAACGGCGAACCGGCCTCAATCCACACTTGAGAGGCAAAACGAGAGGGGCCCCGCAAGGGCCCCTCAGAGAGACATCCGCCGGAATCGGACTGACTACTGCTTGAAGACGAACACGAGGCCGGCGACAAGGGCGATAGCCACGGCGATGATGGCCGCGATACCCCACGTGCCGAGGCCGGTGTCCTGACTCGAGGGTACGGACGCCTGCACGGTGCGCGGAGCCAGCACGGTGAACTGGCCCGTCAAGCCGTTGATGGCGACCTGGTACGTGCCGGGCACTGCCTTCGCCAGCGCGAAGACCACCTGTTTACACGAGCCTCCGGAGACGGCCACGGACTGGGACTGCTCGGCCACGCCATTGACCGCGAGGCTGGCGGTCAGCGAGCCCTTCTCTTCGCCGGAGTTGCACACGTTCGCGGAGACGCGGACCTCCTGCCCTGGCAGTACCTGCGGCGGGTCAACGAGGAGGCCGTTCGCCACCATGTGCGCCGGCTCAGGTGGCCTCTCCCTTTCCGGTTCCTCCGCTGCCTTCTCCTCCTTCTCGCCGGGTTCCAGATAGCCGGGCGGCACCGCGTAGAGGTAGAAGACCACGCTCACGCTCTTCCCGGAGGCGAGCCGTATCGGTGAGTTGCCATCATCCCAGCCCCAGTAGTACAGAACCGCGCTGTCGTCGGACGGATCCAGGCCTTCGGGATACTCCCAGACCGAGTCATACGCACCATACGACCCGAAGATGAACCGGTCAGGCGGAGTCGGGTCAGGAGAGAACACGCCTTTCGGTCCCTTCATCGAACCGAAGAAGGTGAGTTCCGGCCTGTCAGGATCGTCAGCCGCGACGAAGCGGTCGAACGCCGGCGGTGTGTAGATGCGCTCCTTCTGACTGAAGCTGGTCTTCGGGTCTCTCGTGGCGTACCAGACGCCATCTGCGTCGGCCACCATCATGTCAAGGAAGTGCCGGATGCCCACCTCACGCGTCCCGCCGGAGGTGTTGGTCACCTTCGTAGTGACCCTCACCGCGGAGTCGGAAAGCTCAGACCCCAGCACCTGAACCGTCTGCTCCACCCGGATATCCCCGCTGGGTGTCCAGATGGTGGTTGCACGCTTGCTTCCTGACTCGAACGTGAACCCATTCCAGCCGATGTAGGAAATGGCATACCCGCCGGCAGGTTCGGCCTCGGAGAACTCGTCGTCCGAGGTGTAGACCACGCCGCCGGTGTAGTCGTAGACCGAGAGGTACGAAGTCGAGGGCGACTCATCCGCTCCGCCATAGAGCATGTCCTGGTCCGGAGCGGGATGACGGCTATCCGTGCCGACGGTGAAGATGCCGGGAGATGATGACATCTCGTTGAGGATGCTCGCCTTGTAGAACCCGTTCGAGAGAACAGTAACCACGGCGCTGTCCGCCGGGCCATCGCCCGGAGGCGCCTTGGATGGAGATTCGGCCGCAACGGCACTGAAGGGCAGCAGCAACATGAGCGCACACGACGCCAATAGCAGACCGAGACTCTTTCGCGCGTTCATTCAAGCCTCCGCTCAGAGATCCTCTGTAGGACACAATCGCACGCCGGAGGGATTCACAGCCGCAAGAGGGGAGACAGGTGCAGGGCTGTTCTCCGTTCATGCCCCGGGGCGGGCATTCTCGAAGCAGTGCAGCCAGAGTGCGATGTCGAGCTCCGGCACCGCCCATGACTGGGGAAGGCGGCGGACGTACTTCTCAGTGAACAGCTCGAACCACCGCAGCGCCGTTGCCGCGTCTCCGCTGACATCCAGCAGCAACGCCAGGGCGAGTTGCCGCGAGCCGTCACGCTCGTCTCCCCAGAAGAACACCCCGGCGCAATCGAGGACGGCGCGCGAGGCATCGGGCGAGAGGCAGCGCGGGTTGTCCGGTCCCTGAGCCAGTGCCGAGTCCAGTACCGTCACGCCGAAGACTCCGTCCTCACACCGGCCGCTGTACACCCGCGAGGGACACCTTGCCTGCCGATAGTCCGGAATCCCGCCGGGTTGACTCTCTTCTGCCATGGCCCCGGATTGTGCCACAGTTGCGCCTGCGGCGCCAGCGCAGTGCAGATGGGCGCGTTTCACAATAGTAAACAGTCCGCGTCAGTCGACTCCGATGCCAGCCGGGAGCCGCGCCGGCGTGCGGGCGCACCGGCCGACGGCTCCACAGATGCCTCGGGTGCGCTCTCACATCCCCGGGCAGACCCCCGGGCGGACGACGGTTCCCACCCTGCGGCAGGCCGGTCAGCCGGAGCCCGCACACGCCGTTGCGGCTGAACCTTGCGTGCGTCCACAGCCTCGGTTGGCGCGGGTGATCCGGCGCCGCGACCGATGCGATTCCTCAGGCGGACCGCCAGATTGCCCTCGAAAACCCTTGAAACCCCATCGCACGTTCCGCGGCACTGTGGTATGCTTTACAGTCGTGAACCTCAGTGATACGTTTGCGCGGCTGCGACCCGGTCGCTCCGGCAAGTCCCGGGGCGATGCAGACGCGACGCGCGGATACTACAGCGTCGAAGAGACGGGCAAGCACGTCGACCCCCCCGTAACACGACAGGCTGTTCACCAGTGGATCAAGCGCGGCGTCAATGGAACCAAGCTCGAGGCGTTTCGGGTTGGGCGGGCCTACCTGGTTCAACACTCGGCGCTTGAGACCTTCTGCAAGGCCACCGGCAAGAAGCTGAAGGCCTGACGGTGCGTCATCTTTCACTTCCCCCCGCTTGACAGCCCATCGTCACGTCGCTAGCCTCTGCTCCATGCAGCCGACTTCCGAGCAAATCGCCAATGGCGCAGATGCCCTGGTCCCGGACATCGTGCGCCGGTTGCTCGCCCCGGGGGAGACCGTCGACGTGCGCTACGTCACCCGCGGCGCCGAGGCCTTCGCCACCGGCTCCCGTCTCATCATTCTCCGGTTCGGCGAGCCCGCCAGCATCCGCTACGCCGATATGGCCGGGGTCAGTGAGTCACGCCGGACCGCCCCATGGCTCATCCTCGCCGGAGCCGCACTCATCGCTCTCGGCACGACAAACAGTCTCTTCCCCGTCGCCGGTGCGGCGCTCGTCCTGCTCGGCATGTTCCGTGGCGCACGCAGGCTCGAGATACTCGTGTCCGGACGCAGCCAGCCCGAGGTGCTCGAAGGCGCCCGCGAAGTCATCGAGCCGCTGCTGCAACGGCTGACCGAGAGAGGCGCCAGGCGGTTCGACGGCAAACTCTAGGGACCGCCAACCGTGCGGGGCCACCTGAGTTGCGCGGGGCTCTCCCGCCGGCAAATCTCTCCCTCGTCCCATCCGCACCGGAGTCGCCGATGTTCGCCGTGCACCCGGACGCTGCCTCTTGACAGTCAGCATGAACCGTTATATAACATATATAACAGAATCGAGCCAGCAGATGCTGATAGCCATCGACGAGAGAGACCCGCGTCCCTTGTACCAGCAGATAGTCGCCCAGGTGAAGGAGCAGGTACAGCGGGGGGAGTTGCGTGCGGGCGACGAGTTGCCGCCGGTGCGCGAGTTGGCGAGCAGTCTGGGCATCAACCTTCACACGGTTCGGAGCGCCTACCTGCGACTGCGCGACCAGGGTGTCATAGATCTCAGGCTGGGCCGGCGGGCGCGCATCGCTCGCCGACAGCAGGCGACGGTGACGCCCTCCGAGGCGGACCGAACGCTCGGAGCGCAGGTTCGTGAGCTCGTCGCGGACGCCTTCCTGCTCGGGCTTTCGACCGACGACCTTCACGCCCTACTCGACCTTCACGCGGTCCGCAAGGACACGCTCTCCGCAAGGCAGAATCGCAATCCGGAGGACAAGTCATGAAGCTATTCCAGTCGCATCCGCTGTGGCTGCACATACCGGCCGTGGTCGTGCTGGCCATACTTGCGGGCATGCTCATCGACGCCGGCCCGCTGCCGGCCTATGGGCCGGTGCATTTCGGAGTTGACGGCCGGCCGGACGGGTACGGCTCTCCCGCGGGCTCGTTCGCGCTTGTCATCGGGCTGTCCATCGGCTTCATCATCCTGTCCATCTGGATGGATGAATCCTGGGCCCGCCAGGAGCGCGAGAAGCGGTTCAACTACTTCACCCTGCTGGACGAAGTGATAGTCAGCGTCATGGCCGGCATCTCAGTGCACCATCTCGCGCTGCTGCAGCAGAGCGACCCCGTGTTCAGGTTGCCTGCAACCGAGATACTTGCCTTCACGGTGCCGGCCGTCGGCGCGGGAATACTGCTCGAGAAGGTGCGGCCCTTCGCGCCTTCCGAAGCGGCCCTCGTGACCGAAGACACGTCGGCGCTGCGCCGGGAGCTGGACCGCCGGCTCAAGAGCGGCGCGACCGTCTCGTATACGGACATCCAGAACCCGCTGTACATGAACCTCATCGCCTTCGGGGTTCCGGCGGTGCTGCTCACCTTCGCCGTGTTGACGGCATCCTCACAGCCGGTGTGGTCCGTCGTCCTCAACGTCGTCCTCGGCCTGCTGCTGGCCTCGTTCTACGGCGGCATCAGGACGACGGTCACGCGGGAGCTCATAACGGTGCGCATCGGCACCCCGGGATTCAGGGTGCTGAGGCTCGCGCCGTCGGACATCGTGGAGGCAGGACTTCGCCCCTTCCTGCCGCTGGCCGAGTTCGGAGGCTATGGCATACGCCGGAACAGGCGCATGAGCGGATACTTCCTGAAGGGAGGCGTCGGCGTAGAGATCCTGACCCGACAGGGCCGGAGGCACCTCATCGGGTCCGACCGTCCGGAGCGCCTCGCGGAAGCCGTACGCGCGGTGGCGGGACTGGCCGCTATACCCTGACCACGCGGCTGCTGACCGGCGCCACGCGCAGATCGTGCCTGAAACGCCACGCCAGCAGCGCGGTTGCCACGGGGAACGTCGCGCCCCAGACGCCGAGCGAAAGCATCGCCGCGGCGGGCACGCCGAGCGCGCCGAGCGCCACGCCGAGCACGGATGCGATGCCGTTGATGATGAGCAGCCACCGGGTCGCTCGCCGCAACCTTCCCGGCACACGCCACGCAAGCCCGGCGAAGAGCGTGGACAGGCCCATGAAGAAGTAGCCCACTCCTTCAAGCGCGTTCGTGAGAGAGTACGGGCTGCCGATGACCAGCATCTCCAGACCCTCCGTCTGCCCGGCTTGCAGCGCATCCCTCACCATCGTGCCCAGCACGAAGTAGTCTGCACTGAGAATGGCGCCGTAGAGGATGGCGAACACCAGCGCCTGAAGCCCTGGCACTCTCCGGTCAACCGGCAGGTACAGGTAGATGGCAGCGATGAGGACGGGGAACGTGATGGAGAGCAGGAAGCACGGGACGACCCATGCCATGTAGGAGACCGGGTCGAACACCGCCGCGTACGGCTCGATGCCCTGCCACTCAGGCAGAGAAGCCATCCACACGGGGAACGCGGCAAGGAACCACACCGCCCAGACCGTCGCCAGGACCGCCGCCCACAATCCTGCGTTCAGTCCGGTCCACGACCACTGCGAGCGCTCAGGCGACATGCCACCCCTCCGAACAACGATGCGCGGTCGACCCGCCGGCAGATTCTACACCAGCCGGAGCCGGGAACCGAATCCGTGTGCCCCGTCGCCGCCGACTGGACGCACCTCGTCCATACGCATACAATATGTCAACGGCACTCGTTGCCGGCCGGCCTCCGCGGGACTGCGTGACGCCGGAAGAGTTCACACATGCATCCGCTCTTGAGCGCTTCGTTCTGCGTTGACACTCGTGTGTCCTTCGAGCGCCGGACCAGGTTCCGACTCTCGAAGGCCCGTCGCCTGCGGGCTGCCTGAGGCCGGCGACGCGCGTCACCTTGCTGTGCCCATGACCATCGATCTCGTGCATCACTGTGCCCGGCGCCGTTGCCGGCGCTGGAGGGGGATTAGTCCACGCGGAGAAGGCATCCTGCGTCGGGCCGGTCCAGATATGGAGTACGCATGAACTACCGCAATGACATCCGGAACGTGGCCATCATCGCCCACGTCGACCACGGCAAGACAACCCTGGTGGACGCCCTGCTCAAGCAGAGCCACGTGTTCCGCGACAATCAGAAGGTGGGCGAACTGGTCATGGACATGAATGCGCTTGAACGTGAGCGCGGCATCACCATCATGGCCAAGAACACCGCCGTCACGTACCGTGGCGTGAAGATAAACATCATCGACACGCCGGGGCACGCCGACTTCAGCGGCGAAGTGGAGCGCGTGCTGAACATGGCCGACGGCTGTCTGCTGCTGGTGGACTCGGCGGAAGGACCGATGCCGCAGACGCGCTATGTGCTTGCCCAGGCGCTGAAGCGGAACCTGGCGCCCATCGTGGTCATCAACAAGGTGGACCGCAAGGACGCCCGCATCGCGGAGGTTCTCCGGCTGACCCAGGACCTGTTCCTCGAACTGGCCACCAGCATGGAGCAGCTCGACTTCCCGGTGCTGTACGCGAGCGGCAGGGAAGGCGTCGTGAGCACGGAGCCGGATACTCCCGGCCGCAACGTGTCCCCGTTGTTCGACTGCATCCTGGAGCGGGTGCCGCCGCCGGTTGTCCAGGACGGCGCCTTCCAGATGATAGTCTCCAATCTGGACTACGACAGCCACAAGGGGCGCATCGCCATCGGGCGGGTCTGGAGAGGCGAAGTGGCCCCGAAACAGACGCTCGTGTGCCTTGCCGCCGACGGCTCGGTGACTCCGTTCGAGGTTGCCGAAGTCATGACGCACCTCGGGCTCACGCGGTACGAGGTGCCGCTGGCCGAGGCCGGCGACATCGTGGCGGTGACCGGCATGAAGGACATAGCCATCGGCGACACGCTGGCTGGCCCGGAGCAGCCCGAGGCGCTGCCGCGCATCGAGATCGGCGAGCCGACCGTCGAGATGACCTTCGG
The DNA here is from genome assembly GCA_964561465.1 of uncultured Dehalococcoidales bacterium. Taxonomy (GTDB): domain Bacteria; phylum Chloroflexota; class Dehalococcoidia; order GIF9; family AB-539-J10; genus SKVJ01. The sequence continues at coordinate 17,179 of CAZLPP010000017.1, forward strand.
CGTGAACACGTCGCCCTTCGCCGGACGCGAAGGGGAGTTCTGCACCACGAGACAACTGCGCAAGCGACTCTACAAGGAGCTGGAGACGAACCTGAGCCTCAGGGTGCAGGACACGGACAGCCCGGATACCTTCCTGGTCAAGGGACGAGGGGAGCTTCACCTGGCAGTGCTCATCGAGACGATGAGGCGCGAAGGGTACGAGTTCGAGGTCTCGAAGCCGGAGGCCATCACCAAGGTGGTCAACGGCGTACTCATGGAGCCGGTGGAGGACCTGCTCATCGACACGCGGGAGGAGTTCTACGGCATCATGAGCGAGATGCTGAGCAAGCGCCAGGCGGAGCTTGTCGACATGCGCAGCGACGGGGCCGGCAACGTCCGGTTGCAGTACCACATCCCCACCAAGGGGCTCATCGGCTTCCGCAGCTCCTTCATGACCGCCACGCGGGGACAGGGCGTCATCAACTCGGTCTTCCTGGGGTACCAGCCCTGGCGACGCGAACTGGCCTCGACGCGCAGCGGCGTGCTGGTCGCCTCGGACGAAGGCAAGGTGGTTGCCTACGGGCTCGAGAACACCCAGGAGCGCGGCCAGACATTCGTGGAGCCCGGGACAGCCGTCTACGAGGGCATGATAGTCGGTATGACGCAGCGCTCGCAGGACATTTCTGTGAACGTGTGCAAGGAGAAGAAGAAGACGAACATGCGGTCGTCCACCTCGGACATCGCCGTGAAGCTCGAGCCGCCCGTCATCATGAGCCTTGAGCGCTCGCTCGACTTCATCGCCCGGGACGAGCTGGTCGAAGTCACGCCGCAGAACGTCCGGATGCGGAAGAAGCTGCTGACGCAGACACAGCGGCTGCGGGCCACCGCCGCCTCGCGGCGCGCCGCTGACGAGTAACAGCCACAGGAACGAAGGCGCGCCGGTCAGGCGCAACGGCCGCGTCCGGCATCTTGCAGACCCCCGCTCCGGCATTCATAATGCCACGCAACGTGACTGCCCACAGGGCGCTTACACGACGCGTGCTGGCTCCCACCTACGACCGTCTCAGGGGAACGCACACGATGCGGTCTCTGAGCGAACTCGAGCAAACGCAGTGGTGGCCCCTCGAACGCATCGAGCAACTCCAATCGGAGCGCCTGCAGCGCCTCATCCACTACGCGTATGAACGCGTCCCTTACTACCGCCGGTTGATGGATAGTCGCGGCATCTCCCCGGACTGCATCAGGGCCGCCGCCGACCTGCCCCTGCTGCCGGTCCTCTTTAAGTCGGATGTGCGGGAGCACGCCGGTGACCTGCTGGCCGAGGGCTTTCCCCGTCGCGAGCTTGTGCGTGGACGCACTGGCGGCTCCACCGGCACGCCGCTCATGTTCTACTCATCACGAGAGAACCGATACTCCCGCGGTGTGGCGAGGGCTCTGCGGGCGCTGCAGTGGGCCGGGGTGCACCCGGGAGATGCAACCGTCCGCATCGCCACCCATGGAAGCCGTGGTTACGCCTCGCGGCTTGGCCCCCTGGCTCGCTTCCTCTCCCGGGAGACCTTCGTGGATTCCGCCGCCTTCTCCGACGCATCGCTGCCGCTTGTCGTGCAGCGCATCGCACAGGTGCGCCCGCGCGCCCTGCGAGGCTTCCCGAGTGCACTCTGCATCATTGCCGAGTTCATCCGCGAGTCGGGAGTCCCCACTCCAGAGGTGGGGGCGGTCGTCACAGGCGCCGAGCAACTCTTCGATGAACAGCGGGCTCTGCTGCGAGACGTGTTCGGAAGCGAGCCGTTCGACAAGTACAGCTCCTACGAGAACTTCGACATCGCGATGGAGTGTGAAGCACACGCCGGGCTGCACATCGCGGCGGAAGACCTCATCGTGGAAATCGTCGACGAAGACGGCCACCCGGTGGGCCCCGGCCGGCAGGGGTACGTGGTCATCACCAGCTTGCACGAGTCTGGCATGCCATTCATCCGCTACTGCACCGATGACGAGAGTTCATTCCTCAACGGCGCGTGCGCCTGCGGACGGGCGCTGCCAAGACTATCTCACGTTGTCGGCAAGACCGGCAATACCATCTACACACCGTCCGGCAAGAGGTTGTCCCCATTTGCACTTCACCCGTCCGGCGTCGCTGCTTTCGGCGTCCGTCAGTTCCAGCTCATCCAGGAGCAACTAGACCACGTGACGGTGAGAGTCGTCCCGAACACCAGCCTTTCACCGGGCGACTCACAGGCACTGGCCGCAGCAGTCGGCGCCCACTTCGGCGGCGCTCTTGGAGACGATGTGCGCGTGGACGTGCTTCTCGTAGATCGCATCGAGCCGACGCCGGCGGGGAAGCACCTCTTCCTCATCTCGAAGGTGCCGCGTCCACCATCGTCGCGGCCGCAATCAACGGAGGCCGCCTGATGGGAAGCTACCGGTGGATTGCCCGGCACGTGATGGCGCCCGGCATGGATCTCCTTCGCGGCACGCACACAATGCGCTGCCTGAAGGAGATGGAACAGTCGCAGTGGTGGCTGCTCGAGCGCATCGAGCAGCTCCAGTCTGAGCGCCTGCAGCATCTGATTCACTACGCCTGGGAACGGGTCCCGTACTACCGCCGCCTGATGGACAGCCGGGGCATCCAGCCGGGTGACATCAGGACCGCTGCGGACCTGCCGAAGCTGCCGGTCCTCACCAAGGCGATCGTCCGCGAGGAGGGCGAATCGCTTCTCGCCAGAGGATTCCCGCGTCACCGCCTGCGTGAAGGGCACACCGGAGGCTCCACCGGCACGCCGCTCGTGTTCTTCTCGTCGGTTGACTCGAGACTGTCGCACGGCATGGCGCGGTCGCTGCGCGCACACGAGTGGGCCGGTCTGCACCTCGGAGATCCTTTCGTACGCGTCTTCAAGCGGCGTCTCCCGGGACCAGCGGAAGGAGCCCCCTACGAGGGCCTCTCACGCCGAGTCGCGCGCGAGAGCTTCGTCGATTGCGGCGCCTTCTCGGAATCGACGCTTTCGGAGGTCATCGCGCGCATCATGAAGCAGCGCCCTCGCGTCGTGAGGGGATACGCGAGCGCCATCTGCATCATCGCGGAGTACATCATTGACGCCGGACTCCCGGCACCGGAGGTAGGCGCCATCGTGACCGGCGGCGAGCAACTCTTCGACGAGCAGCGGGCACTGCTCAGGAAAGTATTCGGCGTCGAGCCTTTCTCCAAGTACAGCTCCTTCGAGAACTTCGACATCGCGATGGAGTGCGAGGCCCACCGGGGGCTGCACATCGCGGCTGAGGACCTCGCAGTTGAGATAGTCGACGACGACGGTTATCCGGTGCCTCCCGGCCAGGAGGGTCACATCCTCGTGACCAACCTGCACGAGTTCGGTATGCCGCTCATCCGCTACGACACCGACGACTCGGGAAGTCTGCTGGAGGGGCCATGCCCGTGCGGACGCTCACTGCCCCGCCTCGCGGCTGTCACCGGCAAGACGGGCAACACCATCTACACGCCCTCAGGCAAGCGGCTTTCGCCGCTCGCGCTTGGCTCCTCCGGACTGGCTCCTCTCGGAATCCGGCAGTTCCAGTTTATCCAGGAGGAACTCGACCGCGTGACGGTGAAGGCGGTGCCCGGCACAGCCCTCAGCGAGGCAGAGGCGGAGGCTCTGTCAGCACGGCTCCAGGCACACTACGCCGGGCCCCTGGGCGATGACGTGCGGGTGGACGTTGTCTTCGTCGACCGCATCGAGCCGACGCCGGCGGGCAAGCACCTGTTCCTTATCTCAAGAGTCGGGAGTCCTCCTTCGCGCTCCTCCACAGAAGGCAGAGGCATCGAATGAGCGCTTACACCTGGGCGGCGCGCCATCTGCTGGCGCCGATGCTGGACATGCATCGTGGCACGCACACGATGTCGCGGCTGTCGGAACTGGAACAGATGCAGTGGTGGCCGCCCGAGCGCATCCGCGAAACACAGTCACGTTGTCTGCGCCAGCTCATCTCCCACGCGTATGAGAGAGTCCCCTACTACCGGACTGTCATGGACGAGCGTGGCATCCGCCCCGGGGACATCATCGATGCCGAGAGCTTGCGCCGGCTCCCGCCTCTGACAAAGGCAGACATTCGAGCCCACTTCGATGACCTGCTCGCGCGCGGCATCCCGGCCGATCAGCTTCGCGCAGGCTGGTCCGGAGGCACCACCGGAGAACGACTGAACTATTGCTCGACGCGTCAGGAGCGATTCTCTTACGCCTACGCCCGCTGGTTACTGACGTTTGAGTGGACCGGCGCGCGATTGGGAGACCCGCATGTTTCGATTCGACAGGCCTTCGCGCGTCCGCTTTCACCGAATGAACGCCTGCTGAACGACCTCAGTTTGCGGCTCCAGCGACTGACGAAGATAGATACGATGCAGGTGACTGAGGAGAACCTTGCCGTCCTTGTCGCCACCCTGCGGCGGGCCAGGCCGACGTCGGTATTCTCGTATCCCAGCGCTCTGGCTCTCGTCGCTTCGTACGCACATGACCACAACCTTCTCTGTCCATCGATTCCCGCCGTCTGCCTGGGAGGCGAGCGGCTGCACGACCGCCAGCGAGCCATCCTCCGAGAGGTGTTCGGCAGCGACCCGTACGTGGGGTACGGCTCGAACGAGCTGCACGAGGTGGCCGGCCAGTGCAGCGAACGCGGGGGGCTGCACATCCTTGCAGGCGACTTCATCATCGAGGTAGTGGACAACGACGGCAGGCCGCTGCCCCCCGGGGAAAGGGGCAAGCTCCTCATCACGAGTCTGCACAACTACGGCATGCCCTTCATCCGCTACGAGAACGGGGACACCGGCTCGTTCATGCCCGGCGACTGCCCGTGCGGGCGCGGATTGCAGCTCCTGTCTCCCCTTATCGGTCGGACGTCCGAGTTCCTGGTCTGCGCCGACGGACGCAGAGCCGAGGCGATGGACCTCGATATCAGCAACCTGCTCCCGCCTCGCGTGGTGCAGTACCAGCTCGTGCAGGAGAGCATCGACCGCTTCACCCTGAGAGTCGTGCCGGCCGGCACAGATGTCGACTACCCATGGGACTCCATCGTGGACGCAGTGTCGGCAGCACTCGCTTCAGCCACGGGCTCGCGTCCGCACGTGGAGTTGCACCTGGTTGACAGCATATCGATGAACCTCTCCGGCAAGCGCCTTTCGTTCGTTTCGCATCTGGAGCCGGCCGTCCGGCAGACGGGAGCCTGACAGAGACACCTGCGCCACGCGGCGATTGCCTCGCTCAAGGCACGCGTGCATAATCCTGTGACCCCGCCGGGGCACGGTCAGCCGCCGGTACGGTCTCACAATGGGCGCCTACAACGTCATTGCCCGCCACGTTCTTGCGCCGGCACATGACCTCCTCCGGGGCACGCACACTCTTTCCTGCCTCCGCGAGATGGAGGAGTCGCAGTGGTGGCCGCTTGAGCGCATCGAGGAGCTGCAGTCGCAGCGACTGCGCAGGCTTGTTGCCCACGCGTACGAGCACGTACCTTACTATCGTCGCATCATGCATGAGCGCGGCCTGACGCCATCCGACGTCCGAAGCACGGCAGACCTGACTCATCTGCCGGTGCTCACGCGCAAGCAAGTTCAACAGGACGGCGACCAGATGGCAGCAGACAACTGGCCGCGCCATCGCGTCCGGCCCATGAGCACGAGCGGCTCCACCGGCACACCTCTCCGGTTCTACAGCACACAGGAAGACGTGCTTGACTATGGCCACGCGAGGAGCATACGCGCCATGTCATGGGCAGGACTCGCACTTGGAGACCGGGTCGCCTGGATAGGCAGAGGCCATCTGCCCTCCAACCGCTGCGACCAGCTTCTTCAATCCCTGAGTTCTCACCTGCAGAGGTCCCTGATGATCCCCTTGAACAGCCTTTCCGACGAAGCCCTGCCGCGGCTGGTTCGCCGGCTTGCCGAGGCTCACCTGGCGGGAATTCGCTCCTATCCGAACGCCATAGCACTCATCGCCAACTACATCCGGGACAACGGTGCGCCTGTGCCAGCAGTCAGGACCATCATGACAGGCGCCGCGGAGATACTTGGCCATGAGCGGAAAGTCCTGCGCGAGGTCTTCGGGGTCGAGCCGTACTCAGACTACAGCTCATCCGAGGTGCTCGAGATTGCATCGGAGTGCAGCGCACATCAGGGTCTTCATGTGTCCGTCGAGGATATCGTCCTGGAGATACTGGATGAGCAGGACCGGCCCTCGCCGCCCGGCACGGAAGGGCGGATCGTGTTGACCAATCTCCACAACTACGGCATGCCGTTCATTCGATACGACACCGAAGATGCCGGCTGTGCCGTGGCGGGGGATTGCCCATGTGGACGCACGTTGCCGCGCATAAGCTCACTGGTAGGGAGAAGGGACCAGTTCCTTGTCACGCAGAGCGGCAACCGCGTCTTCTTCGGAACCCTCTTCCTGGAGGACCTCGCGGGGCTCGGTATGCGGCAGTACCAGGCAGTCCAGGAGACCATCGGGAACGTTGTCATGCGACTCGTGCCTCCACCGAGCGCGACACCCGCGGATAGGGCAGATCTTGAGCGAAAGGTGCTCGGCATGTTCGAGTCGAGATTCGGCTACGAGATTGCGCTCCAGGTGCTGTGCGTCGACCGCATCGAGCCGACGCCGGCGGGCAAGCACCTGTTCCTCATCTCGAAGGTCAATCGACCGGCGCGCCCTGCTGCCGGCTCGGTCTCGTCGAGTGAATCGAGGTAGACCACTGAACTGCGAGCCTCCCTCGAGCGTCACAGCCTGGGCCGGCTGCCCCGTTGCGACTCGCCGCGCAGAGGGGAGCGTCTGCAGCCTGTGGCGATTGCCTCCTTAAGAACGCGCGTGCATAATCCGGTCACCCCGCGGGGAGACCGGTCTCCCGCCGGAGAGGCCACACGATGGACGCCTACAACGTGTTTGCCCGCCACATCCTTGCGCCGGCATATGACTTGCTCCGGGGCACGCACACCCTGTCCTGCCTTCTCGAGCTGGAGGAATCGCAGTGGTGGCCGCTCGAGCGCATCGAGGGACTCCGATCCGAGCGGCTGCAGCGGCTTGTCAGTCATGCGTATGCGCACGTGCCGCACTACCGCCACGTCATGGACGAGAGAGGCGTGCGGCCGCAGGACGTAGCTTCGGTCTCCGACCTGCGGAAGCTGCCCGTGCTCACAAAGGCGGCGATTCGCGCTGCGGGAAACGCGATTCTCGCGGATGACATCTCCGGGACGGAGCTGCTCCCGATGTCGACAAGCGGCTCGACCGGCGAGCCCCTGCTCTTCTACAGTACGGCGGAAGACCAGCTCTCCCGCGGCATGGCGCGGGCGCTCCGAGCGTTCGGGTGGGCAGGAGTGCGGATTGGTGACCGGTACGCGACCCTCGTCCGACCGAGGCACTTCGACAGCCAGCGCGAGCGGATGCTCCACCGTGTGAGCCGGCGCTTCAGGCGTGCGGTCGAGCTGGACTACAGCTCGCTCTCGGATGAGCACCTCGCACTGCTGGCGCGGAAGTTGCAGTTCGGCCGCTTCACGTGTCTGGACGGGACGCCGCCGCTGCTGAGCCTTCTGGCCGGCTTCATCCGGAGCCACGGACTCGAAGCCCCGCACATCGAGTCGATCGTCTGCAGCGGCGAGCAGCTCTATCCGCATGAGCGATGCCTGCTGCGAGGAACCTGGGGCACCGAGCCCTACTCCGTGTACAGCTCGTACGAGGTCTTCGAGATTGCCGGCGAGTGCGAGGCACATGCCGGCCTCCACGTTCAGGCGGAAGACGTAGTGGTGGAGGTTGTGGACGAGGAGGGACTGCCCGCACAGGCCGGACACCCCGGCCGACTGCTGGTCACCAACCTGCACAGCCATGCGATGCCGTTCTTGCGCTACGAGATCGGCGACATCGGCACGCTGGCCCCGGCTCCGTGCGCGTGCGGTCGCCAGCTCCCGAGGCTCGCGGGCGTGGTCGGCCGTGCAAGCGAGCTGATTGTGGCGCCTGACGGACGGCGCATCTTCGCCGCGGACCTCGGCCTCGAGTCCTTCAGCTCTCTCGGCGTCAGGCAGTTCCGCATCGTCCAGCAGACGCTCGGCGAAATGGTGGCCTTCATCGTCTGGCACTCGGAAGTCAGCCCGGAAGCCCGCGAGGAGCGAGGAAGAAAGCTCTCTGAGGCTCTTCGCGGCAGAGTCGGACCGGGCATCGACGTGAAGGTTGAAAGCGTGGAGCACATAGAACCGACCGCCGCAGGCAAGCACCTGGTCGTAGTCTCGAAGCTCTCATCCCGCCTTCCGTACGGCAAGCAAGCGGCCGACAGTACGGCGAGGGGTGAGCCCCGCCGGGGAGAAGACGAGTGAGCCTGTATCGCAGTATCGCAAGGCAGGTCCTGGCGCCGACGATGGACCTCATCCGGGGCACGCATACGATGCGCACGCTTCGAGAGCTCGAAGCTTCGCAGTGGTGGCCCCGCGAACGGCTGGACGAGTTGCAGGCGGAACGTCTGAACCGGCTCGTCACACACGCCTACGAGCGCGTCCCGTACTACCGCCGCATCATGGACGAGCGGAGCCTGCGGCCATCAGACATCCGCTCCGCCGCCGACCTGCAGAAGCTGCCCGTGCTGACCCGTGACCTTGTGCGGGCGAATTTCGACGACCTGATGGCGGAGGGTTTCCCGAGCGGTCGGGTCCGCAAGGAGACGACCGGCGGCTCGACCGGCACTCCGCTTCTCTTCTACACGACCGAGGAAGACCAGCGCACGCGCGGCTTCTCGCGCGCTATTCGAGCGGCCGAGTTTGCAGGTCTCCGGCTGGGCGACAAAGGCATGCTGATACGCATCGCCCGCCGACACCCGTCCGCGCGAGACCGGCTGCTGCATCGCCTCAGTCGCCGCCTCGAGCGAGTCGTCGAACTCGACTCGCGAGACATCACGGTCAACAGGCTGCCGGACATCGTGGCCCTCCTGCACCGGGCGGACATGCGCTGCCTCACCGGCTACCCGTCGGCCGTCGCGTACCTCGCCTCTTGGATCAGTGAGTCAGGCGTCACACCTCCCGAACTGGAGGCGGTCATCACCGGCGGCGAGCAGCTGTTCGAGCACCAGAGGCAGCGTATCCGCAACGCATTCCGCGTGGAACCGTACTCCGACTACTCCTCCCGGGAAGTGTTCAACATCGCGATGGAGTGCGAGGCACACACCGGCCTGCACATAGCAGCGGAGGATATCGTCGTTGAAGTCGTCGATGAAAGCAACGCCCCCCTGTCGACCGGACGTGAGGGCCGCATCATACTGACGAACCTGCACAACTACGCCATGCCCTTCATCCGCTACGAGAACGGCGACTCCGGCTCGTTGGTCGCAGAAGCCTGCCCCTGCGGGCGCGCCCTGCCTCTGCTGTCTCATGTGGTCGGCAGAAGGTGCGACATCGTCTACACGTCCTCGGGTCGGCGCATCTCCGGCTCGAATCTCGGTCTCAACCGTCTGGCACAGTTGCCGGTGCAGCAGTTCCAGCTCGTTCAGGAGGACCTCGACCTCCTCACTGTCCGCGTCGCGCCCCGCCCCGGCACCGAACCGGCAGGACTTGAAGACATGCGCCTGCGCATCCCCCCTATTTTCAGCCGCATCGTCGGCGACGACATGCGTGTGGTAGTCCAGTTCTGCGACCACATCGAACCCACGGCAGCCGGCAAGCACCTTTTCGTCATCTCGAAGGTCGACCCGGATTCATGGGTCAAGAGGGCCGGGGCATGAGCAGCTACCACGCGCTCGCCCGGCACGTCCTCGCGCCGGCAATGGACCTCGTCCGAGGCACGCACACAATGTCATGCCTGCGGCAGCTTGAGGAGTCGCAGTGGTGGCCGCGCGAGCGTATAGAAGAGCTACAGTCTGAGCGACTGCAGCGGCTGGTCGGGCACGCGTATGCGCACGTGCCGTACTACCGCCGTCTCATGGATGAGCGAGGCATACGGCCGGCAGAGATACGCGTGGCTGCCGACCTGCGGAAGCTACCCGTTCTGACCAGGGAACTCGTGCACGACAACTTCAGGGCGCTCATGGCGCAGGGCTTTCCGCGCCGGCTGACCTGGACTGCGACGACCGGCGGGTCGACGGGCACGCCTCTCCTCTTCCACACCACGGCCGAGGACCGGCGCACACACGGATTCGCACGGAGTCTACGGGCCTTCGAGTTCGCGGACGTGGCGCTGGCCGACAAGAAGATGATGGTTCGGCTCGCCCGGAGCCACCACACGGCGCGGGACCGGTTCCTGCATCGCATCAGCCGGCCGATCGAGCGCACGATAGAGATGGACGCGCGGGAGATCTCCCTGGATACGCTGCCGGACATCGTCACGTTCCTGCGCCGCTCAGGAACGCGCTGTCTCAGCGGCTACCCCTCCGCCATCTCCTCCATCGCCTCATGGATACTCGAGTCCGGAAGCGAGTCTCCAGACCTGCGCGCCGTCGTCACCGGAGGAGAGCAACTGCTGCGGTACCAGCGGGAGCGCATACGGGACGTCTTTCACGTGGAACCGCACTCCAAGTACTCCTGCCAGGAGGCATTCGAAATAGCGATGGAGTGCAAGGCACACACTGGGCTGCACGTGGCAACCGAGGACCTGGTCGTGGAAGTCGTCGACGACGAGGCCGACAACCTGCCGCCCGGAAGCGAGGGGCGCATTCTCGTGACTAACCTGCACAACTACGCGATGCCGTTTATCCGATACGAGAACGGCGACGCCGGCGCGTTCGTCGCGAAGGCCTGTTCCTGTGGCCGGGGGCTGCCTCTCCTGTCTCACGTGGTCGGGGCCAAGCGCGACGTCATCCACACGCCTTCGGGCCGGCGCGTCTCCGGCTCGAACCTCGGAGAGGACCGGTTGGCCCTTCTGCCGGTCCGCCAGTTCCAGTTCATCCAGGAAGAACTCGACCACCTCGTCGTCTTCATCGTGCCCCGCGCCGACGCGGGACAGGCGGAACTGGAAGACATGCGACGCCGAATCCCACCCATGTTCAATGAGGTCGTCGGAGACGATGTACACGTGGAGGTGCAGTTCCGCGAGCGAATCGAGTCCACGCCGGCGGGCAAGTACCTTGCCGTCGTCTCGAAGGTCGACCCCGACTCCTGGCTCAAGAGGGCGACAAGGTGAACTCACGGTGCGAGGTCCGCGCATCTCCTCCTTGTTCTCCCGTGGGACTCATCCGTGGCGGGAGCCTCAGCGTTATCCGAAGTGTCGAAGGAAGAACTCGCTGGCGGCGGCCCCGCTGAACGGGGCGGCACGGCGGACTGCCGCCACCGGCGCTGTGAATCCGGGCGGCACTTGTGACACAATGAAGGAACCATGACAACGGTCGTCGAGCCCGAGCGACCTCCACGCAGGGGACCGGGCAAGCGCCTGGTGCTCGTCATCGGCGGCGCGCTCCTCGCCATCGCGCTCATCATCATCGGTGCCTGCTCGATCGGGGGAGACGATTTCTCCCCTCCGGAGAACCCCGTGAATCCGGGGGAGAACCCCGGACCGTACATCGTCGAGGCCAGCTTTGTCCTGCAGAACAGCGCCACGTTGTCGAGCGAGGCGCAGCAGTTCTGGCGTAACCTGACGCTGGACCAGGTAGTAGCCGAAGGGCTCCCTTTCGCGCGGTACAACAGGTACTACACGCGCTTCTTCCTCAAAGAGGGCGAAGTCGTCGAACTCCGGATGGAGGCCAGCGTGCCTCTCGGCGCCGACCTCACCGCACTGACCGAGGGCATCTCGGTGATGCTCCTCCCGGGGAATGCGCCGTACGGGCATGAGAGCGCCGGTGACTACATCCCGGCAACTGAGACCGGCAATGGCGGCTACTTCAAGCAGATAGCGCGAGCGGGCGCCAACTGGCAGATAGGGTGGGCAATCGCGGCCCTCAACAGCGACTACTACTGGCTCATCCTGACGAACACCGCGCGGCAGGACGCGTGGTGCCATCTGACCGTCAGCGTGCCTTCGGGCTAGAGGAGCGAAGATGGACGACGAGAAGAGCGAATCCGAGTCATTTGAGGGCTACCACATACCGGAAGACAGTGACGTTGAAAAAGCCCTCGAGGAATACAAGGCGGCGGACGAGCGCCTCTGGAAGCTGACACGCAAGTACCTGTATCCACCGGAAGAGGTGCCGTACGTGGGCCAGCGTCAGCTTGTCTTCCCGACCGTGGCGGCTCGGGAGGAGTATCACGAGGTACGGCGGAAGGCAGAGGAGGCTCAGGAGCGTTACGAGCGCATCGCCCAGGAGCGGCAGCAGGGCGGCGGCGCCGCGAAGAAGTAACGCAGCCGACGCCGCCCGGCCGTGGAGCCCCCCGGGCCGGCGCTGCGAGGGAGTTGGTGCAGGCGGCGCGACCGCGCTACTCTTCACCGCGTAAGACCGCCCGGGCGGTCGGAGGCAGGGAATGAACAGACGCAATACTCTCTACTACGTCGCGGGAGTCGGCGCGGTCGTGCTCCTCATCGTCGCCGCTATCGGACTCTCGTCGGAAGGCGCAGGCAGGGCGTCCGCATCCTCACAGGAAGACGCAGTGCGCAACGCGTACGAGCAAGGCTATCTCGACGGGTACTCAAGCGGCTACCAGCAGGGCTACACTGCAGCCTCCGACTCCTACGCCGAGCAGATCCGCACCATGTACGCGACGCCCACCCGGAGCGGGTGCGCCTCGTCTACCTGCGCCGCGCCGGCTCTCCCCGCTGGGGACGAGGAGGAATCCGACGACAGCGTGAGCGAGTAGCCTCCCCCTGGACACACGCCCGGGAGCTGTCGTGGCAGGCGCGGAACGCCGCGCGGGAGAACGTACGATGCCGGATCCAAAGACTCGTGAGGAGATACGGCGGTGGGCCGCCGACCTGCAGCAGGCCGAACGCGCCTACTGGGACACGGTCTCAAGATACGTCGTGCTGACCCCCGAGAGCGAAGGCGAGCCGAAGAAGCGCCCATCGAGGGTGTTCGACGTCGCTGCAGTGAGGGAGTTCGAGGCCGCCGAGCTGACCCGGCGCAAGGCCGCGGACGACTTCCACGCCATGCTGAAGCGGCGGGCGCGCGCCATGCAGGAGTGACCGTACCTCCGGCTCAGACCAGGAACAACCAGTAGATTCCCACGCACGCGACTGTCAGCGGCAGGCCGGTTCGCGCAAACTCCCCGAAGCTGAGGCTCTCGCCACACCTGCGCTCCGCGTTCTGGATGATGATGACGTTGCTCGCCGCCCCTAGGACGGTGAGCGTCCCGGCCATGGTCGCCCCGGCCGCCAGCGCCATGTACGCCTCCGTCCCGGCTCCAAGCCCCTGCAGCAATGGCAGATACAGCGCCGTCAGCGGCACATTGGAGAGGAGTTGTGAGACGAGCACGCTGAGCGTCATGATGACACCCGGCGAGTCCAGGGCAAGCCCCGAGCGGCCAATCGCGGACTGCAGGTAGCCGGAAAGCCATACGCTCTCCATAAGCACGAACATCGCAGCGAAGAACACGAGCGTCGTCCAGTCGATGCGGCGCACCGTCTCCAGGCGCCTCGGACTCAGGAGCAGCACCGGCAATGCCGTGCCGAGCGCGATGTAGGTAAGGCGGAAGTCCACCTCCGCACCCAGGAACACCAGCGACACTTTCACAGCCAGCATCGCCGCCAGGACGACGAGAGAGACCCGGCAGAGACGCGCCAGGGGCGGGTCGACCAGAACCGGGCAGACCTGGGTCATGTGGATGCCGTTGCACTCCCGCCGGTACACCAGTCGCAGCACGCCGAAGGACGCGAACAGGCAGAGCACCGTCGGAACAAGCAGGTAGCGGCCGAACGTCACGAACGGGTTCTGCACGTTGCCGTAGATGGCAACCAGAAGATTCTGCGGGTTGCCGATGGGGCTGGCCACGCTGCCGATGGTCACCGCGCTGGCGAGCGCCAGCAGCATCATCTGCGGCCGCCGGCCGGCGCTCTTAGCGAGCGACAGCACAACAGGCGTGCCGATGATGGCGATGGTGTCGTTCATCAGCAGCGCCGAGAGAAGGCCCATGACGAAGAGAACCGACAGCAGCAGCTCGTCGGCAGTGCGCGCCCGGCAGAAGAGGCGAAAGGACATGTACGAGAGGTAGCCGCTCTCCTCCATCGCCTGGCCGACCACGAACATGCCGAAGAGGAAGACCATTACGTCGAGATTGACGGCGTGCACCGCGGCGCCCGGCGCAATGCTGCCGGACAACAGCACCGCTGCGGCGCCAAAAAGCATTATCTGCCATATCTGAAGCCGGAAGCGCCCCACTCGCCGTACGGCGATGAGGACGAAGACGCAGGCGAGTACGATAAGCGGGAACATCCGAGTAGCGAGGCTCAGGAGATGGCGCCATCCCGGCGCGACATCACGAAGAGGAAGCGGTCCAGCGGAGAGCCAAGAGCCAAGACATCAGGAAGACAGCTTTCAGCATCGATACAGCGCGCTTCGCCGAAGTCTAGCACCGCCTTCGGGCGCCTGCAAGCGAATTCCGGCCGCGGAGCAGCGTCGCCGCACGAGTGACTTGACCATTGTCAACGCCCTCACGGCGTGGGAGTGGCATCCAGCCAGAGAGGAACTCTCTGCCACTCGGCACGCAACTGTCGCCGGTGCAACTGCCATTCGGGGTCGTGCTTCCCCAGCTGTTCCCAGAAGCGTCTGGAGTGGTCCATCCGCACTGTATGGCACAACTCGTGGAGCATAACGTGTTCCGCCAGTTCCGGCGTGACGAAGAGGAGTCTGAGGTTCAGGCTGACGGCGCCCTTTCGCGAGCAGCTAGCCCATCGGGTTCTCTGAGAGCGCACGACTACACGGCTGACCGAGAACCGTCCCCTGCGCGCGAGTTCGCGAAACCAGGGCTCCAGTTCGGCCACGGCCTTCCTGCGGAGCCAGCGCAGCAGCGCCTGCCTGCAGGCTTCACGTTCGGCTGTACTGCCGGAGAGGAGGAGCACGTTCTGGGGCCGAGCGACGGCCGCCACGCGCTTCGAACCGGTGGGGCGATACTGCACGGCCCACGACTGGCCGACCGCCCGAAGGTGGACAACCTCGGGGAGATTTGCGGGGACCTCTTTCTGCAGCGTCCGGCGTCTCGCTTCCACGCGCTTCTCCGCCCGCTCCAGCCAGACCCGGTGTTTCAGCAGAAGCTCGGGCACGCGCTTCTCACTGAAGCCGCGCGGCAACACGACGACAAGCTCCCCTGAGGACGACAACCTGAGCCACACGTGGTGTGCACGGGCGCTCCGTCGTATTGTGTAGTCCATCGTAGAGAGCCGCCAGAAAGGGAGTCGCCTACCCGCCGTCCGCCACGTCGCCTTCAGGACCCGGCTTGCGTCCGACGTAGATGCCATAGCCGAAATAGCGGAACATCCGCCACGCCGAACGGGGGACGTTGAAAGCCGCTAGAGCGAAGCGCCGGTATTCGGTGTTGGAGAGGCAGCCACGGGCGAAGCTCACCCACGCCGAGGCGAAATCGCGGGCATCAGCCTGCCTTGCCTCGCTGAACCACTGCCGGAGGATGCCGGTCTGGTGGATTGTCTGCGACACCAGATCCAGTCCCCCTTCTTCCAGCAGACGACCCCAGCCACCCCTGGCATCCATGAAATGGGCTCCCGTGATGCCTTCCAGGTAGTCCGCGAGGTCGCGGGGCGGCACGTCCAGCCAGACACACTCATTCATGCCAATCCTGCCGCCTGGTCGCACCACCCGCCGGTACTCCGCCAGGGAGCGCACACGCTCAGGAATGAACGAGTTCACGGACTCGCACAGGACCGCATCAAAGGCAGCGTCATCGAATGGCAACGCCGTGGCGCTCCCGACCAGGAACACGGCCTCATCCGTCAGCCCCTGCCGATGCGCGCGTTTCGCAGACTGTCGCACCATTGCGGGGGAGATGTCCACACCCGCAACTTTCGCGCCGAAACGCACAGCCAGATAGCACGCGCTCATGCCGGCGCCGCAGCCGACCACCAGAACTCGTGAACCAGCCTGCAGGTGGCACATCCGGGCGAGCTCGTCGGTTGCGCCCTGCCCCCCGAGATGCTTCGTCACGCCCCAACTCGCCTGCAGGGCGAAGTATGTACTCCTGGAATCGCCGTCCATCACATGCCCTCCGTCGGCATTCACCGCCGCGCAGTACCGCTTCCTCAAGCGGGCGAGCCCTGCTGCCGCACGCAGCACCAGACCGCGTCGTGGCACGGGGCCACACGCTATCAATCACTCCAGCAAGGCCTCCGCAGGCCATCCCACGCACAGACGGGCAGCGTGCCACGTGACTCTACCACATGCCAGCGACTCCGCGGCGGAATCGCGGCTCCACCTATGGACAACGTCACCGTTCTGTCCTATGGTGTTATGTGAGAGGCAATGGCCAACCCGTTCGACCGCGTGGCCGCGCGGTACGATGCCTGGTACGACTCACCGGAAGGTCGGTCCGTCTTCGAGCAGGAAGTCGAGGCTCTCCTCCTGGTGAAAGGCCGACAGCCCGGACGCTGGCTCGAAGCAGGCGTCGGGACAGGTCGCTTCGCCGCGGCATTCGGCGTGGCGGAAGGCGTCGATCCGTCTTTGCCGATGCTCAAGCTCGCTTCGCGGCGCGGCATCCACACACAGGCCGGCACCGCGGAGACGCTACCCTACGATGACCGCTCGTTCGACGGCGTCCTGGTCGTCACGACGCTCTGCTTCACCACAGATCCGGAACAGTCGCTCAGAGAATTCGCGCGCGTGCTGCGGCCCAGCGGCGCCGTCGTCATCGGCATCATCCCGTCGGCAAGCCCCTGGGGTCAGGAATATGCACGCCGGGGAGCGGCCGGCGACGACCTGTTCGCACACGCACGTTTCCTCGACGTGGACCAGACGGTCCGGATGGCCGCCGGCGCCGGGCTGACGCTCGTGGACGCGGCGAGCGCTCTGCTGCAACCGCCGGGAGAGGTCCCCGCCATGCCCCACCAGGTGGAGCGTGGCGCCCTGCCCGGAGCCGGGTTCGTGGCGCTGCGGTTCGAGAACCGCCGCAAACGCCGCTAGGAGCCGCGGCATCCCACCTTGAGCGAACTCCAGCCACACGCCGGCGAAGTGCATGGCAGCCACATACGTCTCTATAGTACAATGCACACCATGACGGCACAGGGTCCATCCCGCGACGCCGATACGGCAAGTCGCGACAGCAAGCCTGCTCCGGCCATCCAGGCAATGGGCCTGATCAAGTCCTTCGGGGCGGTCAAGGCCGTGGAAGGCGTCTCCTTCTCCGTGCAGCCGGGCCAGGTCTTCGGTTTCCTGGGCCCCAACGGCGCCGGCAAGACGACGACCATCAACCTGCTTACCGGTCTGGCGAGGCCCGATGCGGGGAGCATGAGGATCGCGGGCATCGACTGCTCAGAGAACCCGAAGGCGGCCCAGCATCTCATGGGCATCGTTCCCGATGAGAGCAACCTCTACCCCGAGCTGACGGGCTTTCAGAACCTGTGCTTCTGCGGGGCGCTGTACGGCATGCGCCGTCACGAGCGGGAAACACGCGCTCGGGAGTTGCTGAAGCGGTTCGGGCTTGAGGAGGCTGCCGACAGGAAGTTCGCCGGCTACTCGCGCGGCATGAAGCGCCGCCTCACGATTGCCGCCGGAGTCATGCACAAACCTCCCGTGCTATTCTTGGACGAGCCGACGACCGGCATCGACGTCGCCAGTGCGCGCCAGGTGCGCCAACTCATCGGGGAACTCAACCGGGCGGGCACCACCGTGTTCCTCACTACCCACTACATCGAGGAGGCAGAGCGCCTGTGCAGCCGCATTGCCTTCATCGTTTCCGGCCGCGTCGTTCGGGAGGATGCCACCGGGCAGTTGATGCGTCAGACCGAAGGACGGAACGTGGTGGAAGTCAGCGCGAGAGGCGCGACGGCGCACCTTGCGACGGAGTTGTCCGCTGCATTTCCCGGAACATCGGTTGAAGCGGTCTCCTGCAATCTCTTCCGTATCGTCTCCTCGAACCCCATTCGCGTCGGCGCCGCCGTAGTATTCCTTGAGGCACGCGGCCTCGAGGTCGCCGAGGCCCGCGTAGTGCGACCCTCTCTCGAGGACGTCTTCGTTCAGGTCACAGGGCTGGCCGCCCAGGAGATGAAGCGGGAGAAAGAACGGATGGGAGGCGGAGGGGGCGGAGG
>CAZLPP010000018.1:0-33306 GCA_964561465.1 uncultured Dehalococcoidales bacterium
AGGCGGGCGACTGCCTCGCCGAAGCTGTCCTCGGCCCCATTGTCGATGACCCAGTCGGCAGCCGTCCGGACCTCGGCTGGAACGTCGCCGACCGCGATTCCGAGACCGGCCCACTCGAGCATGCTGACGTCGTTCGGGCTGTCGCCGATGGCCACCGTCCGGCTCCGCGGCACTGCCAATCGTTCCGCCAGGTACTTCAGGGCGTTGCCTTTGCCTGACTCGCCGTGCGCGACCTCACAGAACGAGGTATGTATCCTGTTCACGATCACGCCGGACCCGCAAACGGCTCTGATGCGGGCTATCAACAACTCAACCTCTGCTGCGTCTCCCCGGGCCGCAAGCTCCGTTGGCTGCCGTTCGAGGAGCGCCGACAGGTCGTCAACCAGGTGCAGCTCAACTCCGTTGTTCTGCGCGTACCGGCTGTCTTCTTCCCGCCTCTGCTCCACGTAGATGCTGCCATCTATGTAGGCGTACCGGTGCAGGCCCTGTTCCCGCATCACCGTGAGCACTCTGCGGGCCAGGGGGCCCGGCAAGGGTTTGTGCCACAGGACTGCTCCATCGCCCGGCTCGCGGATGAGCGCTCCCTGGTAGCAGATGAGGGGGGCCGACAGGCCCAGCTCGTGGGCAAAACGGTTGGTCGGTTGATACATGCGTCCGGTGGCGAGCGTGACGGCGATGCCCCGTGCGAGGACACGCCGGATGGCCTCCGCGGCGCCGGAGACGATGGCTCCATCCTTGTTGATGATGGTTCCATCAAGGTCGATGGCGACCAACTGATACCGCGATGTCATCTGTCCTGACCCGCCCGGCGAGAGCACACTCATTATGCCATCGCCCTCACCGGGATTGTCAGTGGAATCCGAGGGCCGCCGGCCCGAACTGCCGTAGACCTCGAAGCTCGCCGAGAGCGCGGCAACCTGCTCAGAACAGTGGCATAATGGATATGGGAATCAGCAGGGCAGGTCAGCCGCACATCCGCGAACGCAGGAGGTGGCACTATGGCTATGGTGAAGGTGTTGCAGGAACGCGTAGTGCGCAGGGACGACGCCGACAAGCTCATGCAGGGCCTCCAGGACCTCAGGGCAGCCGCCCTTGGCCAGCCGGGATACGTCACAGGCGAAACCTGGTTCAAGGGGAGCGACCCACTCACCGCTGTCGTGGTGGCCACCTGGGTCTCCGAGGAGCATTGGAAGGCCTGGGAGACCTCCGAGGCACGGGTTGCCCTGAACGACTTCATCACCGGCCTGCTGCTTGAGGAGCCCAGGGTCAGCGTGTACCGGATGACGCTCTGAAGCTGGCGGACCCGAAGAGCAGATGCCGAGCCGGCGTCTCCGCCGCGAGCATGGCCCGGTTCGCGGTGCCCCCAATTGGCCAACTCGAAGCGGAATGTCGAGGCTGGAGCACGCCGTCATCCTCTTCCGGACAGCACCGCGGGCGCCGTCGGGCGGCTTTCCGGCGTGCAACTCCCCCGCACGGGATGGGTCCGCGATGATCCCGCCTTCGAACCGGGGCGGTGGATTGACTTGGCGCGCCGTTCGTACTATCGTCATCAGACCCGCTGTCAGTCTCAAGGAGGTGCAGGTATGGCTACGGTAACCTTTTACACTCCCACCAAACTCATCGTCGGCGAAGGAACCGTCAGCAAGGTCGGCGAGGAAGCCGCCCTTCTCGGCAAGCGAGCCCTGATTGTCACAGGCGGCTCCAGCGCGAAGAAGTCCGGGCTGCTCGACAAGGTGCTGGCGGACCTCAAGACCCACGGCGTCGAGGCTGCCGTCTTCTCCGGAGTCACGCCCAATCCGCGCAGCTCAACGGTCGACGAGGGTGCGAAGGCCGCGGCGGAGTACAAGGCCGACCTCATCATCGGCCTGGGCGGCGGCAGCGCGATGGACGCGGCCAAAGCCATCAGGCTCTCGTATTCCAGCGGCCGACCCGTGTGGGAGTTCTACCTGGGCGCCGATTCGAGAGGCATCGCCCCCAAGGCGGCCCTCCTGCTTGTGTGCACAATGGCCGCGACCGGCTCCGAGTTCAACAACGGGGCAGTGGTGACGAACTGGGAGACGCACGAGAAGCGCTTCATCGCCGCGCCGGCCTACTACCCCTCGACGTCTATCGTCGACCCGGCGCTCACCCTGAGCATGCCCGTCAAGCAGCTCGCCAAGGGCGGCGTCGACATCTTCCTGCACGTGATGGAGAACTACGTCACGCACCTGGAGGGCGCTCCGCTGGCCGACGGCATCCGCGAGGCCATCATGAAGGTGGTGGTCGAGTGGCTCCCTCCGTCCGTCAAGGACCCGTCGAATCTCGCGGCTCGAACCAACCTGAGCTGGGCCAGTACGCTCGCCTGCTCGCAGACCATCACTCTCGGCGGCGGCCTCGGCTTCCGCCCCATCCATCTCATCGAGCACCCCGTCAGCGGATACTTCGATGCCTCTCACGGAGACGGTCTGTCGGCGCTGCTGCCTGCATGGCTGCGCCAGAGCATGGGAGTGCGTGGCGAGCGCATCGCGAGGCTCGGCAAGAACGTCTTCGGCGTGCAGAAGGACCCGGTCAGGGCAGTCGAGAAGTGGCTCGACTCGGTCGGCATGCTGATCTCGCTGAAGCAGATCGGCGTCACGGAAGACAAGATCGAGGTCATGGCGCAGGCGGCGCTCGATACGTCTCGCGGCCTCCTGGCCAAGGACCCCATCCACAACAGCGTGGAGAGCATCGCCGGCCTCTACCGCGCCGCCTTCTAGCAGTCCGTATTCCTGCCAGCGTTCAGAGGGAGGGGATGCGCCCCTCCCTCTTTCCTATGCTGCCGCCGCGCCTCGCCTCTTGCCGGAAGCGGGTTGTTATGTCATGTTCCGTGCCGCCTGACGACGGCGCCGTCGCTACACTTGCCGTGTCACGGCGCAGACCGGGCGACAGCATCGGCCTGGACCCGCCATGAGGTCAGGCGACACCATTCGGGGCTGAGAGTGTGGACCCAGGATTGAACTCCCCGGCATCGGAGCCCGTAGCCGGTCACCCGAGGCAGTCACCTGAACCTGATGTCCAGCCTGCGGCCTCGAGTATCGCGAAGTAGGCCGGCTTCGGGTTCAGTTCGTCGTCGAACAGCGTGGGGTCGGCTTCTGAGGAGGCCCGCTCCAGCCACGAGTACCTGTCTCCGATTCCCCACACCATGAAACCCCGGCACACTCCTGACTCGAGGCAGGCCTCGAACACATCCCTGTACATCTCAGACTGCAGAGCGTATCGCGCTTCCCGCGCGCCCGGGACACCGGACATATCGATATCAAGCTCCGTGACATACACGGGGAGGCCGTAGCTCTGCATCGTGGCGACCATGTCCTGCTTGCCTGGTGGTTCGCGGGCGTCCAGGTGCATCTCCAGCCCGACGCCGTCAATCAACCCCTCGTCTTTCAACCTCTGAACGACCTGTCGGCTCAGTCCGGTGGTGGCGCCGCCCGCCGTATGGTTGTCGTAGTCGTTGTACAACAGCTTCGCAGATGGGTCGGCGTCCCGCGCGAACCGGTACACGAGCTCAAGGTAGTCATAGCCGAACTTCCTGTAGAGGAAGTCAGGGTCAGTGTGGCCCTTGAGGTACGCCTCCTCCACCACCAGCCACAGGCCCACCTTCCCTCTGTATCGGTTCAATACGGTGGATATGTGGACACGGAGCATCTCCTCCAGTCCGTCCCGGGAGAGCCGGCTGTCAGTCAGCCAACCGGGATTGCCTTGTGACTCAGTCGGACATATGAGATGCGAGCAGACGGTCATGTTGTTCGCAAGAGCAAACTGGACCTGCTCGTCTGCTGAGGTGAAGTCGAACCCGCCCTGAACAGGCTCCACGTCCACCCATGCCATACACCGATAGAGCATAGCTGCGCTGAACTCCCGGGCGACAACCTCTCGCCACTTCTGCATTGGGAAGCATTCAGGCGTGAAGTACGTGCCCAGCAGCATCCCCTTCTCATCAGCCATCTGCCGAAGTGTTCCCGGCTCCGCCACGACGGCCTGCCCGTCCTCTCCGCCGGACTGGGGAGCCGCCAGGTTCGGTTCCTGCTCCGTTGAAGTTGTCGGAGATGGAGTGAAACCTGGCTCCTGCGGCAGTTCCGAGGCCGGCGCGGGCGGCGTGGAAGGCAACTCAGGACCGGCCCCATCACTGCAGGCGGATGACAGGCACAAGAGGGGTAGAACCAGCAGCGCGACCACAACCCCACCACACCGTTGCATCTCTGCGCTCCTCGCCGCGCACGGTCCCTGATGCGGTCCGGCTACATCCTCGCGTGCGGAACGAGGGCCTCACTTCACAGTATAGAGCCGTGGGAGAATGCTGTCACTGCGGCGGCACGAGACGGCGTTCGGACGCCGCCCGCGGGTTCTCACCGTGCCTGAGCAGCCTCGGACGCCTGACGAATCCGACGCCTTAGAGGAAGAGCTCCGGCTCCGCTCTCCTGGTCAGCCCTTCTTCCAGCTCGCGCTTGTGATACAGGTACGCTTCGTCATCGTAGTACCTCGCCTGCTGCGGGCACTTCTTGACGCAGGCGCCGCACCGGATGCAGATGCCCGTGTACTGTCTCACGTTGTCGAAGCTGATTGAACCCATCGGGCACACCTGCGCACATGTCTTGCAGTCAGTGCAGGCGTCGCTCGTCACCGGCCTCACCTTACGGAGGTCGACCGGATTGCCCTGCGTATCGCGAGGCCGGTAGTAGTCACGGTACGGGTACGGCATCCCTTTGACACCTACGGGGAGCAACGCATGATCGTCGGTGAGAGACCTCAGCTTCGCAACCACCTGTCTCGCGAAGCCGGCGGCAACAGCCATGTCGGCCTCATCCGGCCTGCCTTTCGCGAGCGTGTACGAGAACGAGTGCTCTCCAACGAACGCCGCCGCCGCGACCGTGCGGAGCCCGCGCCTCTCAAGGACGTCCTTCAACTCGATGAGGGCATCGTCGTAGTTGCGGTTGCCAAACAGTACCACCGGCACAGCCAGAGCACCGTTCCCCTCGACGGTTTCGAGGTACTTCAGCAGGATGTTGGGAACACGCGCGGCATACACCGGCGTGCCGAAGACAACGAGGTCGCCGGCGGAGAAGCTCAGAACGCGCTTTCTAGCTGCGGGCGGAGTGAAGTCGATTCGCTCGCGAGGAACACCCAGCCCGGCCGAGATGCCGTCCGCTATGCCCGTGACGACCTTCTCCGTGGTCCCGGTGGCGCTGAAGTAGACGGCCCTTACTCTCTTGACGTTCACTGTACGAATCTCCCCTTCATGACCCGCCGTTGGCACGCGAGTCCCTCATTATGCCATTCCTGCAGCCCGGATTGCTGCCGGCAATATCCGAGGAAATGCATTTGCATCATACGCGAACACGTACTAGAATGAAGCACCATTATGGTCGAACACATGGGCGTCGCGCCCGACGCCCCGTCAGCCTTCGCCCCAACAACTCCATCCACCCCCAGAACCATGGATAGCTACGGCATCTCCTCGGGACTGGAGCGTTTCCGCTCCGCCTGGCGGTCATACCTCCTGCAGAGTTTCCTGGCGGGGTTGACAACGCTTGTCATCCTGCTCGTCCTGAGCCTCGAGAACGCCGTCGTCATAGCCGCCCTCGGAGCCAGCGCCTTCATCGTCTTCGGCCGGCCGTTCGACCTGACCGCCCGCGCCCGCAACGTCATCGGCGGCCACCTGCTCGGGTTTGTGGTCGGCTCGGCCTGCGCCCTGCTGCCCCAGGAGCCGCTGCTCGCATCGCTTGCTTCCTATGCCCTGTCGGTCGGTCTGGCCGTATTCCTCATGGTCGTCCTCTACATGCAGCACCCCCCCGCCGCCGCCACCGCGCTGGGCGTCGCCATACGTGGCTGCTCATGGGAGACCTTCCTCGCCGTGCTCACCTTCGCGCTCGTGCTCTCCGTGGTACACTTCGCCTTCAAGTCACGGCTCCGTAACCTGTTCTAGATGAGAGTACTGGCGTTCGAGACGTCCTGCGACGAGACCGCTGTCTCGGTCGTGGAAGACGGCACGCGCATCCTCGCCAGCGTCGTCGCCTCTCAGATCGACATCCACCGGCGCTACGGCGGCATCGTCCCTGAGGTGGCGTCGCGGCAGCACGTCCTCTCCATCCTGCCCTGCTACGAGGAGGCGATGGCTGCGGCCGGTGTCTCACTCGACGGCATCGACCGCGTCGCGGTCACGAACGGCCCGGGGCTTGCCGGCTCCCTCCTCGTGGGAGTCAACTTCGCCAGGGCCATTGCAGCATCGCGCGGACTGCCGCTCTTCGGAGTGAATCACATCGAGGCGCACATCTACGCCAACTGGCTCGCCTTCCCCGCCAGGCCCGAGGATGACAGCCGGTTCCCGGCCCTCTGCCTCATCGTCTCAGGGGGACACACGGAGATGCACCTCATGCGGGGTCACGGCGACTACCGCCTGCTGGGGCGCACCCGCGACGACGCCGCGGGCGAGGCATTCGATAAGGCGGCACGGCTGCTGGGACTCGGCTACCCCGGAGGTCCGGTGATACAGAAGGCAGCGGCTGAAGCCAGGGGCCGCTACGCGCTGCCCCGCGCATGGCTGCCGGGCACATCGGATTTCAGCTTCAGCGGCCTCAAGACCGCGCTCTACCACCTGACGCGAAGAGAAGCGATACTGGGGAATCCGGAGCTTGTCGCCAACGCCGCCGCCAGCTTCCAGGACGCGGCGGTCGAGGTGCTCGTGGCAAAGGCGCTGCGCGCAGCCTCCGACGCGGGTGCCCGGTGCATCCTCGTCAGCGGAGGTGTGGCCGCCAACAGCGCGCTTCGCAACCGGCTCGCGGCGCAATCACCCATCCCCACCTTCATTCCCCCGATCGCCATGTGCACGGACAACGCCGCCATGGTGGCCGCATGCCACTACTTCGCCCACCGCGACGACGCCGCCGGCGGCGACATCGACGTGGAACCCGCCCTGTCTCTGTCCTGACGCTCTACGAGACGGCTCCAGGCACGGGCATGTCAGCCACGATGCGCTCCATCCGGTCGAGCGCCTTCAGGATGCCCTCGCGGGACGTCGTGTAGGCCAGGCGCAGGTAGCCGCGTCCCTGCTCGCCGAAGACCGAGCCGGCGAGGGTGGCTACTCCGGCATCATCGAGCAGTCGACGCGCAAACTCCGCGTCCGAGATTCCAAGTCCGCTGACATCCGGGAAGGCATAGAACGCACCGGCCGGCGTGTGGCACCTGATGCCGCGCATCCCGTTCAGCCGCCGCACCAGGATATCGCGCCGGGCGCGGAACTCATCGACCATCGCGCGGACGCTGTCCTGCGGGCCTCGCAGCGCGCGCACCGCCGCATGCTGCACGAATGTCGTCGAGCATGTCACGCTGTTCGCCGTGAGCCGCACGAACGGGTCAACCAGCGCCGGCGGCAGCACCGCGTAGCCCAACCGCCAACCCGTCATGCAGTAGGTCTTGGAGAAGCCGCTGAGCACTATCGACCGCCCGCGCAGCTCGGGATACTCCAGCACGCTTCGCGGCCGCTGCTCGTAGAATATCTCCTCGTACGTCTCGTCCGAGAGGACGAACAGGTCGTGCTTCTCCGCCAGCCGCGCGATGGCGGCAAGCTCGTCGTCCGTCAGCACGCCACCGGTGGGGTTGTGCGGCGAGTTCAGCGTCAGAAGACGCGTGCGCGGAGTGATCGCCGCCTCCAACTCGTCCAGGTCCAGCCGGAAGCCGCTCTCGCCGCGCAGCGGTACGGGAACCGCCTTCGCACCGGCGAAACGGATGACCGAGGGAAAAGCCGCGAACGCCGGATCGAGGTAGATGCCCTCGTCGCCCGCGTCCAGCGTGAGCAACGCGCCGTAGAACAGGACGGGCCGCAGACCCGGCGTGACGACGATGCACCCGGGGTCGACCTCCAGGTGGCGCGCGGCGGAGACTCGCTCCGCTATGGCCTCTCTCAGCTCGAGTATTCCCTGGGAATCGCAGTAGTGCGTCTGCCCTCTGTCCAGCGACTCCTTGGCCGCCTCGCGGATGTGCGCCGGCGTCTCGAAATCCGGCTCTCCTATCTCAAGATGCACGATGTCGACGCCCCTGGCCTGCATCCGCTGCGCCTTGAGAAAGACCTCGATGGCGGGCTCGGTCGGCAGGCCGCACACGCGCGGAGTAGTCTTCACGCAACCTCCTGAACAAGTACAGAATGCGAAATCCGGACGGATACTCCCGGAGGCGCCTATGCTGTGCCAACGCCCGGCGGCGGAGCGCAGAGCGCTCACCCACGCCACGCTGGACCGCCGGAGCTCCAGGCCCGCCCGTCCGCTAATGGTACCAGATGGGACTGCCGCATCTCCCGCCCGGCCGCTCGGACCGGGACTGCCTCGACAGACAGTACTCCCGGCTCAGGAGCATCTGCTGCACTCACGCAGCGGACACGCATCGCATAGCCCATGACGGCAGTACTCGGTGTAGACGTGGAGCAGTCCCTGGTCGACTGCCGCCCGGCGCGGCCGCAGAGGAAGGCCGAGCTGCCGCTGCATGTGCTGCGTGATGCTGTTTGCGCGAGGGCCGGGATAACGTACGAAAGCCCTGACCACGCCGCGGAAAAGGCTCTCATCCCCCTCCCGCATGGCCGTCGCAAGGAGGACCGGCAGGAGAGCGTTCACAACCACCTCCCGCGCCTTGGCGGCGCCCACGAGGTCCGATTCCCGCGTGTGTTTCCCGAAATCGTACCGCCTGCGCCAGTACGAATCCCCGGCCACGGTGAACAGCCTCTCGAGTCCCGCCGCGGGCGCTCTTCGCGCCGTGCCCGAGTCCGCAAGCTGAGTGCGCGCCTCCCGGAACAGGCCTTCGATTCCCGGCGCAAGGTCCGCCAGCGCGACCACGCGCCGCACCGGTGAGTTGTTGACATACACACCCGACAGCCGCCAGGCGGACGCAGGCATCGAGGGCATCGAGCCGCCCAGGCCTCGCCATTCGCGCTCAAGGGTCGTGACCTCGGAGCAGCCGCTGTCACCGCAAACTGAGCCACGCTGCGAAGGCAGCAGTCCGGCCGTGCCAAGAGCGTACGCGCAGCGCTGCGTGGCGCCGACGCTCTGCATTAGCGCCCACGTCCCCTCTTCCACCAGCAACGCGCCCAGTTGCATCCCCGCGTCAGCATTGGCGGCATAGCCGAGGGCGCGTGCGACGCCCCGAAGCAGCACCGATAGCAGCCCTCCGGCAGCGCACTCGCCCGCCATGCGAACAGCGCGCGCCCGGAACCGCTCTATGCCGGCTGCCTCGAGCACCGTCACCACCACACCGGGCGCGCCCTTGAAGGCCTCCGCGCACGGCAGGTCGCGCGAGCGACACCGCGGTTCAAGAACAAGGACCGGCGCTTCACGCCCGCCGGGCAGCACGGTCGAGAGGGTGCCGTCCCCGCGCGCGACGGCGTGCAGCACGACCCGCGAATAGGCCGGGTCCAGGTCGTGACCGTGCCGCCGCCAGTCCGCAGGGCTGACGTGCAGCTCGACGTCACCCCGGAGAACGTCAAGGCGCCCGACGGAGAGCACCGCGTCGCGGTAGTCCGGTCCCGCGCTTCCGGGGCGCCTGCCAGGGTAGAGCACATCGACGTCAAGGCCGCTTTCGGTCCGCAGGCGCCGGCCGAACGAACGTGCCCACGCGATGCTCAGATCGGCTTCCGTGCCCGCTATCCGTTTCCGTGTATCCACGCGCACACGAAGAAGGAGGCTACTCCTTCTCCTGAACCTCCTTCCCGTATCCGAAGTTGCTGCGCTCCGCGACGAGGCGCAGCAGCGTGACCGACGTCCCGCGCGGCTCGTACTGGCCCGTCTCCCACTCGCTCACCGTCTGCTGCCGGATGCCCAGTTGCTCCGCCATCTCCACCTGGGTCAACCCGAGGTGATTGCGCAGGGCGCGTATGCGGCGCCGGTCCCACTGTTGCCGTTCCATAGCCTGCGCAGAGTCTATACACGGTGCAGTGTAGAAATCAAGCAGACGAACGTCTTGCACCGGGTCGGAGGTGTGCTATAATCCCTTAGCAGTGTTAGCAGTTGACTGCTAATCGCCAGCAAAGGGAAGGAGGCAGTATGTCCAACCTGGTTCCCCTTGGAGACAGGGTAGTCATCAAGCCCACTCCGCGAGAAGAAGTCAGCAAGGGAGGCATTGTCCTTCCGGACACCGCGAAGGAGAAGCCCCAGGAGGGCGAGATCATCGCGGTCGGAGCCGGCAAGCTCACGGATGACGGCAAGAGGCTCCCGATGGATGTGAAGGTGGGAGACAAGGTCATCTATTCCAAGTACGCCGGCACCGAGTTCAAGGAGGGCGACGTCGAGCTCGTCATCATGCGCGAGAGCGACTTGCTCGCCAAGAAAGCATAGCTAAGGAGGAAGTGTAATGGCAAAGCAGGTACTCTTCGGCGAAGAGGCACGCAAGAAGCTCAAGACCGGTATCGACACGCTCGCCGACGCCATCCGTGTGACCCTCGGCCCCCGAGGCCGCCCGGTCGCCCTGGACAAGAAGTTCGGCGCCCCCAACGTCATCAACGACGGCGTTGCGATTGCGAAGGAAATCGAGCTGCCCGACCCGTTCGAGAACATGGGCGCTCAGCTCGTCAAGGAAGCCTCGACCAAGACGAACGACCAGTGCGGTGACGGCACCAGCACCTCCGTAGTCCTGGCCCAGGCCATCGTCCACGAGGGCTTCAAGAACATCGCGGCCGGCGCGGACTCTCAGTCGCTCAAGCGCGGCATCGAGAAGGGCGTCGCCACCGTGGTCGATGAACTCAAGAAGATGGCCATCCCCGTGAAGGGCAAGGAGCAGGTAGCTCAGGTCGCCGCGCTCTCGGCCGTCGATAAGGAGATCGGCACCCTCATCTCAGACGTCATGGAGAAGGTCGGCAAGGACGGCGTCATCACCGTCGAGGAAGGCAAGGGACTCCAGTTCGAGACCGAGTTCGTCGAGGGCATGAAGTTCGACCGCGGCTACATCAGCGCCTACTTCATCAACAACCCCGAGACGATGCGCGTCGAGCTCGATGACCCCTACATCCTCATCACCGACAAGAAGATCTCGGCCATCAACGAGATATTGCCCGCCCTGGAGAAGATGGTCCAGACGACCAAGAACGTCGTCATCATCGCTGAGGACGTCGAGGGCGAGCCTCTGGCCACACTCGTCGTCAACAAGCTGCGCGGCACGCTCACTCCGCTCGCCATCAAGGCGCCCGGCTTCGGCGACCGCCGCAAGGCCATGCTGCAGGACATCGCCGTCCTGACCGGCG
The DNA here is from genome assembly GCA_964561465.1 of uncultured Dehalococcoidales bacterium. Taxonomy (GTDB): domain Bacteria; phylum Chloroflexota; class Dehalococcoidia; order GIF9; family AB-539-J10; genus SKVJ01. The sequence continues at coordinate 11,234 of CAZLPP010000018.1, forward strand.
GCCGCGTCATCTCCGAGGAAGTCGGCCGCAAGCTCGACTCCGTCACCGTCGAAGACCTCGGCCGGGCGCGCAGAGTCGTCTCGGACAAGGACAACACCACCATCGTCGAGGGCAAGGGCAAGTCCTCTGACATCGAGGCGCGCATCAAGCAGATCCGCTCCGAGATCGAGTCCAGCACCTCGGACTACGACAAGGAGAAGCTCCAGGAGCGACTGGCCAAGCTGGCCGGCGGCGTCGCCGTCATCAAGGTCGGCGCCGGCACCGAGGTCGAGCTCAAGGAGAAGAAGCACAGGGTCGAGGACGCGCTGAGCGCGACCAGGGCTGCCGTGGAGGAAGGCATCCTTCCGGGCGGCGGCGTTGCGCTGCTCACCGCCGTCTCGGCGCTCGACAAGATCGAGGCCAAGAGCGACGAGGCGACCGGCATCGCTATCCTTAAGCGCGCTCTCGAAGAGCCGCTGCGCTGCATCGCAATCAACAGCGGACGCGAGGCCTCGGTCATCGTCAATCGAGTGAAGGAGACCGCCGCCGGAATCGGCTACGACGCCCTCAATGACGAGATGGACGTCAACATGGTCGAGCGCGGCATCGTCGACCCGCTGAAGGTCACTCGCTCCGCACTCCAGAACGCGGCCAGCATCGCGAACATGATCCTCACCACCGAGTGCCTGGTCACGGACATCCCCGAGAAGGAGAAGGCCCCGGCCATGCCTCCCGGCGGCTATCCCGAGTACTAGCCGACTACCCCGAAGCAGGCAATGAGAGAGGGGCCGCATCACTGCGGCCCCTCTTCGTTTCTGACTGACGGCGCGTGCCAGGCACGGACTACAGCGAGAGCAACTCCTCGCTGATGCCGCCGTCCACAGGACCAACCACGGCGAGGCAGAGCCGCTCCTTACTGAAGTGCTCCTCGGCCATCCGCACCACATCCTCGACGGTGACCGCCTCGACGAGCGCCTCGACCTCATCGACCGTCAGCACGTGGTGCGTCAGCAACTCCTGCGCCCCGTACCACAGAGCGGCATTCTGCGTGTCCTCGAGCCGCAGCTCGAGCCGTCCCTTCGCGAGCTCCTTCGCGCGGCGCAACTCCTCGTCGCTCACGCCCGTCCTTGCCCGCGCCAGTTCTCCGACCACCGCCCTGATGCATTCCGTCAACCGTTCCGGGTCGACGCCGGCGTACACCACAAGCGAGCCGCCGGAGAGGAAATGCTCGGGGTAGCTGTGAATGTCGTACGCCAGCCCACGCTTCTCGCGTATCTCGGTGAACAGGCGGCTGCTCATGCCGCCGCCGAGAACGACGTTCAACGCGTCCACTGCGTACCGGCGCGGGTCGCATCTGGATACCCCGTGCACCGCCACGCAGACGTGCGCCTGCTCCCCGTCCCTCCGGTCCACCCCTATCCGCGCCTGCTGCTGCGAATCATCCAGCTTGTATGCCCGTTCGGGCCGTCCGGCCGGAAGCATGCCGGCATGCTTCGCTATCAGCTCGCAGACATCGTCGTGGCCCACGTCGCCCGCAATGCTGACGACCATGTTGCCCGTGCGATACTGCCGCGACATGTAGTCCACGATGGCATCGCGCCCGATGGCCGACACCGTCTCCTTGCTGCCCGCAACGTCCCTGCCCAGGGGCTGGTCCGGCCAAAGCAGGCTGTCGATGAGCATGCCCACCCTCTCCTGGGGCAGATCGAGGTTCATGTTGATCTCCTCGATCACCACCTTTCGCTCCTTCTCGATGTCATCCGGCTTCAGCACCGAGTTGGCCGCGATGTCGAAGAGGAGGTCGACCGCAGTCGCCATGTGCGAGCGGGTGACTTTCGCCCAGTAGACCGTTTCCTCCCGACCCGTGCTCGCGTTCAGAATGCCGCCGATGCCTTCTATCTCCGCGCTGATATCCGTGGGCATCGGCCGCCGCGTCGTACCCTTGAAGCACAGATGCTCGATGAAGTGGGATATGCCCGCCTCGTCGTCGCGCTCGTAGCAGGAGCCGGTACCCGCTGCGAGAGCAACGCCGACGGAGCGCGCCCCCGGCATCCGGAAGGTCACGACGGTCAGCCCGTTGTCGAGTACAGTAGACTGGTGCATAGCGGGACATTCTACGTGCAGCCCGGCACAGCGTCAACGCGAGCACGCCGCCCCAGGCGTGTTGACGCCTCACTCCACCCCGGCTAGACTGTCGCGGGCGACCGTTCCCGAACACCGCACGGCGTCGCCCTTCCGGGAGGCACTATGCAGCGCAAGACCAAGATCGTGTGCACCATCGGACCGGCCAGCGAGTCGTACCAGATGATCGAGAAGCTTGCACGGGCAGGCATGGACGTCGCCCGGCTCAACTTCTCTCATGGCACGTACGAGGAGCACGCCGCACGCATCTCCAACGTCCGCCAGGCGTCGGCCGCCGTCGGCCGCCCTCTCGCCGTGCTGCAGGACCTCCCCGGCCCGAAGATCCGCACTGGCAAGTTGAAGGTCGAGAAGGTCTGGCTCCAGGACGGCGCCTCCATCACACTCACGTCGGAACAGATCCTCGGCGACGAACACCGGGTCTCCGTCACCCTGCCGTCGCTGCCGCAGGACGTGCAGGCCGGCGACACCATCTTCGTGAACGACGGCACCATCAGGCTCGAGGTGCAGAGCACGGAGGGAAGCGAGATTCACTGCGTCATTGCCGCGGGCGGGGTCCTGACCCAGATGAAGGGCATAAACGTGCCCGGCGTGAAGCTCAGCACGCAGGCCGTCACGGACCAGGACCTGCGGCATCTCGCGTTCGGACTTCAGCACGGAATCGACTACGTGGCGCTCTCGTTCATCACGAACGCGGCCGACATCAGGAGGGCCAAGGACTTCATCGCCTCGCAGGGCGCAGCCGTCCCCGTCATAGCCAAGATCGAGCGAAAGGAGGCCCTCAACAACATCGAGGAGTTGGTCGCCGCCGCCGACGGCGTCATGGTGGCGCGCGGAGACCTCGGCGTGGAGGTGCCGCTACGGCGCGTTCCCATCGAGCAGAAGCGCATCGTCGCGATGTGCAACACGGCCGGCAAGCCGGTCATCGTCGCAACCCAGATGCTCGAATCGATGGTGTATTCACCACGCCCGACCCGCGCGGAGGCGAGCGACGTGGCGAATGCCATCCTCGACGGCGCCGATGCCATCATGCTGTCCGAGGAGACCGCCGCGGGCGGCTTCCCGGTTCAGGCGACCGGAACCATGGCCGGCATCGCCATCGAGGCCGCCGATGCCATCCCCTACGACGCAATCCTGCTGCAGAAGGAGTCGAACGTATTGCCGCAGGCCGACGATGCGATCAGCTACGCAGCCGTCAACATCGCCGACCAGTTGAAGGCGAAGGCGATACTGGCGTTCACCACGTCGGGTGGCACAGCCATGCGCGTCTCCAAGTACCGCCCCCGGTGCCCCGTGCTCGCCATCACGCCACGCGAGGAGGTCCTGAGGAGGCTGGCGCTCGTCTGGGGGCTGACGCCGTATCTCGTCACCGAGTATCGCTCGCTTGAGGAACTGCTGCGCCAATCCAGCGAGATAGTGATGCGACTGGGCCTTGCCGCCTCCGGCGACCTCATCGTCGTGACGGCGGGAGTGCCGTTCGGCATCCCGGGCAATACCAGCATGCTGAAGGTGGAGCACGTCGTCTGAGTCCGGCCCCGAGGCTTCCGGCGCCGCGCTCCCCGGGTCTTTTGCCCCGGACGGCGTCCAGACTGTATGCTTGTGCAAGCGGGTGCCTTGGCCGGCGACCCTGCCCGGTCCCGATACCAGGCCGGCCCGATGGGCGAACACTGTTGACCAACTCATCGTTCGATTCGATGGTGGCCGCGAAACGGCATGATTCGCGCTGACCTTCACGTCCACAGCCGGCACTCTTCGAGGCCGCCGAACTGGCTCGCGCGCCAGTTCAACATCCCCGAGTCGTTCACCACGCCGCAGCACATCTACCGGACCGCACTCTCGCGCGGCATGACGCACGTCACCATCACCGACCACAACACCATCGACGGCTGCCTCGAGATAGCCGGCCTGCCCAACACCTTCGTCTCGTGCGAGTTCACAGCCCGGTTCCCTGAGGATGACTGCCACATTCACGTGCTTGCGTACGACCTGAGCCAGGCGCGGTTCGCGGAGCTGAACGCCCTTCGCGACAACATCTACGAGCTGGCGGCGTACATCGACGCCAATCGCATCGCGGCGGCGGTCGCCCACCCCCTGTTCTCGGTCAACGACCGTCTGACTCAGTCGCATTTCGAGCGACTCCTCCTGCTCTTCGACCTCTTCGAGTTGAACGGCTTCCGCAGCCCGGACTCCAACGTTCGCCTGCGCACGACCATAGAAGGACTCACCCGCTGCCGTCTCGAGGACCTTGCATCGGAGCACAATATCGCCAACCCGAAGACCGACCCCCTGCGCAAGCACCTCATCTCCGGGTCGGATGACCATTCCGGGCTCTTCGTCGCGAGGAGCCACACTGCCAATCCGGGCAGCACTCCCGCCGACTTCTTCGGCCAGCCTCAACTCAACGAGCCGCATGCCGGGGTCTCGGAGCCGGTCCACCTGGCCTACGCCATCTACTCCATCCTCTACCACCACCTCAACAAGAACACGAGGCTTGGGGCGCAGTTCGCCAAGGACGCAGGCCTTCGCAAGATCGTGATGCTGCTGACCATGCAGGAGCCCGAGCGGCGTTCCTGGTTCATAGCTCTCCTCCGGCGCCTGCTGCATCGCCGCCGCGATGCATCCCGCGACGCCGAGTCGCTGCTGCGACATACTTTGAGACGCCTGCCCCGGCTTTCCTCTGACCTGACGCCGGAAAACGCCCCGTATCTCTGGTTCAACACGGTGTCCACTGTGCTGGACCGGACCGTGAACGAGTTGCTGGAGTACGCCGTCGAACGGCTGAAGACGGGCGACTTCTTCAACATCTTCCGCAGTATCGGCTCCATCTCCTCCCTCTACTTCCTGTCCGCCCCGTACTACGCGGCGTATCGCTCGTTCCAGGATACGAGGCAGTTCGCCGAGCGTCTCGACACCGTTGCGCTCCCTCCCGTGGCTCCCCGCGCGGTACACCTCACGGACACGCCCGCCGGACCCTCGGGCCCGGCACAGGACCTGCGGGACCTCGTGGCTCGCGCGCGAGGCCTGGGGCTGGACCACACCGTGGTGACCTGCGCCAACGTCGAGGGCGGGCCGTCCGAGGCAGTGTTCCGGCCGGTCGACATCTACGACGTGCCTGAATGCCCGGAGGTCAAACTTGCCTGTCCGCCCGTGCTGGAGATAGTCGACTACTGCTTCAGACAGAACTTCACGCACGTCCACAGCGCAACACCCGGCCCGGTCGGGCTCGTCGGCCTGCTCGTTGCCCGGCTGCTCAATCGCCCCTTCTATGCGACACACGACAGGACGCTGACGCGCTACGCCGGCAGTATCGCGGGAGACCGCTCCTTCGAGGGACTGCTCTGGACGTATATGCGCTGGTTCTACAACCAGGCCGGCAAGATCTTCGTGCCATCCTACGCCTGCAGGGATGAACTGCTGGAGAACGGCATCCGCCAGGACAAGATCGTGCTGCTCGGCAACGGAGTCGACACCGAGCGCTTCAGGCCGCGCGACTGGGGAGCGAAGCGCGACGTGTTCACGTTGCTGTACGTGGGCGAGGTCTCGCGAGAGAACGGGCTGGACGTGCTTGGAGAAGCGTTGCTGCAATTGCGGCGCGCCGACGTGCGACTGGTGGTCGCAGGAGACGGCCCCTACCGGGAGGAGCTGCGCCGAAGGCTCGCCGGACTGCGCGCCGAGTTCCCGGGCCGTCTTGACGGCGATGACCTCGTCCGCGCCTACCGGGAGGCCGACCTGCTCATCGTCCCCTCTGCCATGGAGTCCTCCAGCCCGGCGGTGCTGGAAGCTCAGGCATGTGCCGTCCCGGTGGTCATCCGCAACGGCGGGCATCAGCACTGCGATGTTATCCCGGGCGAGACGGGCATCGTCTTCGCGAGCGACGGTGCGAGGGCGCTCGCCCGCGACATCGAGTCCATCCTTGACCGCCCGAGCCTCATGAAGCTGGGCCTGCGGGCCCGTGAGCTTCTCGAGCGGACGAGCGCCGAGCACGCGTTCTTCGAACAGTGGCGGCTCTGTCAGCAGCCCTGACGGCTGCGCCATCCCCCTCTGGACTCGCCGTTCCCCTTCCTCTCTGCAGCCATTCAACCCGCTCCGTGACGGTGCCCCTCGCGGCGCCGGCCGCCCGGCGATTCTTAACCGGTTCTTTACACCGCCATAAGGGCGCCTTAAGGCGCTGCCCCTACACTGCCACGTGAGAAATGGAACCAAGCAACATCAAGAAGGAGGTATGCAGTTTGAACAGGTATCACGCAGGCAGGAAGACAGGGCTGGCCGCTGTGCTGGCCGCCGTTCTTCTGGCAGCAGCGGCCGGCTGCGCGCCGGAGGCGCCTTCGGGAGACGCCGACGACATCTCGGGTTCGTTCAATGTCATCGGCTCCAACACGGTGACGCCCCTGTCCACCATGTGGGCCGAGGCGTTCATGACCGCGCATCCGAAGGTGAACATCGCCATCTCGGGTCCCGGTTCCGGTGCAGGCATCGCCGCCCTTATCGACAGCACCACGGACGTCTGCCAGTCCTCCAGGCCCATCAAGTCCAGTGAGGTAAACCAGGCAAAGGCCAAGGGAGTCGAGCCCTACGAGATAGTCGTGGCCAGCGACGGTCTCGCCGTGGTCGCGAATCCGGCCAATCCGCTTTCAGAACTCACCATCACGCAGCTTTCCGCCATCTACTCCGGCAAGGTCACCAACTGGAAGCAGTTGGGCGGCAAGGACGCGCCGATAGTCGCGCTGGCACGGGACACCAACTCCGGAACGCATGTCTTCTTCAAAGAGCACGTCGTACAGATGGACGGGCTCCCGACGAAGGACACCTCTCTGGAGTACGGCTCGGGCGTGCTGCTTCTCCCCTCCACCGAGGCGGGCGTTACCGAGACCGCCAACAATGCCAACGCCATCTTCTACTCCGGACTCGGCTACGTCTCCGGCCAGGTCAAGGTGCTGGCGGTCAAGAAGACCGATTCGGACCCGGCCGTCAGCCCGAGCGTCGCCACCGTCCTTGACGGAACGTATCCGATCGCCCGCCCTCTGCTCTACTACACGAACGGCGCACCGACCGGTGCAATCAAGGCCTTCATCGACTACTGCCTCTCGGACGAAGGGCAGGCCATCGTGGAGGAGAGCGGATATGTCCCGCTGAGATAGGGTGCGGTACAATTGCCCGGCATCGGTGCAATCACAGATGACAGGGAGTCCGAACACAGTAGACGGTAGCTCACAGGCAGAGTCCGGCGCCGCAGAGCCGAAAGGACGGCGGCGCCGGACCCGGCGTTCCGAGCAGCTCATCGAGGGCATCATCCGCGCGAGCGGCCTGATTGCCATCGTGGTCCTGCTCGGCGTACTCGTTCTGCTGCTGCGCACCGGGCTGCCCGCCTTCGTGGATACCGCGCCGTGGGACTTCCTCTTCGGAACGAGATGGTACCCGGTGTCCGAGCCGCCAACGTTCGGCATCATGCCCTTCTTCGTCGCGACCCTCTGGGTGACGGCCGTCTCGACGGCCATCGCCGTGCCTCTGGGGATAGGCTGCGCCGCGTACCTCGCCGAGGTGGCCCCATCCGCCGTGAGGGAGACCGTCAAGCCTGTCATCGAGCTGCTGGCAGGTATCCCGTCAGTCGTGATGGGGTTCATAGGCCTGGCGCTGCTCTCTCCCTACGTCCAGTCTCTCTTCGGTCTGAACACCGGCCTGTGCGGCTTGACTGCGTCCATCATGCTCGCACTGATGAGTCTGCCGGTCATCGTCAGCGTCTCGGAAGACGCACTCAACGCCGTGCCCGACTCCTTCCGTGAAGCCTCGTACGCCCTCGGAGCCACCAGGTGGGAGACCATCGTCCACGTGTGCATCCCCGGCGCTCTCTCGGGCATCTCCGCCGCGGTCATGCTCGGCGTGGGGCGCGCCATCGGCGAGACGATGACCGTCCTCATGGTCGCCGGCGGCGCGCTCGCGGTCCCGGCATCGCCGACAGACCCGATGATGCCCATGACCGCGGCCATCGCCTCCGGCATCGGCAACGCAGTCCGGGGCGGGCCGCAGTACCAGGCTCTCTTCGCCATCGGCATCGTCCTGTTCATCATGACCCTGCTCGTGAACCTGGTCGCCGACCGCGTGCTCGAGCGGCAGAAGCGCAAGTTCGCCCGGACGTGAGGCTCCCATGATGAGACGACACATCTCCCAACGCGCCGCATTCGGTCTGCTCATCGCAGCGACCGTGGTGGTGGTCGTACCCGTCATAGCCATCATCGTGTACATGATCGTGAGCGGCGCTCCCGCTCTCTCCTGGGAGTTCCTCACATCTCCGCCGCGCATGGCGGGCAAGGCGGGAGGCATCCTGCCGGCCATCGTCGGCACGTTCTATCTCATGCTCGGCACCGTCATCTTCGCCCTGCCGGTGGGCGTGTTCGCCGGCATCTACCTGACAGAGTACGCGCGCGACAACTGGCTCACGCGTCTCATCAACCTTGCCATCCTTAACTTGGCCGGCGTGCCCAGCATCGTCTTCGGTCTGTTCGGGCTGGGCGTATTCGTCATGGCTCTCCACTTCGGCATGTCGCTTCTCTCCGCCAGCCTGACCTTGGCGTGCCAAGCCCTCGCGATGACTATCACCACATCGCGCGAAGCCATACTCTCAGTGCCCCGCGAGTACCGCGAAGGCAGCCTGGCTGTCGGCGCGACACGGTGGCAGACCATCAGGCACGTGGTGCTGCCCCAGGCCCTGCCGGGCATCGTCACCGGCGCCGTTCTGGCGATGAGCCGCGCCGCGGGAGAGACGGCTCCCATCCTGGTCGTCGGCGCCGCGTTCCTGACTCCCGGTCTGCCCACCTCTCCTTTCGACCAGTTCATGGCGCTGCCCTACCACCTCTACACCGCAGCCGCCCATGTCCCGGGTATGCCGCGAAGCGTCATGTGGGCGACGGCGCTCGTGCTCCTTGCCGTGGTGCTCACCTTCAACTTCACCGCATTCTTCATTCGGCTTCGCGTCCGCCGACGGAGGACAGCTTGATGAACTCTCAGACGTTCAACGTGGACCCGCGCCAGCCGCACTTGAACCCGCCCCGTCTGCGCTCGCGGCAGGCAAGCCTGTTCTACGGCAAGTTCCAGGCCCTGCGCGACATCAGCCTCGACATCCCGGAGAAGGCCATCACCGCAATCATCGGCCCGTCCGGGTGCGGCAAGTCATCCTACCTGCGCCTCTTCAACCGCATGAACGACCTGATCCCCGACACTCGCGTCACCGGAAGGGTGGAACTCGACGGAAACAGCGTCTACGAGCAGGATGTTGACGTCGTGGCGCTGCGCAAACGCGTCGGCATGGTGTTCCAGCGTCCGAACCCGTTTCCGATGTCCATCTTCGAAAACGTTGCGTTCGGCCCGCGCCGCCACGGCACGAAGGACCGCAAAGAGCTGGCCGCCATCGTTGAGCGCAGTCTGCGTCAGGCCGCGCTCTGGGAAGAGGTCAAGGACAAGCTGCATCAGTCCGGCCTGGCGCTCTCCGGAGGCCAGCAGCAGCGCCTCTGCATCGCCCGCGTGCTTGCGGTCGGACCTGACGTCATCCTCATGGATGAGCCGTGCAGCGCCCTGGACCCGGTGGCGACCCTCAGGATCGAGGACCTCATGCGCGTCCTCAGCGCGCAGTACACTATCATCATCGTGACACACAACATGCAGCAGGCGGCGCGGGCCTCCGACCTGACGGCATTCTTCATGATGGAGAGCGATCGCGCGGGCGTGCTCGTTGAGAGCGGCCCGACCTACGAGATTTTCACCAACCCGAGGGAGAAACGCACCGAGGACTACGTCACCGGCCGCTTCGGCTAGGCCAGGGAGGAAGCACGACGATGGAGATTCGAGCCGGCTACCACAAGAGACTGCGCGAGATCCAGGACGATATCCTGGTCATGGGCAGCATGTCCGAGAAAGCCATCCTCCAGTCGGTGCAGGCGCTCAAGGACAGGAACCTCGTCGAGGCGAAGCGCATCATCGCGGACGACGTGAAGATCAACCAGAAGCGCTTCGAGATAGAGGAGAAGTGCGTCCAGCTCATCGCCACACAGCAGCCGATGGCCGGCGACCTGCGCATCATCGTCTGCGCCCTCTACATCATCACCGAGCTCGAGCGCATCGGCGACTATGCGGAAGGCATCGCCAAGATCGTGCTGATGATTGGCGACGAGCCGCCGCTCAAGCCTCTCATCGACATCCCTCGCATGGCGGACAAGATGAGCCTGATGCTGCGGCGCAGCATGGCCGCGTTCATCAACCGTGACGTCGAGGCCGCGAAGAAGATCGCCGCCGAGGACGACGACGTGGACGCCCTCTACGACCAGGTCTTCCGCGAGTTGCTCACGTTCATGATGGAGGACCCGCGCACCATCACCCGCGCCACCCGCCTCATCTGGGTGGCCCACAACCTGGAGCGCGCTGCGGACCGGGTTACGAACGTCTGCGAGCGCGTCGTGTTCTCGGTGACCGGGAAGATGGAAGAGACCGGCGCCTCGAAGTACTGAGCCCGCCGGCCCACGTTCAGGTCCGAGCCAACCCGACCGGCAGCGTGAAGGTGAAGGTCGCTCCTGCTCCCGGGCTGCTCTCGGCCCAGACACGACCGCCGTGCAAGCGCACGATGTGGCGTACGATGGCGAGGCCCAGCCCTGTGCCCTGACCGCTGCGTGATCTGTCCGCCTTATAGAAGCGCTCGAAGATCCTCTCGAGGTCATCCTGCTGGATGCCGACCCCGGTGTCGGCCACGGAGACAGCTACCGCCTCTCCGTCAAGCCGCGCCGCGACAGCGATGGAGCCGCCGGACGGCGTGAACTTCACGGCGTTGTGCAGCAGGTTCACCAGCGCCTGCTCGAGCCGCCGAGCGTCACCCTCCACAGGCGGCAGGTCCTCGGGCACGGCGGCGGTGAGATGCAGCCCCGCTCGCTCCGCCTGCGCCTCGAGGCGCGCCACGGCGCCGCTCACCAGCGAGGCAACGACGACCGGCCGACGTTCGAGCGAAATCTGACCGGTCTCGAGGAGAGACAGCTCCCCCAACTCATCCACCATCTGCGCCAGGCGATCCACCTCCACTTCGATGCGAGCGAGGTAGTCCTTCAGGAGCGTCGCATCATCGGCGCCGCCGGATGAGAGCGTCTCGGACAGCAGCTTCAGCGAGGCAAGCGGCGTACGCAACTCGTGCGAGACGTTCGCGACGAACTCGCGGCGCACCTTCTCGAGCCGCCGCAACTCGGAGAGATCGTCCAGGACCACCACGCATCCTCCGTTCCCGCCCGCCGGCGCCGCGGTGACGCTGAGGTAGCTCCTGCCCGGCACCGTCTCCACCACCGCGCCGGCAGGCCGGTCGTCAGCCAGACAGCGCCGGACCACATCGTTCACCTCGTGGTCCTGCACCACTTCGATGAAGGGACGCCCCACCACCTCCCGGTCCGAACCCTGAAACCAGCCGGGTTGCGCGCCACTGACGCGCATCACCACACCGTTCCGGTCGGTGATGATGACGCCCTTGCCAAGACGCGAGAGCGCCGTCAGCACGGCTTCGTGCTCCAGCGCGAGCCCGTCCAGCCTTGCGCTCAGCTCCGCCGCGTTCGCCTGCACCGCCTCCAACAGAGGCAGCAGGTCGCGGGACACCGTCCCCGCTTCGATCGGGGCACCACACCCGGAACGGGCCGCCAGCAGCGCAGCGGCGCGCGCCTCTCGCGCTATGCGGCGGCGCTGCAGCAGGAACACCACAGCGCCTCCGAGGCAGCCCGCGGCGAGCAGAAGAAGCAGCTCCTCTCCCATCGATATCTCAAGCATCGATGCGCTCCCGCGCCGTTTTAGCCTTCGAGCTTGTAGCCCAACCCGCGCACCGTCAGCAGCCGGACGGGACGCGACGGGTCGTCCTCGATCTTCTGTCTCAGCCAGCGCACGTGCACATCGACAGTGCGTGAGTCGCCGACGTAGTCGTATCCCCAGACTCGCTCCAGGAGCTGCTCGCGACTGAAAGCGCGCCGGCGATTCCTGGCGAGGAAGCCGAGCAGCTCGTACTCCTTAGGGCTGAGCGACAGCGGTTGGCCGTCGCGCGTCACCATATGGCGATCAAGGTCGATGCTGAGGTCCCCGAGGACGATGCAGCCGTGCTCCCCGCCAACAGCCGGTTCCACCGTTTCGCGCCCGAATTCGGACCGGCGCAGCATGGCCCTGACCCTGGCCAGAAGCTCACGCAGGCTGAACGGTTTCGTCACGTAGTCGTCCGCGCCCACCTCCAGGCCGACGACCCGGTCGATCTCATCCGCCTTCGCGGTGAGCATCAGGATGGGAACGGTCGTCTCCTTGCGGAGGATACGGCAGACCTCAAGGCCGTCCAGCTTCGGTAGCATTATGTCGAGCACAAGCAGGTCCGGCTTGATCTGCCGCGCTACATCGAGCGCTTCCTGGCCGTCACGCGCGACCGCCACGCGGTAGCCCTCGCGGGTCAGGTTGTAGCGCAGCACGTCGAGCAGGTTCGCGTCATCCTCGACAAGCAGGACTGTCTTCCCTTCCATCCCGATCTCCCGGCTCGCGCCGAACAGTATACCCCAGCGGCCGCACCGCGAGCGTCCGGCCCCGGCAAGTTGCCGCCGCAGGCCGATTCCGGTAGCATGATGCGAGCGCTGCATAAGGAGGGCACGATGGACAGGAAGAAGAAGGGACTCCTTGACTTCCGCCGGATGAAGGAAGAGAAGGAGAAGCTGACCTGGCTGACCGCCTATGACTATCCGACGGCACGGTTCGAGGAGCAGGCCGGCATCGATATGATACTGGTGGGCGACTCGATGGGGAACACCGTCTACGGCTACGCGTCAGGGACGCTCCCCGTCACCATGGATATGTGCATCGTCCACTGCGGGGCGGTGCGCCGGGGCGCGCCGAACACCTTCGTGATGGGCGACATGCCCTTCGGCTCGTACCAGACCACGCCGGACGACGCGGTCAGGAACGCCGTCCGCTTCTTCAAGGAAGCGGAGGTGGACGCGGTGAAGCTGGAAGGCGGCAGGCGCGTGGTTCCCATGATTCGCGCCATCGTGGATGCCGGCATGGTCCTCTGCGGCCACATCGGGCTCACGCCCCAGAGCACAGGGCAGTTCGGCGGCTACAAGGCGCAGGGCCGCACCGCCGAGAGCGCCATCGAGGTTATCAGGGACGCCCGCGCCGTGCGCGACGCCGGAGCCGCGATGCTGCTGCTCGAGGCCGTGACCCCTGAGGTCGGCGACTTCATCACCAGGGACCTCGACATCCCCGTGTACAGCATCGGCGCCGGACCACACTGCGACGGCCAGCTTCTCATCGTGAGCGACGTGCTCGGCATCTGGGAAGCGTTCAAACCGAAGTTCGTGAGGCGCTATGCCGAAGTAGCCGACATCTCCGTGAAGGCCCTCACCGAGTACGTCAACGACGTGCGCGCCGGCCGCTTCCCGGAAGATGTGCACTGCTACAAGATGATTGAGGGAGAGGCCGCGCGACTGGAGCAACTCGCGAAGGACCTCAAGTAGCCCCTCCCCCGGAAGGAGCAGCACGATGACACGCAAGGCTGAGCCCTGGAAGAGCGAGCAGTGGTTCGTCAGCCCGTGGAACTTCGTCGACGAAGTCACGGCCGGCTTCCACCCGCCCGCGAAGCTGCGCATACATGACGTGACGCTGCGTGACGGCGAGCAGCAGGCAGGCATCGTCTTCACGAAGGACGAGAAGGTCCGCATCGCAGAGAGACTCGCCGAGGCGGGCATTCACCGCATCGAGGCCGGCACGCCGGCCGTGTCGCCGAATGACGAGGCGGCCATCAAGGAAATCGTGAGACGCAAGCTCGGCCCCGAGATCTTCGTGCTCAGCCGCTGCATGATCGATGATGTGAAACGCGCCGTCGACTGCGGTGTCGACGGCGTCACCATCGAGATACCGTCGTCCGAGCACCTGGTAGAGCACTCCTACAAGTGGACCATGGAGAAGGCCACCGAGCTGTCCATCAAGGCTACCAGATACGCACACGAGCAGGGGCTCTATGTCTCGTTCTTCCCCGTCGATGCGACACGCTCGAACATCGACTGGTTCCTGAAGCTCATCAAGCGCGTGGCGGCCGAGGGCCACATGGACGCTCTCGGGCTGGTCGACACCTTCGGCGTCCTGTCTCCGCACGGCGCCTCCTACTACACCCGCACGATACGCAAGCACATCAGCCAGCCACTCGAGGTTCACTTCCACAACAACTTCGGCATGGCCGTGGCCAACACCGTCATGGCGGTGCTCGAGGGCGGCGAGGTCATCCACTCCACCATCACCGGCATCGGAGAGGGAGGCGGCAACTGCCCCATGATCGAAGCCGTGATGGCCCTGCGTATCCTCTATGGCGTCGATGCCGGCATCAAGTACGGGATGCTGAACGAGCTCTCGGAGCTGGTCACCGCGCTCGCCGGACGTCTGCCGAACCGGCCGTTCGTCGGCGAGGAGACATACGATGTCGAGTCGGGCATGGTCGTCAGCTGGCACCGCAACAGCCGCAGCACGTATCCGACTGAGACCGTCCCCATCTCCCCGGCGCTGGTCGGACATCGCGACCCGCGCTACGTGATGGGTAAGAAGAGCGGGATCGACTCGGTCGCCATCTGGGCCGAGAAGTTGAGCATCGAGTTGAACGCGGACCAGGGCGCGGAAGTGCTTCGCCGCGTCAAGCTCTACTCACATGACGTCAAGAGGCAACTCACCGAGTCCGAGTTCAAGCGCATTGCCGCCGACGTTAAGGCGGGGAGGTAGCAGATGCTCAAGATAGACCGGGAGTTGCTTGGTCGCCCGCTGCGCGTGGACGAGCCCGTGGAGGAGCTGGGCATCAGCTCCTACGACCGGCTTCGCGATGCGGTCAAGGCAGGGGACACGAGGACCGCGCTCGACCTCATCGACTATGTGCAGTACGAAGGCAAAGGACTGCACGACCTCTATTGCGACTGGGTCTACGGGCTGCTGACCTGGATCTCCGACAACTGCGGTGAAGAGCGCCTGCTCGAGGTGCTCAAGGTCACCAAGCAGACCATCTCCGCAGTCTTCCTGGACCAGCTCAAGAACCTCAAGACGAAGAAACAGCTCGTCCAGTGGTACACGGAGCAGATGCGCGCCCACCGCTCCGGACCGGGCGAGACTGGCAAACTGACGGTGCGCGAGGAAGAGGACCGGTTCGTCCTCTCGTGCGACCCGTGCGGCGCCGGCGGCAGGATGCGCCGGGGCGGTGAGCTTGATGGCTCACCTGCTCGAACAAAGGCTCCCTTCAACCTCGGCACAACGAAGAAGGCGTATCCGTGGTCCTGGGGCAAGAAGAACGTCTCATACTACTGTCTGCACTGCTCCGTCTGGCACGAGCTCATGGCCATGCAGGCTACGGGCGTCCCCACACGTCTGGTTGAGGAATACGACCCCGACGACCCCGGCAAACCGTGCACGCTGCTGTTCTACAAGGACCCCGCGAAGATACCGGAGATGTACTACAGGCGCGTCGGTCTCACGAAGCCGGGCGCCGGAGGCGCGCCCGCAGCCGGAAAGGCGAAGTAGCGCCCCCCGCACAGCAACGGCGAAGCGACGGGCACGCTCTGTTCGCGGAGGAGTATCGATGTCACGCAGTCTCATCACGGGCGGCTTCGGCTTCATCGGCCGGTATCTCGCCCTTATGCTGGCTGAAGCAGGCCGCGAGGTCGTCCTCTTCGACGTGGTCTCGGACGATGCCTTCCTGCGGAAGGCCGGAGAGCGAGTGACTGCGGCACGCGGCTCGCTCTCTAGTTGGGCGCAGGTCGCGGACGCGGTAGCAGCGACCAGGCCCGATGAGGTCTTCCACTGCGGCGCCCTGCTGCCTCCCGCGAGCGAAGCTTCGCCGCAGGCGGCCTTTGAAGTCAACGTCGTCGGCACGTACAACGTGCTCGAGTTGTCCCGACTCTTCGAAGTCCAGCGCGTCATCTACGCGAGCACGATGACCTCCTTCGGCCCGGACACACCGCCGCTCGTGCCGAACGACTTCGCCCAGCACCCGCTCAGCATGTACGGCACGAGCAAGGTGTGCAACGAACGGCTGGGCGAATACTACCAGCGCCGCTTCGGGCTCGACTTCCGTGCGGTGCGCTTCCCTGCCATATTCGGACCCGGGCGAGCGGCCACCGCGGGATGGACCGCCTATACCTCGGTTGCCATCGAGGAGAGCGCCAGGGGCCGCCCGTACGCCATCCGGGCTGACCGGACGACATCCACCGACGTCCTCTACGTGAAGGATGCAGCGCAGAGCATGGTGGACCTGGCGGCGGCCGACCCGTCCCGGCTGACGCACCGCTGCTACAATCTCCACGGC
The DNA here is from genome assembly GCA_964561465.1 of uncultured Dehalococcoidales bacterium. Taxonomy (GTDB): domain Bacteria; phylum Chloroflexota; class Dehalococcoidia; order GIF9; family AB-539-J10; genus SKVJ01. Next base: position 27,672 of record CAZLPP010000018.1, read on the forward strand.
TACCTGGTGACGGCCGAGCAGCTCGTCGGGGCCATTCAGCAAGTCCTGCCCGAAGCGAGGCTGACGTTCGAGCCCGACCCGGTCATCGTGGAGGGCATCAGGACTATGCCGCGCCAGCTCGACGACAGCCTGGCGCGTACGGACTGGGGCTGGCGGCCGAGGCACAGCCTCGTCGAAGCCGTCGCGGACTTTGTGAAGCTCGTTCGTTCCTGAAGACGGTCAGGCGGCGGGCCCGGCTATCCCGGCATGAATCCCCGGGATGGATGCACCACGCGGAACGTGAAAGGAGAGGGATGATAGTACGCAACATCAAGGATGTGCCGGCAATGGCGTACGGCACGGGGGCGCGCAAGCGCATCATGATAGGCCCGGAGGAGGGCGCGCCTACGTTCGTCATGCGCGTCTTCGACGTCCCGCCCGGCGGAGCCAGCAACGACCACTCGCACGACTTCGAGCACGAGGTGCTCATCCTTCAGGGAGAGGCAACGTGCAAGGGCGACGGCCCCGACCAGCACGTGTCCGAAGGCGCCGCCTACTTCATCCCTGCGAACGAACGCCACCAGATTGTGAACACCGGCAAGGGCAACCTGCGCTTCGTGTGCCTCGTCCCTCTCCGTGGAGAGGACAGCGTGGGATCAGCCTGTTTTGTCGATCCCGCCGCACGGAAGTAGCAGACGGCGGCTCGCGCAGTGCGCGCCGAATGGAGGATTCACGTGATACTGAAGAGGATAGAGAACGTCCTGAGCCAGCCTTATGGCCAGGGGGCACAGAAGAAGGTCGTCATCGGAGCTGCAGACGGTGCGCCGACATTCGTGATGCGAATCTTCGATGTCATTCCCGGGGGCGCCAGCTCCGACCACTCGCACGACTTCGAGCACGAGGTGCTCATCCTGAAGGGACAAGCGACGCTGAAGAGCGACGGCCCGGACCGCCTCGTGACCGAGGGCACGGCCATCTTCATCCCCGCGAACGAGCGTCACCAGCTCGTGAACAGCGGCAAGGACACCCTGCGGTTTATGTGCTGCGTGCCGCTGCGCGGTGAGGACTCCTCCGGCGTCGCACCATCCGGGAGCTGCTGACCGCGGCCCGACCGGCCCGGCTCGCATCAGACCACGCGGGGCGGCACTCCGGCGGCGCGAATCGCCGCCGGGCTTGCACGGCACGCCGTTCGGGCAGCCCGGCCATGTTACGATGCCTTCGGCGAGTAACGCGCCACAGCGCGTCGCCCGGATGAGCCATGGCTATCGAACGTCATTTCCTGGGATGGGACGAGCCCGTCGTTCGGAGGGTTCTGGACTTCCTCATCCCGAGCCCGCCGGACGGCTCCGTTGATCTGCGTCGCACGCTTGTCCTTGTCCCGACGCAGCAGTCGGGCAGGCGACTCCGCCAGGCCGCGGCCATGCGCGCCGCCGAACGCCGCACCCACTACGCCTTTCCGCACCCGAGGCTGCCTATCGACCTTGTCCGAGAGCCGTCCGGTGGCCCGCAGGTCGCATCCACCACAGAGTGCGCCGCTCTCTGGGCGCGTCTCCTGCTGGATGCCGACCTGACTGCGTTTCCCTCCCTCTTCCCGACTTCGGGAGCCGACACCGGATTCGCCTGGGCGCTGTCCACCGGTAAGCTCATCCAGGGACTGCGGCACGAGCTGGCCGCGGGTGGACTCACCATCGGCGAGGTCGCAGGGGATTTCGCCGACCGTCTGGAGGAGCCGGAGCGATGGCTCCAACTCGCGGCGCTGGAGACGTCGTACCTCGACCTTGTGCGCCGGTCAGACAGGGCCGACCCTTCGCTATCACGCATCGAGCAGTCGCGCCAACCGCGGCTTCCCGAGGGCGCGGATTGTATCGTCCTTGCCTGCGCCCCTGACCCAGACCCCGTCGCCCTCATCGCTCTCGAGCATCTTGCAGACGTCGTACCCGTGCACGTCCTCGTCCACGCACCTGAGTCCATGGCCGACTGGTTCGACCGGTGGGGCCGACCCCTCCGGGACGCGTGGTGCGATGCCGTCTTCGACATGCCCGATGCCTCGGGGAACATCCGCCTGGCGGGCACGCCCGCCGAGCAGGCCCGCCTCGTCCTGTCCATCCTCGCGGGCGAGCGCCGCGGTCCCCTGGATATCGGCATCGGTGTCCCGGATGACGACATCATCCCGTTCGTCGCCGCGGAGATGCGCGCCGAAGGTCTCTCGGCATACGATCCCGACGGGAAGCCGGTTGCCGAGCATCCTCTCTGCGCCCTCGTCGAGCGCTACCGCGGGCTGCTTGACGACGCCAGCTACGCATCGGTGGCCGCACTTTTGCGGCAGCCCGACGTCCTCGAGTACCTTCGCGACGTACTCGGCCTCCAGGCACACGCGGTGCTGACTGAGCTGGACGAGTTCCAGAACCTGCACCTTCCGCCGGATCTCCTCGCCATGCGGCGGCGCCTCGCCGGCGGCAATGACTTCGGCAACCTGTCTGCGGCTCTCGAACGGCTGCAGGCTGACGCGAAGGACAACCGGACGGAACCGGCCGCCGCCCTTCGCGAGTTCCTGAGGACCGTGTTCACCCACCGGCAACTCGCACCGGACAGCCAGGCGGACGCCGAGTTTGCCGCCGTGGCGCAACTCGTCACGGATGTCCTGGACCACATCGAGGAGAGCTGCGTACCATCGCTCGACCTCGCTCCGTCGGAGCTTCGCACTCTCATCGTCGACCAGCTTCGCTCGCTGAAGTACGACACGGTCCGGCAGGGCACGACCGTCGATCTCGAGGGATGGCTGGAGCTGCACTGGAACGATGCGCCACTGCTGGTGGCCACCGGAATGAACGAGGGAAAGGTGCCCGAAAGCCTGGCATCGGACCCGTTCCTGCCGGACTCGCTCCGGCGAGTGCTCGGTCTGCGCAGCGACGAAGACCGCTACGCCAGGGACCTCTACCTGATGCGGGCGATAGTCGAGTCCCGGCGCTCAGGCGGTCGCGCCTGCTTCATCTGCGGCAAGACCGGAGCGTCCGGCGACCCGCTCAAGCCGTCCCGGCTCCTGTTCGCATGCCCCGACCGTGACCTCCCCTCACGGGCGCGCGTCCTCTTCGGCACGCCGGAGAGCCGCGCCGCGAACCATCCGGCGACGACCAGCTTCCTTCTGCGCCCTTCACCTCCGGCGGATATGCCGCCCGCGCGCCGCGACGTAGAAGCCATGGCGGTGACCGCGTTCAGGGACTACCTCGCCTGCCCGTTCCGTTTCTACCTGAAACGCGTCCTGCGCATGGAGGCTGCGGACGACCTCAAGTCGGAAATGGATGCGGCCGATTTCGGCGGGCTCATCCACGACGTGTTGCATCGGATGGGCCAGCACGAGAGCCTGAGGTGCTGCGCCGATGCACGAGAGCTGACACGCTTCCTCCACACGGAAGCAGAGGCGTGGATGACCGCGAGGTTCGGGGCTCCTCTGCCGCTCAATCTCCGAATGCAACTCGACGCCGCCAGGCAGCGCCTCACCGCCGTCGCGCGCGCCCAGGCGGATGAGGCCGCAAGCGGCTGGGACATCGTCCTCGTCGAGCACCCTGTCGAGCAGACCATCGACGGCATCAGGGTGTTCGGCCGCATCGACAGGCTGGACCGGCACCGAGGCACCGGACAGGTCCGGGTGCTCGACTACAAGACATCCGACTCGGCATCGACGCCCGAGAAGGAGCACCTCAAGAACCCCACTGAGGATACTCCGGAGTACGCTCTGACCACGGTCGACGGCAGCGTCAGGCGCTGGCTCGACCTTCAGCTACCGCTCTACGTGTTCATGCTGGCGGCGCAGGACGCCGCGTGGTCCGGGGCGGTGCCGGGGTACTTCAACATACCCGGGGCCGCGGACAGCACCGGTGTTGCGCTCTGGGCGACGTTCAGCGGCGACATCGCAGCTTCGGCCGGCGCCTGCGCCCGCGAGGTTGCCCGGGCCATCCGCGCGCGCAGGTTCTGGCCGCCCGCCCGGCGAGTTGCCTACGACGACTTCGAGACGCTTTTCCACGCCGACGCCGCCTCGTGCGTTGATTCCGATTCGTTCTCGGCCTACCTGGAGGCACGGCCGTGACGCAAGGACTGCCCGGTCACGAGGCCATATCCGCGTCGGCGGGTTCGGGCAAGACGTTCCAACTGGCCCATCGCTACATCCGGCTGCTGGCTGCGGGTGTGGAGCCCGACCGCATCGCGGCGCTGACGTTCTCGCGCAAGGCGGCGGGAGAGATCTTCGACTCCATCGTCGGCTACCTCTGCGACGCGGCGCAAGATGACCGCGCGGCGCACGTCATGAACGAACGCCTCCACGCATCCGGCCTCTCGACGGAGGACTACACCGCCATGCTCAGGCGGCTTCTGAGACTGCTGCACCGCCTGCACATCGGGACCCTGGACAGCTTCACGGTCGGTATCATCCGCACGTTTCCGTTCGAGCTCGGCATCCCGCCCGCCGTCTCACTCATGGAAGCAGACGGCGCAGAGGCCTTCCATGTGCAGCAGCGGACGCTCGCGTCCCTCTACCGCAGCGAGAACGGCGTGCAGGAATCTCCCGGCGGGATGCTCGAGGAGTTCGCCCAGGCCACGTTCGGCAGGTCCGAGAAGAAGGTCGACGACCACCTCGCCGGGCTGATATCGCAGTACCACACGTACTACCGTCTCCTGCCCGACCGGGTGGCGTGGGGCAAGCCGGAAGCCATCTGGCCTGAAGGCAACCGTTGGCTCAACGGAGACACCGATGTGGCGCGGGCGGCGGCGGTGCTGGAGCGGTCCCTCGTAGAGGCCGGCGTCAAGGACAAGGTGCTGCAGCGATTCCGGGACTTCGCGCAGGCGGCACGCGCCTTCACGCCGCGCTCGGCGTGGACCGACCCGCTCAAGTTCCTCTTTCCGAGGCTCCTCGCCGCATCGGCGAAACTGCGGGACGGCAGCGCCGAAGTGATGACCGACCGGGTGAAGACGCTGATTGATGGGGAGGCGGCCTCCGCCACGCTGGCTCTCATTGCCCATGTCGTCCGCATCCATCTCACGACAGCCATCAACAGGACGCAGGGCGCGTACGCAGTCATCGATCGTTACAACCGTGCCTACGAGCGCGTCATCCGCGCCACCGGTTCCCTCACGTTCGAGGACGCGCAGTTCCTGCTGTCCGGAGCCAACCGCAGCAGCAACGGCGCCCGGCTCAGCCGCGAGCGGGGCGAAGAGGGCCGCCTGTTCATCGACTACCGTCTCGACGCCGGCCTCGACCACTGGCTGCTGGACGAGTTCCAGGACACAAGCGACCTCCAGTGGGACATCCTCAGCAACCTCGCCGAGGAGACGCTCCAGGACAGCTCCGGGCAAAGGAGCTTCTTCTTCGTTGGCGATGTCAAGCAGGCCATCTACGGCTGGCGCGGCGGGAACCCGCGCCTGTTTGGCATGCTGCTTGACCGCTACAGCGAAGTCATCTCAACGCGTGAGCTCGCGGAGTCGCGACGGTCCTGTCCCCCGGTCATCGACATGGTGAACGCCGCGTTCGGCAAGCTCACGCCGGGCCGCCTGCCCGACCGTGCCGTGTCGAGATGGCGTCGCTTCTGGCAGCCGCATCGCTCAGCCGAGGGCCCGGCGCAGCTTGCGGGCGTGGCGATGCTGCTCGAGCCGCCGTGCGACGGTG
>CAZLPP010000019.1:0-32439 GCA_964561465.1 uncultured Dehalococcoidales bacterium
TCTGGAGCCTCGTTCTCACCTACGGCGTCATCGGTGGTTCGGGCGTGGGCCTTGCCTACGGCGGCCCCATTGCCGTTTCGACCCGCTGGTTCCCTGACCGCAAGGGCCTTGCCGTCGGCCTGACCGTGGCCGGGTTCGGCGCATCCCCGTTCGTTACGGCGAACCTGGCGCGACCGCTGATAGAGAGCCATGGTCCGCTCTACACCTTCGGCGTCATGGGCGTGGCATTCCTGATTGTCGTTGTCGCCCTGTCGTTCGTCCTGCGCTTCCCCGCCACCGACTGGAGGCCGGCCGGGCTGCATGGAAAGGCAACCGCGGCCGCTCAACGTGCCGACTTCAACCAGAGCCAGATGGTGAAGACCTCGTCCTTCTGGGGCCTGTTCCTCGTCTACACGGTCGGCTGCCTTGCCGGCCTCATGGCCATCGGCATCTCCAGCCCGGTGGGCACCGAGGTCATCAAGATAGACACCGCCGCTGCCGCCGCGCTTGTCGGCGTCTTCGCCCTGTTCAACGGCGCAGGTCGCCCCCTCTTCGGGTGGCTGACCGACCGCATCACGCCGCGCTGGACCGCACTCATCTCCATGCTCCTCATCGTGGCCGCTTCCGGCCTCATGGTCCGGGCGGCGCAAGGGACGACAACGCTTTACGCGGTGTGCTTCGCCGTTCTGTGGCTGTGCTTCGGCGGCTGGCTGGCAATCGGGCCGACCGCGACCACCAGCTACTTCGGTGCGAAGAACGCAGCCCGCAACTACAGCATCGTCTTCTTCGGCTATGGCCTTGCCGCCATCCTCTCGAACATCATCTCGGGGCAGTCGAAGGACCTCTTCGGCAGCTACAACACCGCATTCGTCATCGTGGCGGTCCTCGCAGCCGTCGGGGCTGTCATCGCCATCACGCTGATGAAGCCGCCGAAGCGCTCCTAGCCCTGTGTTCACTCCGGCGGCCCGTTTCCGGGCCGCCGGTTTCTCCACGTGAATCGTGGCGGTTCCTCAGCAGGAGGTAGAGCCGTGGCGCATGGTACGTTCGGGACAGTCATCAACTGCATGGACGGAAGAGTGCAACTGCCGGTCATCGAGTGGGTGAAGCAGAAGCACAAGGTCGACTACGTCGACTCGATTACGGAACCCGGCCCGGTGAGAATACTGGCGGAGGGCAAAGACTTGATAGCGATTGAGTCGATGCGCCGCAGGGTGCACATCTCCGTCAGCAAGCACGGCTCCACGGTGGTGACGCTCGTCGCCCACGACGATTGCGCCGGTAACCCCGTCAGCAAGGAGACACAGCTTCACCAGATTCCGGCCGCCCTGAGGACAATACGGTCCTGGGGCTACGGTGTGACCCTACAGGCCCTCTGGGTCGACGAGCACTGGACGGTGCACGAGGTCCCACAGGACTGACGCCGGTGTCGCACCAATCCGAGCGCACGGTCCGCGGGCGTCCGCCGACGCCATCGTTATAGCGGCCCGCAGCCGCTACAGCCGGTACTTTGCCATCGCGCCGCGGTCGAGCTCGAAGCCGATGCCGGGCGTCTGCGGCACCTTGATCCAGCCGTTCACAGGCTGAGGCGGATCCTGGTAGATTGCCTCCCACCAGGGCATATGCTCCGTCCACGTGCCGTTCGGGACAGCCGCCACGAGGTGCAGCGAGAACTCGTCGAACAGGTGGCTGACGACGGGCAGGTTGAACGCCTCGGCCATGGCGGCGGTCTTCATCCACTCCGTCACTCCTCCGACGGCCTGCACGTCTATCATGGCGATGTCGGTGGCGCGCCGCTCGAACAACTCGCGGTGTCCCCGCTTCCAGGCAACGTTCTCTCCCGCCACGACCGGCATATCGAGGGCGCGGGCGATCTCGGCCAGCCCGACAACATCGTGCGTCGGGATAGGATCCTCCAGCCACAGGACGCCGAGCTTCTCCATCTCACGCCCCATCACGATGGACTCGTGGACCGTCCAGACCCAGAGGACGTCAACTATTATGTCAATACCCGGGCCGACCGCCTCACGAATGGCGGCGAGGCGCTTCAGGTCCTCGTTGTGCGACTTCCAGCCCATGCGCATCTTCATCGCCTTGAATCCCTGGGAGACCAGCCCCGCCGCCTCCTTCTGAAGCTGGTCGACGGAGCGGTCGCGCCAGAGGTAGTTGCTCGCATACACCGGCACCTCGTCGCGACAGCCGCCGAGCAGCTTCGCAAGCGGGAGACCAAGCGCTTTGGCGCGCAAATTCCAGAGGGCCATATCGACCGCGGCCATGGCGGAGACCCCGAGCCCATCGTTGCCGATGCGAATTGCGGACTTCCGCAGGCGCTCCCAGCACTCAGCCCAGCGAACGAGGTCGGCGCCGACCACCACCTCGGCGAGGGCGTCCACGCAGGACTTGAGGATACCCACGTGGAAGTTGTTGAAGACCATGGCGACGCCGTGGGCGCGCAGTCCCTCATCCGTCATCAGTTCGACCACGACCGGGTTGAAGCACTCGAACTTGACCGAGCCGGTGAAAGACTCCCTGACCGGGACACGCAGAGCGGTCGTCTCGTAGCCGGTGATCCTCATGGTCGCACCTCCTCTACTGCCGCGGCAGCCGCCGGCGGTTCTCCAGAAGCACTGCTGCCAAGCCCGCGCGCAGTATAGCAGGCCGCCGGCACACGCAGCAGCGGCGAGCACAGTCAGGCGCGCTCTGGTACCATGTACGGCGCAGCAACCCGGTAGTGCAAAGGAGAGACAGGAATGCGATACGGAACCGGCGATCTTCAGTACGAGCTCGTTGCCGGCTGGGCGAAGGTGCCGGCGGGGTGGTCGTTCGTGGATGTCTGTGGCATCGCCGTCGACCGCGAAGACAACGTCTACGTGCTCAACCGCAGCGAGCATCCGGTCATCGTATTCGACCGCGACGGCAACATCCTCCGCCGCTGGGGCCACGGGCTCTTCCGCCGGGCACACGGCGCCCGGCTCGCGCCGGACGGCTCGATATTCTGCACTGACGACTACGACCACTTCGTCGCGAAGTTCACCACCGACGGACAGGTGCTGATGACGCTCGGGCAGAAGGGCGCGGTCTCGGATACCGGCTACCGGCACACGTGGGACGTGTTCCAGAGCACATCGACCATCCTGAGGTCGGGTCCGCCCTTCAACCGGCCGACCGGCGTGGCGATAACGCCTGCGGGCGACATCTTCGTCTCCGATGGCTACGGCAATGCGCGCATCCACCGGTTCGACGCCACGGGCAAGCTGCTGTACTCATGGGGCGAGCCCGGAGGCGAGCCGGGCAACTTCCGCCTGCCCCACGACATCGCCGTCGACGCCAGAGGCCGCCTGCTCGTAGCCGACCGGGAGAACAGCCGCATCCAACTCTTCGACCAGGACGGCAATCTGCTCGAGGTCCGCTACAGCGTTATCCGCCCGACCGGCATCTGCATCGCGCCGGACGGCCTGGTGTATGTCTCCCAGCTCTGCCTGCGCGTCAGCGTCTTCGACGAAGACGGCCGCGTCGTCACGGAGTGGGGAAACGCGAGCACCGTGAAAGAGGAGGCCCTGTTCGTGGCGCCGCACGCAGTGGCGATTGACTCTCACGGCGACGTGTACGTCGGCGAGGTAGCGACGACGCACGCCAAGACGGACCGAGGCGCGCGGACGATCCAGAAGTTCGCACGCGTGAGGTAGACGGCCGCCACTACCACAGCCCCGGCAACACAGCCCGGCGGTCCCGCGGATACCCCTCGATGTGCTGCCCCGACCATTCCAGGTGCGCGCGGCCCCTCGGCAGGAGGTTGGCGGCGGTCCACACGGCGAAACTGAGGCCGGCCAGCGACCATGTCGCCAGCGCCCACCCGAACCAGAGGACAATCTCGCCGAGGTAGTTGGGGCAACAGACGTAGCGGAAGATGCCCCTGTCGATGCGGCAGTAGCGCTGCCCGCTCTTCAGACGCTCGTTCCGCAAGGTTCGGTCCGCGTACCTGTTGAGCACGTACCCCGCGGCAAACAACGCCGCCCCGGCGACGAAACGCGGGTCCAGCAACCAGTCCGGCTCGTAGCCCGGAGAGAACGCAAAGAGGTACCGTCCGTTCAGATAGGTATTCACGCTGTTGAAGAGGACGCCCATCAGCACAACGACCAGCGGCATGCGACGCCTCGCGTCCAGGGTGAAGGGGTAGATGAACGCCCTGTGAACGTAGTGCGTTTGCCACATGGCGAACAGCACCAGGAGCGTTGCCGATACGGCACGCGCCCCGTTCAGAAACCACAGCGTGAACAGGACCGAGGCGGGCGCCTCCATCAGGAGCCATCCGAGGCGCGCCCCCACCGTGACTCCCCAGCCCTCCCTGCTGTGACGTCCGTACGGCGCCGTGATGCGGAGGAGGACGAAGAAGAGCACCAGCGCCAGAACGAACCAGGAGCGGAGCAGGATGTCGAAGAACTCCCGCTCGTTCACTGCGATGCTCCCCCCTTCCTCGCCGGCAGATAGCCGTTCGACCGGAACCAGTCGATGGTGTCCGCGACCGTCTGCTCGAATGGCCGGGGCGAGTATCCCAGCTCGCGAGACGCCTTCGCGTGACTGACGAAGCGATGCTGCGACAGCGCCGAGATCGCGTAAGCCGTGAAGAGCGGTTCCCGCCGGAGCAGGCGGGCGAGCGCCTCTCCCGCCGGAGCACAGGCGCGTGCGAGCGACAGCGGCGCGGCCGCCAGGGGTCCCGGCGCCCCCGAAGCTGCAGAGACAAGGTCGGCCACCTGCACCAGGGTCAGCCAGTGGCCGGAGAGCACGTACTTGGCGCCGGCCGGTGCACGTTCGGCCGCGGCTATGGCTCCGTCCGCTACGTCACGAGCATCGACCCAGTCGAAGCCGCCGCGGACCAGCACGGGCAGCCGGCCCGTGGCAAGACGCAGCAGCACCCGCCCGAAGTACGACGGCCGGTAGTCGTACGGGCCTGTGACGGCCGTGGGCGCCACGATGACGGCGTCCAGACCCGAGCGAACCATGTCCTGCACGCAACGTTCCCCTTCCGCCTTGGAGCTGTCGTACCTGGAACAGGAAGATTTCTCGACCAGGGGCGCCGATTCGTCGGCATGGCCGCCCTCCGGCGCCTCGGCGAACGCGTGAATCGAGCTGAAGTGAACGAGGCGATGCACGCGGCGGTCAAGGCAGGCCTCGACAACATTCCGCGTGCCGAGGACGTTCACCCGGCCGAGGAGAGAAGCGTGACCGGGCGATATCGCGATGTGGGCGGCCAGGTGGTAGACCACGTCAACGCCGTCGAACGCAGCGCGCAGTGACGCCGCGTCACAGACGTCTCCGTGGACCAGCTCCGCGTCCAGCCCGCGCAGAGGTGCGGTTTCGACATGCACCAGCGCCCGGACATGATGGCCGCGCGCCACCAGCGCGCGCACGAGGTTCACACCCACGTGGCCGGACGCGCCGGTCACGGCACACTTCATCGTCTCATGGTCCTCGTCAGCCCGGCTATGCCATCCTCTCGAGTTTGAAGAACACCGGCCGGAGGCCGTCCGTGCAGCATTGAACGGCGGTGCCGGGCTCCCGGACAAACGGGTAGTCTCCGCCAAACCTCAGGTGCATGATGTCCCGGTGCAGATCCGCAAACGCCCACGGGCAGAATCCCGCGGGGCAGGAGCCATCCTCCGGTACGACGTACACGTCCCCCACGTTGCAGCGGGGACAGGCGTCCTCGAACGTGGCATGTGCCGGCACGTTCTCTCCGAACAGTTCTTTCGTCCCAAGCTTCTTCACGACAGTGATCTGTACCTTTGCGCGCATGCAGCCTCCTTCAGCCGGTTCGTAGACACCTTGCCAGGCGCTGGTGACAGCCCAGTATATGGAGTGCGTCAAGAGACGGCAATTCGGCTGGACCGTCGGACGGCGTCGACCGTGTGCGCGCCGCGGCAGCGGCGCCGGGCAGCAAGCAGACCGAACGGCCGCGTCAGGACACGTCCCGGGTGGCAACCACATCCACTCCGAGCCCCAGCAGGTTCGGCAGCACAACATCGCCGACCCTGACAGGCGCGGAGATGCGGACCTTGCGGATCTCGCTCATGGCATTCACCCTCGCGTCCTTCGGGATCGGCCGGCTGGTCCGGACGGGCACCATGCGCAACGACAGCCCGCGCGCGGGCACAGTCGTGGTCAGCAGCCGCTCCGGGTGCTCAACCTCAGCCACGGCATAGTCGCGGCCCCTGCGGCAGCCGTTTCCCTCGACATGGACTGCTCGGCCATTCTCCACGGTGACGACGATGGCGCAGCCGGTGGGGCACTCGATGCACGTCAACTCTCTAACCACGCCGCTCGCCTCCGTTGCACGCAGCCAGATACTCCACAGCCTGCCGTCCGGCAACGATGCTGTCACGGGTCACCGAGTCCACGATGTCGTACACCTTGAAGGCATTGCCGCAGACAAACAGCCCCGGTACGGAGGTGTAGTTGAGGTCGCTCGAGACCGGCGTGTTCGTGCGCCTGTCCAGCTCCACGCCCGCCATCTCGATGAGCTCGTTCTCCGGAATGAGTCCGACGGAGACGAGCACGGTGTCGCAGGCTAGCGTGAACCTGGCCTCGGAGATCTCTCGTCCAAGCTCATCCACCGGCGCCACGTCGACCGCCTCGACCCGGTTCTTGCCATGTATCCACAGGACGCGATGGCCGAGGTAGAGGGGGATGCCGAAGTCGTCCAGACACTGGACGATGTTCCGCTTCAACCCGGTCGGCTGGCGTTGAATCTCTATGACGGCGCTGACCGTGGCCCCTTCGAGCGAGAAGCGCCTCGCCATGATGAGGCCGATGTCTCCGGAGCCTATGACGACGACCCGCCTTCCGGGCAGGAGCCCCTCGATGTTGATCATCTTCTGCGCAAGGCCGGCGGAGTAGACGCCCGCGGGTCGAGTCCCCGGTATCTGGATCATCTCGCGGGTGCGCTCGCGGCAACCGGTCGCCATGATGAGCGCCTTCGCTCTCACGGTGCAGACGGCGCCCGGTCTGAGGTAGGTGAGCACCTTTCCCGGCTTCAGTTCCGCCACGAAGGAGCGCGTGCTGACCTCGATGCCCGGCGTTTCGTACACGCGTTGGATGAACCGATCGGCGTACTCCGGGCCCGTCAGCACCTCTCTGAAGTGGGCGAGCCCGAACCCAGCGTGCACACACTGGTTCAGTATGCCGCCGAGATGGGCACCCCGTTCGAGCAGCACGATGTCCCGCACTCCGCACTCGCGCGCCTCGACGGCTGCCGCCATTCCCGCCGGCCCGCCGCCCACGATGACCAGCTCGCGCTCATCCATCGGAGCGGTCCTCCACAACAAGCTCGGAACCGGCTCCTCTCTTGGACACGGCTGTCACCGGCCTGCTCGTCTCCTCGGCCAGCAACCGCATGATGCGGCAGGTGCAGAAGCTGCCGTGGCAGCGCCCCGCTCCGGCCCGAGTCCTGTACTTCACACCGTCGAGCGTGGTCGCACCAGCCGCAATAGCGTCCTTCACCTCCCGAAGAGAGACCGTCTCGCAACGGCAGACGATGTCGCCCCGGTCCGGGTCCTGCTCGACCAGGCGCTTCGCGTCGCCGAGTGGCATGGCAAAGAGATGGAAAGACCGACGATTGAGCTGCCGGAGGCCGGCTTTCGTTTCGAGCTCCATCCCGCACCAGCGCAAGAGATTGGCGACGTAGCGGGCGATAGCCGGTGCGGCCGTAAGGCCCGGCGACTGGATTCCGGCCACGTCGATGAAGCCGGGAGCCGCGGCCTCGGCTCGGATGACGAAGTCATCGCCTGCGGCCGGGCGAAGGCCCGCGAAGTACGCGATGATGTCCCGCGCGTCAATGGCAGGCACCAGCTTCTGCGCGACCGCCAGAACAAGACGCAGTCCGGCATCGGTCGTGGAGAGGTCCTCCCGGTCTTCCACCTCGAAGGCCGTCGGGCCTATCATCGGATTGCCGTCCGATGTCCGGGTCACCAGAATGCCCTTCGACTCCGGCGTGGGCACCGGAAACAGCAGATGACGCGTCAGGTACCGGCGCTTCTTGTCGAGTATGTACTCCTCGCCCTTGCGCGGCCGGATGTGAAACGTGTGCACACCGACCATCGCGGCGATATCGTCGGCGTACAACCCGCCGCAGTTCACCACGTACCGGGCGGCGAACTCCGCGGCTGAAGTCGAAAGTGCGAAGCGTGCTCTATCGCCCGGGCGACCGGGAGAGATATGCTCGATCCGCTCGACGCGGGCACGGGTCACGATATCAATCCCATTCAGCGCGGCGCTCTCCGACAGCGCATAGACGAAACGGTAGGGACTGATGATGCCGGCTGTGGGCGCATGCAGGGCGGCCACCGCATCGCGACTGAGGTTCGGTTCGTTGTCTCTAAGCCAGTCACGCGACACGATCTCCAGGCCGGGAACTCCAAGCAGCTCCCCCTCCTGCTTGAGCAGCCAGAGGCGGCCGAGTTCGTCGTCATCGAACGCGACGACAAGCTCGCCCACTTCCTTGAAGTCGAGGTCGAGGACCGTCGCCATCTCCCGCACGAGGCGGTTGCCTTCGACGCACAGGCGCCCCTTCAGCGAGTCGGGCGGATTCTGTGTGCCGGGATGGATGATGCCGCTATTGGCCTTGGAGACGCCGAAGGAAAGCTCCTCCTCCTTCTCGAGCAGGGCCGCCTTCAGCCGGTAGTGGGACAGCTCGTACGCCACAGCGGCGCCAACCACACCGCCACCCACGATGACTACGTCACACTCACGCACGGCACGAATCCTTGTCCCGACCGGCCAGTGCAGAGCGGACAGCCCGCTGCCATTGCCGATACAGGAAATGGCTCTGCTCGCGAGGCATCACCGGGCGGAAGACCCTGTCCACGGTGCGAGCCGCCTCAAGCTCTCGTGCGTCCTTCCAGAAGCCGCTGCCGAGTCCCGCCAGCGCCGCAGCCCCGCGAGCCGTGGACTCAACATCACCGGGCCGGACTACGGCAACGCCGAGCATGTCCGCCTGGAACTGACAGAGGAAGCTGTTTGCTGCCGCTCCACCGTCGACCTTCAACTCACTGAGCTGGAGCCCGGTGTCTTCGAGCATCGCTTCGACAACATCTCTCGTCCTGTAGCACATGGCCTCCACGGCAGCGCGGACGATGTGATTCTTCGTGGTGCCCCTGGTAATGCCGGTAATCGTCCCCCGTGCTTCCGGGTCCCAGTAGGGCGCCCCCAGCCCGGCGAGGGCTGGAACGAAGTAGACGCCCGCGTTGTCGGCTACCGACGCGGCCATCTGTTCCGACTCGGCCGCCGAGCCGAGCAGGTGAAGCTCATCCCGCAGCCACTGGATGACGGCCCCTGCCGAGAACACCGCACCTTCGAGCACGTAGACAGGCCGCACTTCGGTCCCGCATCCCAGCGTCGTGATGAGGCGTTCGTCGCCGCGCGGTCTTGAAGCGCCGGCGTTCAGCAGCACGAACACGCCGGTTCCGTAGGTGTTCTTGGCGCTGCCGGCTTCGAGACATCCCTGTCCGAAGAGCGCCGCCTGCTGATCTCCCGCAATGCCGGAGATGAGGACTCCGGAAGGCAGGCCCCAGCCTGCCGCGGTCACGCCGAACGGCCCCATGGAGCTTCGGACATGCGGAAGCGCCGAGGGCGGCACACCGAACTCGGCGACGAGCTCCTCGCTCCAGCAGAGGCGATCGATGTCGAACAGCATGGTGCGGGCAGCGTTGGTGTAGTCGGTTGCATGCACGGTCCCGCCCGTCATCTTCCAGAGCAGCCAGGAGTCGACAGTCCCGACCCGCAACGAGCCGCTGCGCGCCGCCCGCGCGACCGCAGGGACATTGGCCAGCAGCCACTCGAGCTTGGAGGCCGAGAAGTAGGCGTCAACGGGAAGCCCGGTGATGCGGCGAACGGTCCGCCGCTGATTCACATCGCGATTGAGTTCCGCGCACCGGTCAGCCGTCCGCCTGCACTGCCAGACGATGGCGCGACACAGCGGCTCTCCGGTGGAGGAGTCCCAGGCGATGGTGGTCTCTCGCTGGTTGGTGATTCCGACGGCGGCCACCCTGGCGGACGGCGCGCAGGCGAGCACGTCGGAGATGCACTCCACCACGCTGCGCCAGATCTCAAGTGCGTCGTGCTCTACCCACCCCGGTCTGGGGAAGTACTGCGGAAACTCGCGGTAGGCCGAAGCAACACGCGAGCCATCGGCGGCGTACAACGCCGCGCGACTTCCCGTAGTGCCCTGATCTACCACAAGAACGCAAACCATTCGCGCCACTCCACAGGCGAGCCGGAACGCACGCGCAGCACTGGCGGCAATTCTAGCATCGTTCGGCGATGCCCCGCACCGACGCCTGCCCGTGCCGGCACACTCGGATAGAAGCCATGCAGCCGTGGACGGCCTTGCCGCAGGCCGCGCGTGCGCGAGCGGGTGGAAGGAGGGCCGCACATGAGCTAGAATCATATCGTGCTCGACTGGAGGCGGCGGGAAGGGCCGCTTGTCGCCGTTCTGTCGATAGCGCTGGTGCTGTCCGTCCTGCTTCCGATGGCGACGGGAGCCACGGAGCAGCCAAGGCAGGCTGACGCGCTCCGGCTCAGTGCGCCCACCGACCTCCTCGTTGCCGGAGCCTCTTTCCCCATCAGTCACGACGTCGCGCTGTATTCCTTCCGCTCGCTTCCCGGGAGGCACTACAACAGTACACGGCACCAGCACGTGGCCGCTGCACCGGGACTCGCCCCGCCGCCGGCAGCCGCCCTCGAGTCGCCTTCGACGCAGCACTTCCCCAGATTCATCTGGTGCAAGAACCGGCGCTACGTTTGCCAGTTGCTCGACATTCCGCCTCCTTCTCCCGCGCCACCGTGCGCACTCTAGAGAGGCGCCCACGCGGACCGGCTCTGAACCGGCGGCCCTGAATCCTTCAGTCACCGCTCGGGACCATTGCTCATCCGCGAGGCCACTCGACGAGACTGCTTCACCGCACGAGAGCGGATGATTCACGCCATCGGCAGCCAGCACGAAGAGACAACAACGAACCAGCGCGAGCTGGCCCATAGAGGAGAACAGAATGTTCGGACACAAGGATGCAAGCGCGGTACAGGACAAGAAGCTGTCGCCCAAGGACGCACTGGCTCAGCAGATAGACGCCATCCCCGCGGGCAGCGAGATGGTCTGCAAGCTCGGGCAGATATATGTCAAGCCGTTCATCTCGGTCACCATCAATTCCGAGTACCCGAAGGGCAAGAAGTTCATAGTCTTCCAGGAGGCCGCCGGCGCGGACGCCAAGCCCAGCGGCAAGCGAGGCAAGTTCTGGGAGACAAGCAACGCCAAGGAGATCGCGGCGTGGCTGCTCGAGAGAGAGGGGCACGCCTACCAGGGATAGAATCGCCCACCCCTCCGGAGGAACCTCCTCGATTCACCCGAAGAGGGCCGCGGCAGGAACACCTGTCGCGACCCTCTTCTCTTTCCTCCGAACGCTCTCGCACCCATCGCGGGCCACGAATGGGGTCGTCAGGCTTCGGCGTCACATGTTGCCGCGGTGCGCCTCTCGCCGCAGCGGATTGCCGGGCACCGGAGCAAGACACGCTTCACGCCCGTGCGAACGTGCGAAGCGAGAAGGAAAGACGCAGCCGCAGGGATGAGGAGATATGAGTCTGCGGGAATAGGGAAGGTCAGTTGCTGGTGACCACGCGCTCCGTAGCGACCGAGAACCTCTCCCACTCGGAGAGCTGCGCCTTGAGCAACTGCTTGCCTTTGTCGGTCAGCTCGTACCGGCGCCGCTTCTGGCTGCTGGCCTCCGATTGCCATGAACTCAGCACGAGCCCTTCCGCCTCGAGGCGGCGGAGTGCGGAGTACACGGTGCTCGCCGTGAGCTTGAGGTAGCCGCTGCTACGTCGCTCGATTTCCTTGGCGATGCTGTAGCCATGACTGGGCAACTCGTCGATGACGAACAGCATCAGCGGCTCCACCACGCCACGGAGCAGGAGATTGACGTACTGTCCGACCACAGAATCGGCCATCTCCGGCCATTATAACACCACCGTCTGAGCCATCGGTGCACACGGGAGGAGGATGACATATCCGATGCTATAATGACGTGTCATGAGAAGCAGATACGTGAGAGCGAGAACGTTCTGTGCGGCCGCGGCATGCATTCTCGTGCTGCTGTCCGGCTGCGTCATCATCGACCCGTCGGCCACAACGCCGACGTCAACCTCTCCGCGCCCTCAGAGTGAGTACATCGACCCGTCATGGACCCTCCCGTCGCCTTCTTCGGGCACGCCGGACAGCCTCCCCTCCATCGCGGCTGTCGTGAGAGAGGTCAGGCCGGCGGTGGTCTCCGTCATGACCGAGATGGTCGGCTACGACCTGTTCAATCAGGCGTATACGCAGGAAGCAGCCGGGTCGGGCATCATCCTGGATTCCGCGGGCTACATCGTGACGAACAACCACGTGGTCGAGGGCGCCCGTCAGATACAGGTTGAGCTTCACGATGGCACGACTTACCGCGCCTCCGTGGTGGGCACCGACCCGCTGACCGACCTGGCGGTGATTCGGGCCGAGGCTAACGGGCTCCCCTACGCCAGGCTCGGACAGTCCATCAACCTCGAGGTCGGAGAATGGGTCGTCGCCATCGGCAACGCCCTCGGCGAGGGCATCTCTGCGAGCGAAGGTATCGTCAGCCGGCTCGACGTTTCTCTCGCCGTCGGCGGCTCAACGCTGCGCGACCTGATACAGACGACCGCCGCCATCAATCCGGGCAACAGCGGCGGCCCGCTGGTCAACATGTCCGGAGAGGTCATCGGCATCAACAGCGTCAAGGTAGCGACCATCGGAGTCGAGGGCATGGGCTATGCCATAGCCATCGATGGCGCACAGCCGGTCATCCAGTCGCTCGTCAACCAGGGCTACGTCACGAGGCCGTGGCTTGGCGTCTCGCTCTACACCGTGGACCGCTTCACTGCGGCCGTCAACGACCTGACGGTCAACAAGGGTGCGCTGGTCGTCCAGGTCAGCAGCGGAGGGCCGGCAGAGAAGGCGGGCATCAGGAAGGGCGACGTCATCGTCGAGTTCAACGGCAATGAGGTCTCGACGAGCGACGACTTGCTCCAGGGCATCATCAAGAGCAACGTCGGCGACTCGGTGACGATCGTTTACGTGCGGGGTAAGGACCGGGTCACGACGAGCGCCCAGTTGCGCGAGAGTCCTCCCCCCTGGGACTAGACTCCGGCAGACTGCGCCACGTGCGGGGATGGGATCGCACATCAGGCGCGGGCGTTATGCCGCGCGCCTGATGCCAAGCACAATCTCGTTACCGGACAGCTTCAACGACTGCGTCGACGCGTCCTCGGGCACGACAGCGCAGAACAGCCCGACCGACAACGTCTCCTGTCGTATGTAGTCGGCGTAGCGTTCAAAGACGTCCTGCAGCACCTCACCCGTCTGGTAGAAGACCTCGATGTGGTCCGAGATCTCGAAGCCGGCGGCCCGGCGCATTGTCTGGAGCCGTCGCACAAGCTCCCTGGCAAAGCCCTCGGCCATCAGGTCTCCGGAGAGACCGGTGATGACGCCGACGCTGTAGCGGTCGTCTCCCGCCGTGATGCACTCGGACGACGAGCCTTCGAGCGCCGCGACGAACTCAACTTCCTTGACGTTCAACTCGTCCTTGATGTGCTCGCTCAGAGCGGCAACGGATGCCCGCTCTTCGTCGTCCGGCAGCACGACGATGGCCTTCGTCAGCGGCTGTCTCACCTTGATGCCGGCCTTGGCTCGAGCCGCCCGGCCGAGGCTCGACAGGTTCATCACGAGCTCCATGTGCCGGTTCAACGGCGCATCAATGCAGGCCGCTTCGGCGATGGGGTAGTCCGTCAGATGCACGCTCATCGGCGCATCAGCGTCGACGCTTCGGACGAGGTTCTGGTACATCTCCTCGGGAACGAACGGCGCGATGGGCGCCAGCAGCTTGATGAGCGTCGTGAGACACGTGTACAGCGTGGTGTGAGCCGCCAGCTTGTCGTCGTCGCTCTCGCTCTTCCAGAAGCGCCTGCGGCTGCGCCGCACATACCAGTTCGAGAGAAGATCGATGAACTCCTCGATGCGCCGGATGCTCTGCGTGAAGCTGTACGCCTCCATGGTCTTCGTGACATCGAGCACGAGCTGATTCAGCTCGGAGATGATCCAGCGGTCGAGTTGAGACAGGACAGTGGGTTGCTCCCTCCCGGGAACGAAGCCGTCGATGTTGGCATACAGAACGAAGAACGAGTACGTGTTCCACAGCGTCAGCAGGTGTCGACGCATCGTCTCCGACAGCGCCTGCAACGAGAACCGGTGCTGGTTCTCACCCGGGACGGAGGAGAGCATGTACCAGCGCAGGGCATCGGCGCCATACTCGTTGAGAACGGACCACGGGTCGATGATGTTGCCCTTCGACTTGCTCATCTTCTCGCCGTTGGCGTCGACCACGTGGCCGAGGCAGGCGCAGTTCATGAAGCAGGGACCATCGAACACCATGGTGGAGAGCGCGTGCAGGCTGTAGAACCAGCCCCGGGTCTGGTCGATGGCCTCCGTGATGTAGTCAACCGGGAACATGCGCGGGAAGAGGTCCTGGTTCTCGAACGGATAGTGCCATTGCGCCCAGGTCATAGCGCCCGAGTCGAACCAGCAGTCGATGACCTCGGGAGCGCGCCGCATGGTCGCGCCGCAGTCCGGACAGGCGAAGGTGACCTCGTCGACGTACGGCCGGTGAAGCTCGAGGTCAGGCCTGTAGCCCTGGACCGAGGGTCTCGACGCCAGGTCCGCCCGACCGCCGACACACTCGTGCCGCCCGCACTGGGGACATTCCCACACAGGGAGAGGCGTGCCCCAATAGCGCTCGCGGGAGAAGGCCCAGTCAACGTTGTTCTCCAGCCAGTCGCCGAAACGCCCGTACTTGATGTGCTCCGGATACCAGTTGATCTCCAGATTGCCGGAAACGAGCCGGTCGCGCTTCGCAGTCGTCCGCACGTACCATGATCGCTTCACGTAGTACAGCAGCGGTGTGCCGCAGCGCCAGCAGAACGGATACGTGTGCCGTATGGTGCCGCTTCTGAACAGAAGTCCCCGGGACCTCAGATCTTCGGTAACCTCAGGGTCAGCCGCCTTGACGAACTTGCCGGCGAACGCGTACGAACCGGTCACCTTGCCGTCGAGGTCGACCTGCTGCACGAAATCCAGCCCCTCGCGCATTCCGGCCTCGAAGTCCACTTCACCGAACGAAGGGGCAACGTGGACGATGCCGGTACCGTCCTCCATCGATACGAAGTCCGCGGCGATGACACGATACGTGAGCTTCTCGGGGCGGCTCTGTGCCTCAAACGAGGGCATTCCCAGACGAGGGACGCCGAAGTCGTGCGGGTTGTAGAGCGGCTCGTAGTGCAGCCCCGCGAGGCTGCCGCCAGAGACGACGCCGGCGGCCTCGTAGCCCGGGACGCCGACGCTCTCGACCAGCGCTTGAGCCATGATGAGAACATCGTCCGGTCCGCAAAGGACCGCATACGGCGCATCCGTGGCGACGGCCAGGGCCGTATTCCCCGGAAGCGTCCACGGCGTGGTGGTCCAAGCCAGTAGATACGCCGGCTTGCCGGATGGAACGAGTGCACGCAGTTCCGGCGACGCGGCCAGCGCCTCGTCGGTGATGCGGAACTTGATGTGGACCGACGGGTCAGACGTGTCGTCCTGATAGCCGAGCGCCACTTCGTGGGAGCTCAGGGACGTGCCGCATCGCGGGCAGTGAGGGGTGGTCCGGTACCCGCGGTAGATGAAGCCCTTGTCCCATAGCTGCTTGATAGCCCACCACTCGGACTCGATGTAGTCGTCCTTGAGCGTGACGTACGGATCATCCATGTCGATCCAGTGGCCGATGCGCTCAACCATCGCCTCCCAGAGGCGGATGTACTTGAAGACGCTCTCCCGGCAGCGCTGGTTGAACTCGGCGACGCCGTACTCCTCGATCTGCCTCTTGCTCTTGAGGCCGAGGGTGTGCTCAACCTCAAGTTCAACGGGCAGGCCATGCGTATCCCAGCCCGCCTTGCGCGGCGCGTAGAACCCGCGCATCGTCTTGTAGCGGCAGGGGATGTCCTTGAAGATGCGCGACAGCACGTGGTGGATGCCCGGGCTGCCGTTGGTCGTGGGTGGTCCGTCGTTGAACGTGTAGTACGGCTGCCCGCGTCGCGCTTCGATGCTCTTCTGGAAGACAGCATTCTCCTTCCAGAAGCGGAGCGTCTCAAGCTCCATGTCGGGGAAGCGGGCCTTGGGGTCAACGCTCTTGAACATGCCTACGCCCTCTTCGGATGAATGACGACCTTGCGCTCGCTCTCCTCGCCTTCACTCTCGGTGTACACGTCGGGATTGTGTGCCAGGGCGAGGTGGACGACGCGTCGCTCGTCGGGTGGCATGGGCTCCAGCGCGATGGGTCTGCGCCGGTACTTGGCCTGGTCGGCCAGCCTCCGGGCAAGTTCCTCGAGCGCGATGCGGCGCCGCTGCTTGTAGCCGCACACATCGACACTGAGAAGCGGCCACTCGGACAGCCTGGCGGCAACCATGAGTCGCGCCACGTGCTGCAGGGAGGCGAGCGTCACACCGCGACGACCGATGAGCACTCCGAGGTCGTCGCCCTCGATATCGAGAATCGTCGTGTCCTGGGTCTCGCGACAGACAACGTCGCCCTCGAGGCCCATGAGCTCAAGCAAGCGAGTCAGGACTTCGACAGCCGCACGGCCAGCCTCGCTTGAGGGACGGTCGGCCCGGTTGCCGGAGATAGCCTCATCCTCTTCTTCCTCTTCGTCGTCCGGATACCGATTCTCCGAGTCCTCGTTCTCCGCTGTGTCCTCTCCGCGGTCGAGGTCCTCATCCGGGACATCGCCGGGCTCGCGCGACGGTTCACCAGTGGTGCGTCCCGTCAGGTCCAGATCGCCATCTTTCATCGGCTCTCCTAACTTGGCCCGCCCCGTATCGAAGATGGTGCTACTTGGCTTTGGCGGCAGCGGTGACAGGGGCCGGCCCACCGCGCTTCAGGTAGCCCCAGCCGCCACCGACGACATACTGGGTGGCAATGCCAATGATGTTCGAGACCAGCCAGAAAAGCGGCAATCCGCTCGGGAACATGATGGTGAAGAGGCCGAACATCAACGGCATCATCATGAGCATCATCTGGTTCGTCGACTGCTGGCGCGCGTCCACCGACGGGGCCGTCGTCATCTTCTGCTGGACCCACATCGTGCCGCCGACGAGGATGGCCATGACCATCGTGGTATCAGGCTGACCCAGGTCGAGCCAGAGGAAGTTGCTGTTGACCGGCACGGCTCGCGCTATAGTGTCGGAGGCATAGAGGTGCTGCGCAAGATCGAGCAGATTCTCGGGAGTGGTGGCGAGCGCCTTCGTGATTGACTGGTAGAGCGCGATCCACACCGGGAACTGGATGAGCATGGGCAACATGCAACCGGCAGGATTGATGCCCTCTTCCTTGTAGAGCTTCATCGTCTCCTGCTGGAGCTTTTCCTTGTTCTTCGCGTACTTCTTCTGCAGCTCCTTCACCTTGGGCTGCAGCTCCTGCATGGCCTTCGTCGACTTGGTCTGACGTATGACCACCGGCGTGAGCGCAAGGCGCACGATCAGCGTGAATATGATGATTGCCAGTCCGAACTCAACCGCCTCCGGCAGTGCGCCGGACAGGGCGATGAGTCCGTTCAGCATGGGCCGCAGGATTACCACATTCCAAAGGTTGGCCATCTAAGGCATCACTCCATCTTCAGCGAGACGGTCGAGATCACTCTGGCTGCCACGGGGTCGATACCGAAGAGTGTGTTGTTCTGCGCCCGGATGTAAACAATGCCCTGGTGAGCGGCGGGCGCAGCCACGACCGCAGCATTGCACGTGGACGCTTTCTCGTTCGAAGGATTTGGAACGCGCACGCCCGACCCGGTGGCGAGTCCGACCACGTGGACGTCGCCCGACTTGGTCACCACGACGACGCGGTCACCCACCACGACAGGCGGTGCGGCGATGGCGCTCCCCGCGTCATACGGCGCACTCCACGCCGGCACGCCGCTGGCAGCGTTGAGCCCATACAGCTTGCCGTCCAGACAGGTAGCGTAGAGCGTGTCGCCAACAGCAACGGGCGTGGACCAGAACCAGTTGCCGGCCTGGAAGCGCCAGCTTGGTGACTGTGCCCCGACCGGGATGGCGTACAGGGACCGGTCGAATGAGCCCACGTACACCGTGCCATTCAGGACCAGCGGGGACGACACGAAGCCGACGCCTGCGTCGTAGCTCCACGGCCGCACCGCGCCGGACGACGCATCGAGTTGAAGCAGGACGCCGCCCAACGTGCTCACGATGAGGGAGTCGCCCTGCACGGCCGGAGTGATCCATAGCTTGCCGTCGAGCGGCTCGGAAACCCACAACTCGTCACCGTAGAGACGGTCAAGGGCGTACACCAGGCCTGACGTCTGTCCCTTCTCCCTCTTCGAGCTGCAGACGTAAACGACGTCGCCGACCACGGCGGGGCTGCCCACGATGGGGCCGACGGACTCATCACTGCGCGGGTATTGCCACTCGCCCGAGCGCACCTGCGGGAAGACGAGCCCCGCCTCGCGGGAGGCCGAATCCAGCATCAGCACCTTGCCGTCGTAGGTGGCAACGCAAAGATGGCCGTCATCCAGAACCGGATCACCGTAGATGATGGACGGGGACTGCGTCGTGCTGCATCCGAATCCGCCCTTGCTGGGTTTCGTGATTGCGTACTCCCACTCGCCCTGGGACGGAAAGGCTGCCCCACCGGCGCGGGCATCCGTGTCGAGGCGCAGTATCCTTCCGTCGGCGGACCCGACGTAGAGGTTGTCGCCGTCGGACGCCACGCCCACGAATCCCTGCGCGACCGGCTGCGACATGCATCCGGTGGCGGAGACTGCAACCATGGCAAGGAGAACCAGTGTGGCTACTCGAACTGCCTTCATCAATACCTGCTCTCGCACACAAATCAAGGATCACGGAACGGGGTCATACCGGGAGGCAGAGAACGGATGACAGCGCAGCAACCGGCGCATGCCAAGGCCGATGCCCCGGACCAGGCCGTAGCGTGTGATGGCCTCGGCGGTGTACTCGGAGCAGGTCGGTTGGAACCGGCAGCTGTGAGGCGTCACCTCAGAGATCGTCTTCTGATAGGCGCGAATCAGGGCGACCGCCAGTGACGCGCCCTCCCTGGGCGATCCCTGCCTTGAGGAGGAGCTCCTGCAGCTCCTGTTGAACGAGTCGATACTTCGCACTCTGCAAGCCCGGTCGGGCGATGACGACCACATCCCATCCCGTCGTCAGCGTCCGGATATTCACTGCCTCGCGAATCAGTCGCTTCGCGCGGTTGCGCTCCACGGCGCCCCCCACCTTCTTCCCCACCACAAGACCGAGCCGACTGGTTTCACGGCCAGTCGACAAGACCCGCACGACTACCAGTCTACCAGAGTACGGACGCCCCCGGCGGAACACAGCCGTGAACTGCTCCCGTCCGGCCAGGGACCACGGCTTCCTCATCCAGGGTTAGACTTGCGTCAGCTTTACGCGACCCTTCGCCCGCCTCGACTTCAGCACGCGAATGCCCGCCTTGGTCGACGTCCTGGCCATGAAGCCGAGGTTCCGCTTGCGAGGAATCCTCTTCGGCTGATACGTTCGCTTAGGCATCTCCAGCTCCTATGACCCGGACGAACCGGACGGACTCGCCGAGGCGGTCCATCCCGTCTTCCAGATGTGACTCGTTCCGTATGGCAGCAGCGCCAGGTAGCGCGCGCGCTTGATGGCCTCGGAGAGGCGCCGCTGGTGCTTCGAGCACGCCCGCGACTTGTGGCGCGACGCGATCTTGCCGCCGCCCTGAATGAACCGGGCCAGCAGGCCCGTGTCCTTGTAGTCAATCTCAATCTTGTCGGCGCAGAATGGACATACCCGCGGCTTCCCACCGCGGTACTTCGTGCGTCTCCTGGAATACCGGAAGTTTGGCATCAACACACTCCTCAATTCTGGTCGAACGGAATATCACCGGGGACGATGTCCCCCTCATCCGGCAGCGCTGCGGTTCCGGCCGCCTTACCGAGGAACATGACCCGGTTGGCCGTAACCTCCAGGCTGGTTCGCATCTGTCCATCCTGCCCCTGCCAGGGGCGCGCATGCAGGCGACCTTCAACGTACGCCTGCTGTCCCTTGGTCAGGTACTGGTTGCACTGCTCCGCCTGCTTGCCCCAGACCGTCACGCGGAACCAGTCGGTCTCCTCGTGCGTCTCACCCGAGGCGCTGGTGTACCGGTAGTTCGTAGCCATGCGGAACGACGTCACGGACTTCCCATCGGGCGTATAGCGCATCTCGGGGTCAGAGCCGAGATTCCCGATGAGAATGATCTTGTTGAGCGTCGCCACTATCTACTAGCCCTTCTTGATAACGAGGTACCGGAGGACCGACTCATCAGCTTCGAGTCTCTGACGCAACTCGAGCACGTACGAGGGCTCGAGCTTGAACCGCATGAGAGAATAGTTGCCCTCAACGAACTTCTTGATGGGATAGGCCAATCTCTTCTTGCCCCAGCGCTGCGTTTCCTCAACGACTCCCTGGCGTCCGACAATAAGCTGGCTCACACCATCGATCTTTCCCGCAACAGTCTCCTCGTTGGCTTCGGGGCTCACGATAGCTACCAGTTCGTAATCGCACATGGCGGACATTATACCATGATGCTACTCAGAAGCCAACGAGCAGTCGCGCCGCAAGTCCTCGCGGCAGTCCGGCGTTCACTACGGCTGCGGCGGCGTGCTGCACATCGTACGGGGTCCGCCGGAAGCGCACCGTCAACTCGTCCAGGTCGACCTCAGCGAAGGCGGCTCGGGGGTCGCCGTCACGCGGCTGGCCGACCGAGCCGGGATTGAGGAGCAATCGACCGCCACGTTGACGCAGGTCGATGTCGACGACGCCGACCCGGGTGTCGTGCGGCGTCCCGGCATCCATGCGAAACAGCGCCGGGACATGGGTATGGCCGGCGAGACAATGCGGCTGCGGGCAGAACCCGGACACCGCTCGTGCCCCCGGAGCCGACACCACATACTCCCACACCGGGTCGCGGGGCGACCCGTGCACCAGCAGGAAGGGCGGCTCTTCGACCCCCAGTGAGAGTGCATCAAGGAATTCGGCCGACGAGGCGGAAAGCCGGGCGCGAGTCCAGAGGCAGGCGGCGGCGGCATCAGCGTTGAAGAGAGACAGATCGGCACGGCCGGTGGCGCCCAGGTCGTGGTTCCCCGCAATGCAGACACAGGGGTAGTCGCGCAGACGCTCGATACACTCGTTCGGCTCGGCGCCGTAGCCGACGATGTCGCCCAGGACCCAGAGCACGTCCACGGTCCCGTGCCGAACGGCGTCGTTCAGAACGGCGTCAAGCGCGCGCACGTTCGCGTGGATGTCCGCCAGCACAACGCACCTGGTCACGACAGGCCACTATAGCACCACCGGCTCATCGCCTTTGTGCGCTACGTGACCGATGGTATAATCGCGCCGATGAAGCTCTCGGCCCTCGGCGAGTTCGGACTCATCGAACTCATCCGGGATGTCGTACAGTCCTCTCACGACTCGTCCGCAGAAGCCCATCGCCGCATCCTCATCGACATAGGCGACGACGCGGCGGCGTGGACCGGAACGGAGCTGGTTCAACTCGCCACGACCGACTCGCTGGTGCAGAACGTACACTTCCGATTCGAGTGGTCAAGCTGGGAGGACCTCGGCCACAAGTCACTCGCCGTCAATCTCAGCGACATCGCAGCCATGGGAGGCGCCGCCCGGTACGCGCTCGTCTCGCTCTCCTGTCCGCAGGACGTCGATTCGGACGATGTGGTGAAGTACTACCGGGCGATGTGCGCGCTCGCGGCGGAGCACGGGGTTATCATCATCGGCGGCAATCTCACCTCGTCTCCATTCGTGACGTCAACCGTCTTCGTGTTGGGAGAGGCGCGCGCCGGCCGCCTGCTGCTTCGCTCCGCCGCTGCTCCGGGGGACCTCATCGCGGTGACAGGCGAACTCGGAGCGGCATCGACCGCGCTCTCTCTGCTCGGCCGGGCAGGAACTGCGCCCTCTTCAGTGCCTCGCGCCCTTCTTTTCGCACTATCCAGGCCGCTGCCGCGGCTCCGCGAGGCGGCCGTCCTCGTGGAAGAGGGCGTGCGTTGCGCCATCGACATCAGCGACGGCCTGATCGCGGACCTGGGGCACGTGTGCGCCTGCAGCGGCGTCTCTGCGACTGTTGAGGCTGAGAACGTGCCGGCGTGCGGCGCGTGCTCCGGCGTCTCTGAGGACGCGATGCGGTTCGCCCTGACCGGCGGCGAGGACTACGAGCTGCTTTTCACCTGCAGCGCGGAACAGTTGGCGCGGATCAGAGCCCGCCTCTCGTGCCGCGTGACGGCAATCGGCAAGATCGATGGGCGCACAGCAACTCCGGGCGTTACGGTCCTGGAACCCGGAGGCCGCCCGTTCGCCGTTGGAGACGCCGGCTGGAACCACTTCGGACGATGAGCTCGACCACGATTCATACCATCGGAGAGGAGCAGACCGTTGCGCTCGGTCGCAGGCTGGGCGCGCTCGCGGCGCCGGGGGACATCTTCCTCCTGTCGGGCGAGCTCGGCACCGGCAAGACCTGCCTGGTGCGCGGCATCGCGGCGGGGCTCGGGGCATCGGACTGGGCCGCCAGCCCGTCGTTCGTCATCATCAGGCAGTACCGGGGCAGGCTCACGCTGTACCACATGGACTTCTACCGGCTTGAACACCCGCAGGAGATTGCCGACCTTGGAATCGAGGACTACCTCTACGCCGACGGCGTCTGCGCGGTGGAGTGGGCCGACCGGGCCGGGGACCTTCTTCCTGAGGAGCACCTCCTCATCACGCTGAGCTACACCGACCGCGAAGGGCAGCGGGACGTTGTCCTCACCGCGGAGGGCCACCGCTACAACGAGGTCGTTGATGCCCTGCTGCAGACTTCGAAGGACGGCTGCCGATGGAACTAGTGCTGGACGCGTCGTCGACCTCGACGCTGGTCGGCGTGGCCCGGCAGGGCGCCTTGCTCTGGACGGGCCGGCCTGTCCAGCCTGAGGAGCACACGCTGCGGCTCGTGCCGGAGATGCTCGCAGGTCTCGAGGAAACCGCCACAGCGCCGTCGGGCATCGAACTCGTCACCGTCGCGCTCGGCCCGGGGGCTTTCAACGCGCTGAGGGTATCGGTCTCGGCGGCGAAGGGCTTCGCCGCGGGGACCGGCGCGGCGCTCGTCGGTATAGAGACTCTACTTGCCGAGGCGCTCCGGTGCCCGCCTGCCGCCCGGCGGGTCAGGCCCGTCCTTCGCGCCTCACGCTCGGGATACGCCACAGCAGTGTACGCATGGCGAGACGCCCGGTGGCAGAAGGCCGAAGAGGAGCAGTTCGTCGACGAAGGCACGCTGGCAACGCTGATCGACGTCGAGACACCGCTGTGCGGGGAAGAGATTGTCGAGTTGTGCGAACGACTGAGGCAACTGCTCAGAGTCAGCCTGCCCGTCGTGTCGCCGGTACCGCAGTCACGACTCCAGGCACTCGCAGCCGAGGGATGGCGACGATATCGCGCCGGCAATGTGCCTCCGGCCGCGAGCCTCCAGCCAGTCTACCTGCGCCCGCCACACATCACCGTGCCGAGAGACAGGAGGTAGCCATGGAACTGCCGCAGCTCAACATCCCGGAAGGACAGCAGTCACTGAGCCACTGCTTCGGTTGTGGCGAGGCCAACCCCATAGGGCTGCACCTCAGGCCGCATTACGACGGCGAGGAGGTGACCGCCACGTTCACGCCGGATGAGGACCACCAGGGCTGGCACAAGGTGATGCACGGCGGCATCGTCTACAGCATCCTCGACGAAACGACAGCGTACACGGTGCTCTGTTCGGGGTACAGCTTCGGCGTGACCGCGAAGAGCACCATTCGCTTCCGGCAGATGGCGCCGACTGATGTCAGGCTCATAGCCAGGGCGCGGGCGTTGAAGGTCACCCCGCGACTGATACAGACCCACGGTCAACTCGAGCTGGATGACGGCAGCATCGTCGCCGAGGTGGAGTCGCTCTTCGTCCCGGGGGAGCGGTGCCGGCGGGCGTTCCTGTGGGATATGGACGGTGTCATCGTCGACTCGGCGGCGCCCCATTACCAGTCGTGGCGTGAGGCTTTCGCCAGGCGCGGCGCCGACTTCACCGAGGAGAAGTTCCGCTTCTTCTTCGGGACGCGGGACGACTACATCATCGAGAGGGTCCTGGGGCATACGCCGGCCTCGGAAGTCCACGCCATCACCGAAGAGAAGGAGGAGCGCTACCGGGAACTCATTCGCGACGGTGTGCGCCCCTTCCCGGGCGTCCTGCCGCTGCTCAGAGCGATGAAGAAGAACGGGTTCCGCGTTGCGCTCGGCACCTCAGCGCCGATGGCGAACTTCGACGCGGTGGCCTCTCAGTTGGGTCTCAACGACTACTTCGACGCCGTCGTCTGCGGCGCGGACGTCCGGCAGAGCAAGCCGAACCCGGAGATATACCTGCGTGCTGCAGAGAGGCTGGGTGCGTCGCCGGAAGATTGCGTCGTCTTCGAGGACTCGCCCCACGGCGTCGAGGCGGCCAAACGGGGCGGCATGAAGTGCGTCGCCGTCACCAACAGCCACGAGCCACGAGCTCTTATCGCAGCAGACAGGGTCGTCGACTCGATGGAGGAGATGGACCTCGTTCAGCTCATACGATGGATTTAGCTTCGAAAGGAGTCCCCAGCAATGACAGCTACCACCGCGGAACGAACACTCGTACTCGTGAAGCCCGATGCGATGCACCGGGGTCTCGCCGGCGAGATCATCTCCCGATTCGAAAAGAAGGGCCTGAAGATAGTGGCGATGAAGCTGCTCCAGGTGGATGCCGAACTCGCCGGAAGGCACTACGAAGCCCACAGGCAGAAGCCGTTCTTCAAAGGGCTCGTCGAGTTCATCACGTCTTGCCCGATCATCGCCATGGTCGTGGAGGGCAGACAGGCAGTCGACGTCGTCCGGCAACTGATGGGGCACACCGACTCAGCCAAGGCCGCGCCCGGAACGATACGCGGCGACCTCGCTATCGACCTGCAGGACAACCTCGTGCACGGTTCGGACTCCGCCGAAAGCGCGGCACGGGAAATCGCGCTGTACTTCAAGCCTCAGGAGATCCTGAGCTACACGCGGTGCACCGACCGCTGGCTCGGAGTCGTTTAGGCCTCGGTCCGGCGCGGGGCACCTACTGGATACGCAGCACGGGGACAGCGTCCTTCCAGAGCGCCTCGAGCTGGTAGAACTCGCGCTCTTCGGGCGCGAAGATGTGGATGACGACCGAGCCATAGTCGGCGAGGAGCCAGCCCGAGCCGGGCACTCCTTCTTTGTGCAGAGGGACCACGCCGCGGGCCTTCAGCGTCTCGAGGATGGCATCCCATATCGCGTTGAGCTGGCGTTCGCTTTCGCCGCTGCAGATGAGGAAGTAGTCGGCAAAGGAGCAGGAGGCGCGCACGTCGAGCAGCACCACATCAGTCGCCTGCTTGTCTGAGGCTATGTCAGTGGCCAGTCTCGCGAGTTCCGCTGGTTCCAGTAGCGCTTCCTCCCGGCCTGCATTATAGCATCCCTCGCCGCCAGCGCCTTCGGCGCTTCGCCCGCAGGAGCGCCACCGGCCCGGAGTCAGGAACGGCGCGCAGGCGGGAACCGGCCGGCCTTTTCCCGAGTTCACGTTGCCCTGCTATAATGTCGAGGTGCAAAACTTGACGCCGCGCAACTGGCAAAGCAGCATCTACTACCTCCTCCTCTTCGTCGCCGCTCTCGCCCTCCTCGTACTCTTCATGCCCGAAGGGAAGGGGCCGGAGGAGGTCGCCATCACGGACTTCGTCGCGGCGGCCAGGGCCGGTGAGATCGACCGCGTCACGCAGAAGGACAACACGCTGACCGGCTTCTCGGGCGATGAGCGTAAGCTCACGGCCGACTACTACGGCAGCACGAACGATCTGATTGATATCCTCAAGGCCGGCGGTGTGACGGTTGGCGAAGGCGGGCTTTCACTCGAAGTCGAGGCCACGGGGCACGACTGGGGACTCATCTTCATCCAGGTCTTCCTGCCTATCGGGTTGCTCGCGGCCCTCTTCATCTTCTTCTTCCGCTCCGCGCGTGGCGCGGGTTCGCAGGCCTTCAACTTCGGCAAGAGCCGGGCCCGGCTCAACTCGCCGGACCGGCCGCAGATCACCTTCGCCGACGTAGCCGGCAGCGAGGAAGCGAAGGAGGAGGTCGAGGAGATAGTCGAGTTCCTGAAGTCGCCTGACAAGTTCCGGCAGTTGGGCGGCAGAATCCCCCGCGGCGTGCTCCTCGTGGGAGCGCCGGGCACCGGCAAGACGCTGCTGGCCAAGGCCATCGCCGGAGAGGCGCAGGTGCCGTTCTACTCCATCAGCGGCAGCGAGTTCGTCGAGATGTTTGTCGGCGTCGGCGCCGCACGCGTGCGCGACCTCTTCGAGCAGGCGAAGCGTAACTCGCCGTGCATCATCTTCGTCGACGAGATAGACGCCGTCGGCCGGCACCGCGGCGCGGGGCTGGGCGGCGGACACGACGAGCGGGAACAGACCCTGAACCAGATACTGACCGAGATGGACGGGTTCGACACGAACGCCAAAGTCATCGTAGTGGCCGCGACCAACCGGCCGGACATACTCGACCCCGCGCTGCTGCGGCCGGGCAGGTTCGACCGGCACATCGTCATTGACCTGCCGGACATCAAGGAGCGGCTGGCGATACTCAGGGTCCACACCAAGGATAAGCCGCTGGACGAGGGCATCAACCTCGAGGTCATCGCAAAGGAGACCCCCGGCTTCAGCGGGGCCGACCTGGCCAATCTGGCTAACGAGGCCGCGCTGCTGGCGGCTCGACGCAATCTGAAACAGATAGGCGCCTCGGAGCTCGAGGACGCAGCCGACCGCGTGATGATGGGCCCGGAGCGCAAGAGCCGGGTCATCAGCCCGCATGAGAAAGCCATTACTGCCTACCACGAGAGCGGCCACGCGCTTGTGGCCCGCATGCTTCCCAACGCAGACCCGGTGCACAAGGTGTCCATCGTGGCGCGTGGCGTTGCCGGCGGCTGGACGAAGTTCCTGCCGAGCGAGGACCGGCACCTCTGGTCGCGCTCACAGTTGAACGACCAGATAGCCACGCTGCTGGGTGGCAGAGCGGCCGAGGAGCTTCAGTTCGGCGACATCACCACCGGCGCGCAGAACGACCTCGACAGGGCCACGAAGCTCGCCCGCAAGATGGTCACCGAGTACGGCATGAGCGACAAACTCGGCCCGCGCACCTTCGGCCAGCGGCAGGAGATGGTGTTCCTGGGCCGGGAGATAAGCGAGCAGCGAGACTACAGCGACCGCATCGCACAGGACATCGACGATGAGGTCCACAGCCGCATCCAGCGGGCACACTCGAGCGCGCGGAGGATTCTCGAGGACAACTTCAGCAAGCTGCAGCAGATGGCCGACCTGCTCATACAGAAGGAGACGCTGGTGGAAGAGGACCTCAACGCCCTCTTCGGCTCACCGGCTCCTGCTCCGACAGCTGCCGCGAGCTGAACAAGACAGGACCCCGCCGATTCACAGGACGGCGCGCCCGGCTAGTGTCCGAGTCGCGCCGTCTCTTCCTCTATCACCTTCTCGTCGAGTTTCACGAACAGCGGTCGCGGTTCGCCCAGCGCCTGCCCGGCTGCGGGCCGGACGAGCTTCCATCCCTGCGCGGCCGGTCCCGTCGCAAAGCCGAGACCCTGGTGCAGCTTCTCCGAGCTGAACGGCAGGTAGGGGTACAGCATCGTGCTGAGCGCCGAAAGGACGCACAGGACAGTGTAGACCGACCTGCCCGCCTCCTGCCTGGACTGCTTGATGACCTTCCAGGGTGCCTGCTCATCGACGTACCGGTTGGCTGACTGCGCCAGCGCCATCGCGTTCCGGACCCCTTCCTTGAAACTGCAGCGCCGCAGCGAGTCGCCGACCGACTCGAGCGTCTTCTCGGCCTCCGCGATGAGCGCCTGAGACTTCTCATCGAGGTCGCCCGGGTCAGGAACGGACCCGTCGTAATGGCGATGCGCGAACGTCAGCATCCGGTGCGCAAGGTTTCCGTAGGTGGCCACCAACTCGTCGTTGTTCCGCCGCACAAACTTGTCCCAGGAGAAGTCGCTGTCCTGCGTCTCCGGCATGGCGGCGGAGAGGAAGTAGCGCAGAGGGTCCGGGTCGTACTTGTCCAGGTACTCGTGCACCCAGACCGCCCAGTTGCGGCTGGTCGAGAGCTTCTGCCCCTGTATGTTGAGGAACTCGTTCGACGGCACGTCGTAGGGCAGGTTGAGACCGCCGTAGCCCAGGAGGGTTGCGGGCCAGCTCAGCGTGTGGAAGAAGATGTTGTCCTTTCCGATGAAGTTGTAGATCTTCGCATCCTGCTTCCAGTAGCGTTCCCACAGTGTGTCATCACCCTGCAGGTGCGCCCACTCCTTCGTGGCCGAGAGGTAGCCGATCACAGCTTCAAACCAGACGTAGATGCGCTTCTTCTCGAAGCCTTCGACCGGAATGGGTATTCCCCAGTCTATGTCGCGCGTGATGGCGCGGTCGCGCAGCCCCTCATCGAGAAAGCGACGCGTGGCCCCGATGACATTCGGGCGCCAG
This sequence comes from uncultured Dehalococcoidales bacterium, assembly GCA_964561465.1. Lineage (GTDB taxonomy): Bacteria > Chloroflexota > Dehalococcoidia > GIF9 > AB-539-J10 > SKVJ01. The sequence continues at coordinate 28,681 of CAZLPP010000019.1, forward strand.
TGCGTCATGCCGGCGACCCAGTCGGCGAGCTGCGACTGAAAAGAGCTGAGCCTGAGGAAGAAGTGCTCCGACTTCTCGAAGCGAGGCACGCCGCCGCACACGGAGCAACGCGGGTTGCCGAGCTCGGCCGGGTCCAGCGGCTTGCCGCAGGCCTCGCACTCGTCTCCTCGCGCGTTGGCGGAGCCGCAGTTCGGGCAGACGCCGTGCACGTACCTGTCGGGAAGGAATCGCGCGCACGTAGGGCAGTACGCCTGCAGAACGAAGTCGCGGTAGAGGTGGCCCTTGCTGAGCAGTGTCTTGAAGATGTCCTGCGTCACCTCGGCATGATTGGCAGTGCCGGTAGTGGTAAACAGGTCGAATGAGATGCCGAGCCGCTTCCAGCAGTCCAGGAACTGCTCGTGGTACTTCCGGGCGACGGCCCCAGGTGTCGTGTGCTCCTTCTCGGCGCGTATCGTGATGGGCGCGCCATGCTGGTCGCTGCCCGAGACCATGAGCACCTCGTTGCCGACCATGCGGTTGTAGCGGGCGAAGACGTCCGCGGGAAGGTAGCAGCCGGCTATGTGGCCGAGATGCAGCGGGCCATTCGCATAGGGCCAGGCGACACCGACGTGAATCCGTTCAGTCACAGTATCCTCCTTGTGGTGACGCCGCGCAGCAGCTAGCAGCGGTATGGCGGACTAAGGCGCATGAATCAGAGTAAGATTCGATTATAGCCGACGTGATGTCCGCGTACCAGACGCTTCCTTGACTCGGACGTATGCGCGCTGTATATTCTCTACACTTTTTATCTGCTGGAGGGCCCATGCAGTATCCCAAGTTCAAGGAGATGGAACGAGCCTACGGGTTCGATGAAGTAGCGCTGGTTCCCGGCGACGTCACCGTCAACCCTGACCAGACCGACGTCGGTTTCCAGATCGGCCCTCACAAGTTCCAGGTCCCCATTCTCGCGTCTGCCATGGACGCCGTCGTCAGCCCTTCCTTCGCCATCGAGTACGGCCGCCTGGGCGGGCTGGCCGTCATGAACCTCGACGGCGTGCAGACGCGGTACGAGAACCCTGACGCCATCCTCCAGCAACTCGCGGAGACGCCTCAATCCGAGGTAACGGCCCTGTTGCAGAGGCTCTACGCGGCGCCCGTGAAGGACAACCTGGTGGCTGAGCGGGTCGCGGCAATCAAGAAGGGCGGCGTGGTCTGTGCGGTCTCGACGACTCCCGCCAACACCAAGCGGCTTGCCCCTATCGCCAAAGAGGCCGGCATGGACATCCTTGTCGTCCAGTCGACGGTCACCACGGCGGCACACATATCGAAGAGCGCCAGGGGCCTGGTGCTTCCCGAACTCAGGGAACAGATGCAGTTGCCGATCATGGTAGGCAACTGCTGCAGCTACAATGCGACGCTCGAACTGATGAAGACGGGCGTCGACGCCATTCTGGTCGGAGTCGGGCCCGGCGCCGCCTGCACCTCCCGCGAGGTGCTCGGCATCGGCGTTCCACAGGTGTCTGCGACGCTGGAGTGCGCCGCGGCCAGAGAGGCCTATCTCAAAGAGTCCGGCAGATACGTCTCAATCATCACCGACGGCGGCTTCCGGGTGGGCAGCGACGTCTGCAAGGCCTTTGCCGCGGGTGCTGACGCCGTGATGATCGGCTCTCCGCTGGCGCAGGCGAAGGGCGCCCCCGGACGGGGTTACCACTGGGGCATGGCGAACCCCCACCCCGCTCTGCCACGAGGCACAAGGGTGAAGGTCGGAACAGTCGCAACCCTGGAGCAGATCCTCTTTGGACCCACGTCCGTGACCGACGGCACCCAGAACTTCGTCGGCGCACTGCGAACCAGCATGGGCATGTGCGGCGCCAGGACCATCCGGGAGATGCAGCACACGAGGATGATCATCGCCCCGTCCATCAAGACGGAGGGCAAGTACCTGCAGATGACGCAGCGGCTCTAGCGCCGCCGGTTGTCACGCCGGAAACATGGAGAGGGCCCGCCGTCAGGCGGGCCCTCTCTCGTTTGCATCGGTCGGGGCGGAGGCACTCGGGGCACACGCGAGGTCAGGGGTTACTCGTCCTCGTCAGGCTCCTCCTCATCGTCGTCTCCCTCTTCCTCTCTCTCCTCCACAGGAGCCTCTTCGGTCTGCGCGAGATGCGCACCAATGGACACAGGTCCTGAGGCACCGCCATTGCGCATATCGTACGAAGCCTTCTCGACCGCGGCGCGAGCCTGAGCCAGAACCTCTCCCTCGCCGGCCGCGTCCACGATGATTCCATCGACGCCGGCCTTCCAGAGTACCGCCACCTGAAGCGGGGTCAATGCCGAGGTCATCTGCAGCAGCACAGGCTTGCCCGAGGTGAGGCGCACGCGCCGACACTCGACCGCCCCGAGGATTCGCCCGAGCTCCAGGTCTTCAGATGACAGCACGACCGCATCGGCGCCGAGGTCGGCGATGGCGCGCAACCGACTGCCCTCCATACCGGAAGCGACGCGGATGAGACACGCCATGTCCTTCCACGCCAGCACATCCATGGGGCCATCGGGGCCGCAGGCGACAAAATCCCACGCCGTGTCGCCACGAGAGACGAGCGGCGAACCGGCATCCAGCCACATCCCGGTCGGGATGGCCGTGGGGAGCGCGAAGGAAGCCGGAGCTTCAACCGGCAAGCCGCCGGGACTGACCAGCGCAAGAGCGTCAGCACTGCTCGAGATGACGGTAACGAGACGCTCACCGGGTTCACCAGAGAGGCGGGCAATCACGAGCATACGCTTGAGAGCCGGAGCGGTTTGAGCCAGTCCGAATCCGAGAGGCGCGGGGCTCTTATGAAGCTTCTGCAGCAAGTCCACGAGCTTGCTCAATCGCACACTCCCTCAATCGTACTCGACAGGGTGGCAGGTGACGTCTGCGACCAACCAGACCAACAGTGCTGTCGCGCAGGGGTGAACCCTGCGCGACAGCGCGAGAGACAATCGGAGAGCCGCTATTTCTTCTCGGCGGCAGGGCGCTCAGCACGAGCTTCGGCAGCCGGCTTCTCCTCCGTGGCAACCTTCGCCTCAGGCTCCACTATCGGCTTGCGCTCCTCCTCGATCTTGACCACCACGAGGTCGGGAGCATTCAGGACCGCAACGCCGGACGGTGCCTTGACGTCATTCACCCTGATGGCGTCGCCGGCCTTCTTGAGCACCGTGACGTCGACATCCACGCGAGCCGGCAGGTCAGCCGGCAGGCATTCGACACTGAGCGAGGACAGATCCACAACCAGAGTGCCCGCCTTCGCGGCAACCGCGGGCGCCTGGCCGACCAGGTGAACCGGGACCTCGACCGTCATCTTCTCCTTGCTTCTGACCTGGTAGAGGTCCACATGAAGGAGAGAGCCGGTTCCGGGCTTGCGCTGAATCTCCCGGATGAGTACCAGCCTCGGTCGCTTCTCGCTGCCCACCTTGAGGCTGATGAGGCGGGATGTGCCGGCCTGTCCAATGACCTTCTCGAGCTCGGACGTCGGGCCCTGAACGGCCAGCGACTCGAGTTCGTGTCCGAATACGTGCGCGGGGGTCACGCCGGTCCTGCGAAGGCCGCGGGTCTTCTTTCCCAGCGTCTCCCGCTTCTCGAGTTGAAGTGTGATAGTCTCCATACTGTCGCTCCCATTGCTCCGTCCGCGGCAGGTCGCCGCGCCGGAAAGTACCCGCTATCGTACCACTCGCGCGTGTCTCAGGCAAGCTGACACGCGCCCTTGCGTCCGCGAGCCGCCTTGCCTATCATTCGCGGTGAGG